>NZ_JBQSYY010000010.1:0-114534 GCF_052379785.1 Halomonas sp. 72 | reverse complement strand
TCAAGTAACAGGTAGAGGTAGACCTCCTGGATAGCCCCTTGCCAGTTCACCTGCACCGACCAGACCAGATCTTCAAACTTCTCTTCAAAAAGCGGTGTGATGTAATTGCCACTATGGAGTTTTAATGTGCTGAAATCCATCAGCTCAGAGATTTCTGGCGGGGCAAAGCCTTCAAGCAGTTGTTGAACAAATTCAGGGTAGCTGAAAAGTTCTTTATAGCCAGTGTCGTAGTGATTTGCCATGGGCCCTCCTGCGCAGTACCGGGGATGTTAGCACGGCCGCGCAAGGGCGATCACTTTTGAGGCCTGGCAAGACAGGTTGTAGAAGCTGAGTTACTCGGCGATGGCGGCGCTAGCCGCCCTTGCTCAACCACGCTCATAACAAACGCGCCTTACTGAGTAAATAGCGCTTCCAGGCTATCAGCGACAAGCACTTGCTCCGACCAAACGGCTAGCTGCTCAGGCGTTGCTTTTTGCAGCTGTTCATCCACCCAATTGGGTAATTGGCCAAATCTAAAGACAAGCAGATTCCTAAAAATTTTTCGCTTTGTCTCTTGATAACCTTCCTCATAGCCCTCTTGATACGCTTTCAGGCGCTCTTTTCTCAAGAGATTTTCCAGGTTTTCTGCCAGCATGTCTTTGTCCTCCACCAGACTGGTGAGCGTTTCAAGATTAACGCCTGCGCCAAGCCGCTGCATGTGGCGCTTCACCCAGCGGGTAATGATTGGGGCAATGCGCGGTTTTCGAAGCGGAGCCAGTGGTTTTGTGGGAGCTGAGTTTACTCGGCGATGGCGGCGTTAGTCGCCCTTACCCCGGCAGCGCGGGGCGCTGCTTTGCGGGTGCGCTTCGCTTACCGCGCACTACATTTGTGCAGCTAGCCGCCCTTGCTCCAGCAGCGCTATGGGCTGCTTCATTCGCTCCTACAAGGGCCTGGATGGGGTTACTACTAGCGGCCTAGCTGGGCATCCAGCGCATCAAACTGCTGGGTCAGGTACGAACTCATGCTGTTCATCTCTGCCACCATAACGTCCAGCTGGCTGAACTGGGCGCGATAGCGGGCAATCGTTGCATCGATGCTTTTTTCCATGCGCGCATAGCGTTCGTCCAGGCTTTTTACGTTGCTCTCAGCACCTGTAACGGCACCTGTGAGTACGCCGTTACTGCTGGTCATTTGCTCAATGGAGCTGTTTAACTTGCCGGCTAAACCACCGTCTTTATTATCGCCCGCAAAAAACGCGCTTAGCGCCTGCGGGTCATTGGCGATTAAGTTATCGAGCTTTTCATCATCAACTTCCAGCTTACCGCTAAGAGTAGTGCCAGCCTCTAAGGTAATGCCCAGTTGGCTCAGCGTAGAAAACTCGCCGCCCTCAACCCCCCCGGTAAGCACGCTACGCAGGCGGGACTCAATTGTACGAACGGCACGGTCACCCAGTAGCTCTCCTGCTGCTCCACTTTCAGCGTTGAAGCTAGTAAGCTCGTTAGTTGTATCTTTTAAATCGTTATACGCGTCGACAAAATCGTTGATCGCTTCGCGCTGCTTTAGGGTATCGCGCTCAATGTTGACCGTGCTGGTCGCTTTTTCGCCTTCGGCAATGCTTAGCTCACCCAGGTTAAGCGTTACCCCTTGAATAGCATCCTCCACCTGGTTACTGGCACTGGTAATCGTGATGCCGTTCACCGTTAAAGAAGCATTTTGCCCCTGCTGCTTGGCGCCAGCTTCTTCCGCTTTGCCGAATGGGCCTGCTCCACCTACAAATTCAAAGCTATCAATGGATGCGTCTGCCCCCGTGACTTTGGAACTGAGTGCCAAGCGGTAGCCATCGCCGTCATTAATAATCGTGGCGTTAACACCGGCGTCTTTATTGGCATTAATTGCATCACGAATATCGTTTAGCGAGCTGTTGGCATCAAGCTCGATATTGACCGGCTTGCTCTCACTACCTACAAAATTTAGCCTGATAGCGGTCGCACCGTTTAGCTCCAATGGATCTGAGGGTTTATCTATCTCAGTAATACTCTCAGAGGCAAGCGAGCCGTATGTCGCGACCTGGCTAACTTCTACCTGGTAGCTGCCCGGCAGCGCGTTCGCCGAGGTAGTGGCTTTTATATCATCGCCACGCACATTGGCGGAAAGGCTTTGATAAAGCTTTGGGTCGTTAATCTTGGCCACCGCATCGTTAAATGCGTTGAGCGACGTTTGCAACTGCCCGTAAGCGGAAATTTTGGCTTCTTGATCGGCTTTTTGCTGCGTAATCGGCTCAAGCTTACCGCGCTCGGCATCTTGAAGCTGATCCAGCAAACCGGTGAGATCTAACCCTGAACCAACACCAAGGGAGGTAATTGTTGCCATCAGTACAGTCCTCGCAGACAAAAAACATGAATTCTATAAACTCTATCGGCCGAAAAGGAATTAACTTTAGCCCCTATGCGCTCGTATTTGATAATCCTAGCCGAATTACTGAGTAGCGCCTACCCACCTCCCAAACCACACGCTTGTGCTTTCAAACCTCACGGCACATTATGTATTGCTTATACAAGTATTGGCTGGCTGCCATCATTTGTATTTCTAGCCTTTCTAGTTGCAATAACTGGGAACTCGAGAGCGCTTGATGACACTGCCCTTCTGATACGTCCTTTACCTCTTCTGAAAAGGCTTTACTGGAAAAAATCATTCTTTCATCCTCTTTACGTATGCGGAAAAGAGTATTCCTCTTGTTTGTTTCACTTTTTGTACTCGTTAGCGTTTTTTTAGATGCTTCAGGTTCGTTTGTAACGTTTAAAGACATTTTATTCATATCCAGCACGCCACCCCTCTTTATCGCTACATCATTCACTCTTTTGCGGCTATCAACGGTACCGCACAGCTATTACTGCTTTTTTATCGGTTAAAATCAATCATCCCCCTGTGGCGGCAGCCTGCCACTAACCACCTTTAAAGCAAACGTTTGAACCATTAAAACGCTGCCACTTAAAACGATCCTCGATAAAAAACATGAGCTTAACCGATTAATATCAGATATTTTCCGCGTTAAATTTTAATTTAATAAAAATTAACGACATGCCTATTTACGACAAAATATCTTATATAGCAACGATATACTGCATCGCTTACTTATCGCCCTAGCGCGTTATAAAAAAATACTATCCATTTGATTTTTAATAAAAAAAATAATACTGGATAATTATACAACGCCTTACCGTCAGCAAAAAAACATATCTACACCATACTTTGGCTTTTAGTATGCCTGCTTAATCCGTCGCGTTTGTGAAGTTTTGTTTTTTTTCTGCAACATTATTAATCGGCTTATTCGGCCTCAGCCTTGGGTTAACGGTAGTTGCAATGCTCCAAAATGGGTATCTTCAGCGCTCAACCTGGCCTTTGCTACTGCTGCTCTAAGCAATAGAACTCGCTTTGCGATACCGGTGACGCGGTGACGGCTTTACGCATATTCCGGTGGCCCAGCACTTTTTTACTGAGCGATAACAGCTATTCGAGGCAGGCACGCGGCTACGTTTAATGCCTATAGCCGCTGGGTTATGGCAGCGATGCGGCGAGAGTAAATATATGAAACGTTTGTTTGAAGAGTGAGGCTAATAACGCTTATGTCGTGCTTACCGCGTCACTTTTGTCACTAGATTGCTTAGGCGGGTGCGTAAAAAAGCCCGCAGGGGAAATCTGCGGGCGTGCTGGCAGTCGCTGATGTTAGCGCAGGCCGAGCAGTGAAAGGATAAACAGTACAACGACGATTAGGCCTACGATATAGATAATATTACGCATGTTGGCACTCCTTGCTAGTTTGCGTTTTGGGTGAAATCAAAGGGTTGCTTACGCCCAGTAACGATTAAAGCCTAGCAGGCTTTTCAACTTTTTGCGTAATGCCCTGCCTTTCCCTACCAGAAGGCAGAAGGTGGCTGGGTTTGCGTGGCCGCATGGCTAGCGTTATCCGAGACGCTGGCGGTTCTCGTCGAATGCTCGCTGAATAACTTTCTGCTGCTGGGTATCGATTTCTAATTCATAGCAAAGGGACGACCATTCGGATAGAGCATCAAGGGCTTGTTCAATATAGAGATCCGGGGTTAAGTACCTGAAGGGAGCACAAACCTGTTTGAGCTTTTTACGCGTAGCCAAACCTGCCCCACTGAAAGATGTTGTATGCTCGTCTGCATAGCCCCGAACAGGGGCGTAAGTCAGGTCGTATGCAGGGGCCAGTGTCCATCGCCCTTGATCATGTAAAAAAGCGAAGTTCTTAGCGTGGTCATCGTGATTGTGGGTCAGGGCGTTGAACACCATCAATCTCGCCATGCGCTCAACGTCTTCTGCGTGGCGGGTAAACGTGCTGGTTGCCTTGAGCAGATCTAAATAGTCCAGCGATGGAGCGCTGTGATCGGCATATAGAATGCCGCTAGCGGTCATCATGTGGATTTTGCGATTACCGTTGCGATCAAAGCGCTGAGTAGAAAAGAAACGCTCGGTTCCCGTTGAGGAGCTGACCTCAATTAGCTTGCTCGAGGCCATTTTCACACCCGCATGCTTAGCCAACACCGAATAGGCGTACTCAATGGCGCCCGTATCCCTATGCTCGGCAGGGGCACGGAACTTCACTAGCCAATGCTGATAGCCCACAGGAAACTCTTGGAAAGACGTACTGCACTGCTTACCATCAGAAGATAACGCAACGACCACCTTGGGCCGGGCACCTGCCGGGGAACCACCGGCTAGTCGCAAGGCATCCAGAGTAGTCGTGGTTTCACCTTCGTAGACAGCATTAGCTGCCTGATAGAGCTGGGCCAGGTCAATATCATTTTCATCCGCGGTATGCTCGATAACGGGACGGTATTCCAACGCCCCCATTCCCTTGTCAGCCATATAAGCCAGCCGATCAAGCGGGGAAATATCTCTCCGGTCTTTTCCATGTTCGGCAAGGAAATAGCGATCCATGAGCAGCATTCCCCAACCATCTGGCAGTGAGTCAGCAAATGCGCCTGGTAGACCAGCAAAAAGGAGGGGATCGGGCGCCTTCTGTGGCTGGGTAGTAAAATCCATGTTCAGAGGCGATAAATTAAAGCCCTCCGCCACCCACTGAGGGTCATAAGCAAAGTAGGTGCCCTGTCGGCTAGCGACCAGCTCACCCACACGGTTATCTGCTAACAGCACCTCTACGGTGTTGATACGCTTCATTTTCGCCCCCGAACACGCCCTGCCTGCTTGATCTCTTCAAGTGATATGGGATGCTCATATGTGAATAGCTCGGCAATTTGGCGTGTGGCGCCCAGCGCCGTGGCAATGAGCACCAAGATATCGAGGGTTATTTGCCCACTGGATTCGAACCGTTTAATGGTGGACTCGGAAACACCCGTCATCTGCGCCAAGGTTTTACGGGAGAGGTTCTTCGCCAATCGTGCTTCTCGTGCATTGGCACCGACCCGCTGAGACAGTTCGCCAGGAGCAAGCAAGGAGTGAGTAAGGGCCATAAAAAAACCTCTATATAATGGGCTATTTATAACCCATTATAGACTAAAATTGACTTTAAAAGCTCAAATATAACCTTTAATAATTATTCGATTAGCTTTATATCTAGAGAGTGCTATCGCACTTTAATTTTAGCGTCTGTGTATGGTGGAACCTCTCTCACTTCTAAACCTCGAACCTTTGCCACTTATACCGAAGGTGTTGTGATGCGCGCCACTGCTTTGCTTGTTTCATTAGCTGTTACTTCATTGTTACCCACCGCCTATGCAGCCGCTAATGAACCTTCTGCGCATGCACTCCAGGCGCTGGATCAGCAAACCCGCCAATTAAACCGCCTTCACAGCGTTGTGGTCGCTTACGACGGCGAGATTATCCACGAACTCCACCAGGGTGGCCCCGGCGTTGCGCAGCCTGCCAATATCAAATCACTTTCCAAAACGGTGCTGGCGGCGATAACAGGCGCAGCTATTGAAGAGGGCATTATTGAATCCACTGAGCAGCGATTGGTAATGCTCCTGGGTGAGCCATTGCCAGCCGGGCTGGACCCGCGCGTGGAAGACATTACCGTAGGGCATTTGCTGGCTCAGCAGGCGGGGCTGGAGCGTACATCCGGCGGTAACTACAGCGCTTGGGTGGCAAGCTCAAACTGGGTTAACGATGCCCTTACTCGCCCATTTGTCGATGAGCCCGGCGGGCGGATGCTGTATTCCACTGGCACTAGCCACCTGCTTTCAGCAGCCCTTACCCAGGCAAGCGGTGAAACCACGCATGTGCTCGCACAACGCCTGCTGGGGGAGCCGCTTACTATTTCGATTCCCGCATGGCCGCGTGACCCGCAAGGCATTTATTTTGGCGGCAACAACATGCAACTTTCGCCACGCGCGTTGATTGAGGTGGGTGAGCTTTATCGTAACGACGGCGTGATGGAGGGCGTGCGGCTATTGCCAGAGGGTTGGGTAGAGGCTTCATGGACACCCCGTGGTATCTCTGCCTGGACGGGTGATGGCTATGGGTATGGCTGGTTTATTACCGAACTCGCGGGGGAGGCGGTGTACTACGGGCGTGGCTATGGCGGGCAAGCGCTGTACGTGGTCCCTGAGCGCGATATGACCATCGTGATCACCGCAGACCCCACGCCGCCCTCCCCAGGCGGCCAATTTCAGCAACAGCTGCATCGCCTGGTCGAGGGCCTGCTCAGCGCACCTGAAGAACAGTAACGCAGGAAACTAATACGTTAGTGAGATACGCCGCCTCGTTCAGGCCCTTCTTGCGCTGTTCGGCGCTCTTCAACCTGTACTTCAACCTGTAGCTTGGTGCGAATAAAATCACTGTGGCTAACATGCAGTAAATCGGCCAGCCGCCGAATACGGTGCTCTTCAAGTGGGTCTACGCTACCGTCGGCCCACGCCAGTTGCCACATCAGCGCCACCAGCTCGCAGCGCTGGTCGTAGTTATAGTGCTCTTTGATTAGGCTCACAAACTGGTAATGATCGACGGCCTCATCCACTTCTGCTTGTGCCAACGTCATCAGCTCTTCTACATCGCTTGTGCTGAGCTGGTAGCGCTCGGTAAGCATAAGACGCAGCGCGGCAAGCTCTTCATTGGTGGTGTCGTAATCGGCGCGGACGATTTCACACAGCAGTGCTGCGGTGGCCAGTTCCAGGGTGAGCGTTTGATTTTCGCGCTGCTCGGGCTGCGCAAGCGTGCGCTGGAAGAAATCACTAATAGCGTTCAGCATAAGGGGCTCCTGGGTTGCTACAGCATCGTCCTTACCTCAATCTTTCTTGGTAAGCTGCTCTCTTAACTGCTTGGGCACTTGCTTGATAATCAGGCGATCTTGAGTGGCGTCGTACTCGATGCTTGAGCCCAGCAGGTGGGAGTCAAAACTAATCGAGACACCGCCCGCTCGGCCGGTAAAGCGGCGGAACTGGCTTAAGGTGCGCTTATCGGGGGGAATCTCCGGCGAAAGCCCGTAATCGGCGTTGCGAATATGGTCGTAAAAGGCTTTCGGCTGCTGTTCGTCTACCAGCCCAGAAAGCTCTTCCAAGGTCATTGGCTCGCCACGGCGAAGCTGTTCATTGGCGTAGTCCACCAGCGTGTCGGTTTTTTCTCGACTCGCCTCGTCGTCGAAATCCTCTTTTTCCACGTAGTCGCTGAAGGCCTTGAGCAGCGTGCGGGTTTCAGCGGGCGCATCGATCCCTTCTTCCATGCCCAACAGGGTTACCATGCCTTCGGCAAGCTTTTTACCGCCACGATCTTTCAAGAAAGAGACGTACTGCGCACCAGGCGACTCGCTCTGCCACTGGGTTAAATTGACCCGGGCCGCCAGGGTAAGCTGGCTGGTATTCAGTTGAGCGGCAGGCACAGCTTGGTGAGCCTGGTTAATGCCAATGCCCTCACGCTGATGTACCAACGCGATAAATAGCGTTTCGGTGTCCCCCTGGCGCATGTGCGCAAGCAGCAAATAGCCACTGACGGATAGCTGCTCTTGCAGCTCACGCGCCAGGCGCTCAGCAATTGCGGTCGAAAGCTGGGTAAAGTCCTGGGCACCCGCACTATAGTCGCGCAGCCAGGCAACTAGTGGGCCAGCCTGCTCGCCCTCTGCAGCAAAGCGCCCCCAACCTTTAGCCTTGGTGTTATACGTGTCGTTCAGCGTATTCACCAGGCTTGTCATGGCCGGGTCATCACTTTCGGCAAGCGATGGCGCAGCGGTTAGCGTTAAGCGTTCACCGTCAAGCGAAGGGTCCAGGCGGTGAACAATGCTTTGCAGTAGTGGCATAAGGGCCTTGGCTCCTGGCGTCAATAAAAAGAAGTGCTATGCAAAAAAATACTGCGCGTTAGGGTTTCAGGCGATAGCCGGTACGAAATATCCACGCGATAGTGGCCAGGCTCGCCAGTAAAAACAGGCTGATCATGGCCACACTGGCTACCACACTGACATCGCTAATCCCGTAGAAGCTCCACCGAAAGCCGCTGACCAGATACACCACGGGGTTGGCGAGCGTGACGGTCTGCCAGAAAGGGGGCAGCATATCTATCGAGTAGAAACTGCCGCCCAGAAAGGTCAGTGGCGTAATGATCAGCAAGGGCACAAGCTGCAGCTTGTCGAAGCCATCCGCCCAAATGCCGATAATGAACCCCAGCAAACTAAACGTGACGGCGGTGAGCACCAGAAACGTCAGCATCCAGAAGGGGTGCGCAATTTCCAGCGGCACAAAAAAACTCGATGTCCCAAGAATGATCAGCCCCAATAGAATCGACTTCGAGGCTGCCGCGCCTACGTAGCCAATCACTATTTCAAGGTAGGAGATGGGCGCCGATAAAATTTCATAGATACTGCCCGAAAACTTGGGAAAGAAAATCCCGAAAGAGGCATTGGACACGCTTTGGGTCAGCAGCATGAGCATAATCAGCCCAGGCACGATAAAGGCGCCGTAACTGACCCCACCAATCTCACTGATACGCGAGCCGATGGCCGCGCCGAACACCACAAAGTAGAGCGAGGTTGAAATAACCGGCGACACAATGCTTTGCAATAACGTGCGCCGCGTACGCGCCATTTCTGCCATATAAATGGCGCGAACAGGATACAGATTCATGCACGCTCCTTAACCAGGTCGACGAAAATATCCTCAAGCGAACTCTGCCGTGTATGCAGGTCTCTAAAGGCGATGCCTTCACGCTCAAGGTTCGCTAACAGCGCTGATATCTTGTGGCCCTCTTCATCCTGACGGCCATCATAGCTGTACACCAACTCATGCCCATCGGCGGTCAGGCTTAACCCCGTTTGCTGAAAAGCGGCAGGTAGCGCCTTTAACGGCGTTTGCAGTTGAAGAATTAACTGCTTGCTGCCCAGCTTTTGCATCAAGGCCGCTTTCTCTTCCACCAGCACGATTTCACCTCGATTAATCACCCCGATGCGGTCGGCCATCTCTTCGGCTTCTTCAATATAGTGGGTGGTGAGAATAATCGTGACGCCACTTTCGCGCAGCCCGCGAACCACTTCCCACATATCCCGGCGCAGCTCAACATCGACACCCGCCGTTGGCTCATCCAAAAACAGAATGCGCGGCTCGTGAGAGAGCGCCTTGGCAATCAGCACGCGGCGCTTCATTCCGCCGGAAAGGGTCATTAAGCGGTTATGACGTTTATCCCATAACGCCAGCGACTTAAGCACTTTTTCAATATGCGCAGGGGCAGGCGCTTTACCGAACAGGCCACGGCTAAAACTGACCGTATTCCACACCGTTTCAAAGGCTTCGTTGGTCAACTCCTGTGGCACCAGGCCGATACGCTCACGCGCCTGGCGGTACTGGCTAACGCTATTAAAGCCGTCAATCACCACCTCGCCCTGGGTCGGGTTTACCAGCCCACACACCACGCTGATCAGCGTGGTTTTGCCTGCTCCATTGGGGCCAAGCAGCGCAAAAATCTCACCACGCTGAATGGTGAGGTCCACCCGCGAGAGCGCTTGAAAGCCGCCTTCGTAGGTTTTATTCAGGCCGTTAATCGAAATAATGGGATCGTTCATGGCTTTCTCCTCACACCGCAACGTAAACGCCACGACGCTGGAGGCGATTTAACGCGAGATTAAACATGCGATTCTGTCTGAAAAGTGGCCGAACATAAGCGCTTTTCAGGCAGGACCGAATGCCAAAGCGACAATAGCCGTGCAGACGTCTTATCGCATTGCACGGCTATAGAGACGCAACGTTTAGGTGCGGTCAGTGATCTCGAGCAGGTGATAACCAAACTGCGTTTTCACCGGGCCGTGTACCTGACCCAACTCACCGCTGAACACCACCTTATCGAACTCAGGCACCATTTGGCCGGGGCCGAAGCTACCCAAGTCGCCGCCCTGGCGGCCAGAAGGGCAGCTAGAGTGCTGCTTGGCGACATCGGCAAAGTCACGGCCGTTTTCGATTTCCTGTTTAAGCGCTAAACACTGCTCTTCGCTGCTAACCAAAATATGACGGGCGCTGGCGCGTGCCATAACAACCTCCTGCCTGTATCAATGAAATGAAGCCGCTAGTTTATCACGCTCGCCTTGGCGGCGGGTGTACCTGCGACACAGCATGCTCAAGGCTTCCCGAGCGCACCGCTATAGCGTAACGCATCGCCTACTCGCGCCAACGCACGTTCATGGTCATTCACTGCTACCGGCCCCCGGCTGCAAGCAACGATCACCCAGGGGCCATTAGCCTCCTCGTGCGTAGCAATGCCCGCATCGCAACTGCGCCGATGCTGGGTACCGGTTTTATGTGCAAAACGGGTGGTATCGCTCATCCCGGCCGTTAATCGATTGTTGCCTGATGTTGTTCGCTGCATTATCTCCAGAAGTGCCTGGCTCGGCTGGGCACCTAAGCCACCGCTCGCTGCCTCTTTATACACACTTGCCAACAGGTCGCCGTAGGCACGCAGCGTGCCTACGTTTTCACCGGTCGCCTCATAGGCATCGAACGCGTGGTCATAGTCAGGCTGCTTGAGCGTGGAGGGATCAACATCCAGCCGCTGAGCCAGCGCCGCCGCACGCTGGCTTAACCGGTGCTGGCGCAAGGCGATAAAATCCATGCCGTCCAGCGTTCGTGCGTCAGGGTGTAACTGCCCATAAACGCCCTGACGAACGCCAACCAGTTTGGTAATCGGGCCGATATCGTCAGGGTTGCCTCCACTATCCGCAATCATTGCTCTCGCCCGAGCATTGACGTCGGTAAGGCCTACGCGGTCAATCAACATATCGGATGCCGTGTTATCACTGACGGTAATCATCTGTTCAAGCAGGTAGCGAATCGAGATCGGCGCCCCTGGGTCGTGCCAGATCACCGGCCCCGCGCCATCCACAAAGTCACTGCGCGAAAGCGTTAAGCGCTCATCCAGTGACAGCGTGCCTGCTTGACGTTCAGCAAGCACTTGGGCGGCAATAGGCACTTTTACCAACGAGGCCAAATACCAGGGCCTGTCCGCGTGCCACGAGTAGGCCTCTCCGGTGGCCAGGTTTTGTACATACACCCCTAACGTGCCTTCAAAGATGCCCTCAATAGCGGCGACTCGGGTATTCAAGTCAGCCTGCCATGTACTCTGTTTATCGACCTCGTAGTACCAGTTCGTCTCAAAAGCCTGTGTTTCACATTCCTGTGTTTGAGCACCGTCGGCATAGGCTGGCAGTGCCATTAAACACACTACGGCTAACAGCCAGCGTTGCCATTGTTGCTGTCGTTGCTGTCGTTGCTGTCGTTGCAAACCATGTCCTCTTAGCGGTGCGCTGCGATCCAACGTGTCACCCAAATCCACACGGCGGCGCCCAGTATCAACACGCCGCTAATCGCCAGCGCCTGTGGATAGGTATACATGCCCTCGCCTTGCAGCAAAAAGCGCAGCACGAGAAAGATCATCACAATATGAAAAATAAACGCTTTTAGCGCATCGCTGCCGACCACGGTGAGCGGCAAAAGTGCCCTGGCGGCAGCCGCTCCACCGGCCAGTGCCAGTGCGAGCAAAATAAGCGCGCCACCTACACTAAACAGCATGAATTCCAGGCCAGGCGGATGTTTGCCTGCGTTATTGGCAACGGCCATCATGGCGGCATAAACACGGCCATCCGCCAACGCGAGACCATAAAACGCCATTACCATTAACGCGCCTACCGCCAGCAGTATTAACACCAAGCGGCGGCGTAAGTGAGCCGTAAAGTAGCAGCGCAATAGCGCTTCGCCTACCAACAATCCCGCCAGGATAAGGGGCGCCCGGCTAATCTGCCCCCAGGCATAGTGGTCCGGGTGGTCGACCAGTAAGGCTTTCAGGATATCGTTACCGCCAAAGCTCAGCCCTTGTAACCAGGCAGAAAGTGCGGTTAAGCCAACCAGTGTGGCAATCCGGCTCCAAAGAGGCGCCCGTGCCCATAGCGGTAGAATAAGCGGCACCCAAAGCAGGGCAATGGCATAAAAGCCTAAAATCTCGACCCAGATTCCAAAGCGCCCATAAAGCAGCGTATCGACAATATCGCCAGGGCTACTAAACGGCAGCATCTCGATAATAATGAGCGCCTTGTACCAGAACCACACTTCAATCGCGCGTAGCCATAGCTTAAGGCGTCGTTTAGGCCAATCATCGCTTTGGGTGTGAGAAAGAAAGGCCACTGCCAGGGCAATGCCGAATACCAAAATAAACAGTGATGAGGAAAATTTGGTCAATAGATGAATAGGCACCATGCCCCAGTCAGGCACATTACGTATGCCTATCAGCCCGCTAACCGTGTGGCTGACAATCATTAAGCCAATCGCAATGCCTCGCGCCAAATCGATAGCCGCGATTCGCCCTTCCGCTTTAGGAAGCTGCGGCGCCTCTTTCCAGTTCACCACGATACAGGCTTCCTTATAGTCATAACGGGCCAAGGGGTACGTAATGTTAACAATAGACGATAAGGCAACAACTTTTTCTTTGGGCTTTAAACGCAAAAATGCCCCGCAAGCGGCGGGGCATTTTGTGGCTCATCCGTAAGCCAGAGCAAGTGTTATTCCATTAGCGGGTTAATTACCACTGGGTGTCGTCATCGTCATCCGTGGTTTCGTACTCCTGCTCCTCTTCCTCTTCTTCATAGGTGAATTCTTGCTCTTGCTCTTGCTCTTCCTCTTCATACTCAGTGGTTACATCTTGATCTTGCTGCTCAGTGTCATACGAATTAAAGCTGCCTTGCTCGTCCTGCGTCGTCTCTTCTTGCGGCACGGGCTCTTGCTCAGTGCCACTTTCCATTTCAGCAAACGCAAGTGGGCTTGCGATCAGACCAAACGATACGCCTAAAATACCTAGTTTTTTCAGAGCTTCCATTTTCATGTCGTGCCTCCTAAGTAATCTGCTTTCTGTTGCTTCGTAAAAATAAATCAAACAAGGAACATCTAGCCAAGAACCAACCATCATCCTGATGCTGCGTTCTTGTCCTGGTTACTGCACGCGTCGTACCAGGTTTTTCTAAAAAATAAAAAACATGTATAAAGTCAAAAACTTAAACTCAACAAAAGCATGCCAACCTATTGATTTTATGAAATATATTTAATAATTTACTGTTTAACCGTGGCACATGAGCCCGCTTTGGTCATGCCAGGTGCGGTTAATGCTACAACCGTTAGCTGCGCTGATAACTAAAAAAGCGCCCAGGATCACTGGGCGCTAAAGATCAAATCAGCAAAAGTAACCACCCCCTCCCTGGGGCAGGCTATCGTTATCAGAAGAAGTACTTGAGGCGTACCCGAGCACCATAGCGGCCGGTGTCGTCGCTATTAGCATCACTCTCATGATCAACGTAGCTGTAGTAAGCCCCAATATAAGTATCAAAATCCTTCAACCCCAGCGTATCGGCAAAGCGATACGATGTGTAAACCGTATTCGACTCATTACGCCCTTCAGGGGTCATAAACTCCATTTCAGCGGCTGGGTTGACCTCGTCAATTTGGTTACGAGCATAAATATACCCCAGCCCGATATTGTTCCAGATGGTGTTAACACCCACTGAGCTATTCGTCTCTTTATGAGCGTCCAAGTGGGCCAAACTGAAGTTAAGAACCAGGCCGTTTCCGTTGTAAGAGGCTGTAGCACCGTACCCCGTACGATCACCAATGTCTTCTCCTCGTATATCTACCACCGAGTCTTTAACGACATTGGTTTCCATACCTAAGGCAAATGACCAGTCGCCGGGTTGCCAAGCAATAACCGGGCGAACGATCGCAGCGCTTTTGGTATCGTCGGCAATACGGTAGCCATGATAGGTATCACCATCAAAAAGGCCTGAGCGATTACCCAACAGTGTGGCTACTTCGGCGTATAAGCCATTATCAAAGCGGTGGCTCAGCGCAATTTGCCCTGAATCGCCACGCCCTCGACCTTCTCTGGTTTGATAAACATAGCTCTGACCATCGCTGTATAGCTTGTCCGAGGTCGTTCCACTGTACTGAATAAAAATATCATGCCCTAGCGGAAACAGGTCATAGGCTTCGAAGCGACCGACCTTGATTTCGGTTCCTTGCTCACTGCCAATTGCCAGCCAGGCATCGTCTAACCCCGCATTACCGCTGGTTCCCCAAAGCGGCTGTAACTTGAACCTGGCATAGTTATCTCCATGATGGCGTTCACCGCTAATATCCAACAGGATACGGCCATCTTGATTAAAGCGGTCATCGCGATTAAGCGGCTCATTGGTTTGGCCTCGGAATAGCGAAACACCACCTTCATGCTCGTTATAAGCATTGATATCTAACTCTACATCACCACCAAAACTTATTGATCCCCTCTCATCTTCATAAGTCACAGCAGCCATTGCTGATGTCGTGGTTCCCAAAGAGATAGCGACTACCAAAGGTAGTTTTTTATATCGAGAAAACAGCATATTTATTTATCCTTATTGATTGTTTTAGTTAGTTCAAACAGGAGCGAAGCGCCCTTACTCCCACACTCTTATTAGAAGTATTTTATGGACAGATATAACCACTCACTCTTACCAGTAGTAATTATTCCATCAGCATCAGCCGCCCTAATCTTACAAATGGGCAAAACGTCCCCTGTAGAGTGCTATAAACACTCCACACCCAAGCAAGGCAGATAACGTCTGATACTCGCTAAGCCATTAACAACATTAGTCAAACAACTATTAATGGACGATCCAAGGTGTTTTTACATAAGCTCTCCTCTCATAGATAGCTTTAACCATTAAAGCCATCAATTGCGTTAACAAAAGGCATACAATAAGAGTAATCACTACTTAAAAACACCTTTTCCCCAAACCGTTTTTAACCGTGCTATTTAATCAGCGAAAGTTGGCTGTAATATAACCACAGACCTCTTAGGTATTATCGCCTGCTTCGCCTTGATAATCGTTTTTATCATGACGAATAATCATCCCTTAACCCCCGAAGAAATCATGACCGCTTCCGTTACTTTCTTCTGGAAGATTAGGTAAGCAATCGCTACGGGAGCTGCTCCTAATAGCGCCACCGCCATCACCCGGGCGTAATTAACGCCGAAAGTATCCCGTACTTGGGTGATCCCGACGGGGATCGTCATCATGTTTTCTGATGTAATGACCAGGAAAGGCCAGAAGAATTGGTTCCACGCCATAATGAAGGTAATAATCGCCAGCGCCGTGGTGATCCCCCAATTAAGCGGCAGGTACACTTTAAACAGCAGCGTATATTCTCCGCCCCCGTCCAGTAACACGGCCTCGCGCATCTCCTGAGGTACCGCGTCAAAAAACTGCTTATAGACGATAATCACCACAGGGACGATAAGTTGCGGCAGGATAATCCCCGCCCAGGTATTCACCAGCCCAAGGTCGCTCATAAGTACGAACTGAGTGACCACGAGCGCCTGAGTGGGAATCATGAAACTGGCCAGCACAACGGCGTACAGCACTCTTCGGCCCGGAAAGCGCATTTGCGATAACGCGTAAGCGCACATCATGCCGGTTATCAGCACCAGCACAGTGATAATGACCGAGGTTCCAATAGAATTGACATACCACGTCAGTAAATTGGAGTTGAACAGTGCATCGTGATAGGCGGCCATACTGAACATATCGGGCAGCAGCCCTGCCGCCTCACTAACTACGTGACCTTCACTGCGGATTGAGGTAACAAACGCCCAGTAAAGCGGAAATATCCAGATAGCAGCGGCAAGCAAGGTAATGACCAGCAGCACGGTATTTTCTACTTTTCGAGTGCCGATTTTCGTCCCTCGCGGTTTGGCGGCGTGTTTAGCAGCTTGCCAACGCGGATTGGAAACTCTTTGAACTCTCACTTGCGTCCTCCGATTCTCAGCAGCTGGAATTGCAGTACCGAGACGACCATGATCAGAACAAATAGCACCAGTGCTACTGCTGAGGCATAGCCGCCATGGTTAAGCTGGAAAGCCTCACGGTAAACCATCATCAACAGTACGTAAGAGGAGTTGAAAGGGCCGCCTCCGCTCAGTAGGTACACCTGGTCGAACAGTTTAAGCTGGAGAATAAGCTGCAGCGTCAATACAAGCGCTGTAACCGGCCATAACAATGGCCATGTAATTTTCATAAACAGCTGACGCCGAGAGGCACCGTCCAACGCTGCCGCTTCATACAAGTCAGTGGAAATATTGCGCAGCCCCGCAATGAACAGCAGAACATTGAACCCGTTCGTCCACCAGATGGTAATAGCAGCAACCGTCGGCATAACCCAATAAGGGTTATTAAAGACGGCGACTGGCTTTCCGGTCGCCCATTCAAGTAGCGGCTGGAGTATGCCGAACTGGAAATCGAGCATCCAGGCCCAAATCTGAGTGACCACCGAGACAGGCAGAATATAGGGCAGAAAAAAGATCGCCAGGACCAACGCCTGCATGCGCCCAGAGAGGCGATTAACCGCCAGCGCAATGGCCAGAGCAATCACTGTGGTCGGCACAACCGTCAGCAGTACAAAATAGCCGTTATTTTTGAGCGAGGTATAAAACAGGTTATCGCTTAGCAGGCGTCGATAGTTATCCAGCCCTACCCACTCCCCCGAGCCAATGAGTGGCGCGTTGGTAAAGCTCATTCCTATCATTTGCACCGTCGGGTAGAGAAATACCAGTGCAAAGATAAACACGAAGGGCGCAATCAGTGTCATCGCCACCACGACATGCTTACGCCGATTTGTGATCATAGCCAATGGCGGAACTCCCTTAAGTACTGCACTGCAGATACGTCTATCTTTCGTGTATCGGCAGTGCGAGCAGCCATAGTGTTTTTAGCCTTTTAGGCGCTTAATTAATGAGCGCCTGCAGCTCTTGACGCATCTGCTCCGCAGCCTGCTCTGGCTCCAGGAAACCGTGGATGGCGGGCGCAATTACATTTAGCGCTGCATCGTAGACAGGAGAGGCGACACCCGCGATGGTTGAACGCGCGTCATATACGGCGTTATCGGCAAGCGATGCATAGGTCGCGTTGGGTTCCATTTGCGCGAACTCTTCGCTTTCGGCGGTAGGAAGATAGGCGGGAATATGACCGGCAGCTGCCCAGTCAATAGAGTGATTTTGCATCCAGCCAATAACGGTCATTACCGCTTCACGCTTTTCGTCCGACATTTCGTCATCTCCCTGGATCGGGATGGCGAACGCGTGACTATCAGCCCAGATAGCGTCTTCTTCTAGCAAGGTCGGCACCTTGACCGCACCCCATTCAAAACCGAGTGTGCCCGCCTCTTGCATATCGACCAGCGTTGGAACCTCCCACACACCGTTGATGAAGAAAGCCGAACGACCCGAGGTGAACAGGGCAACCGATGCTTCGTATTCGGCATGCTCGGGTTGATAGTCGTTATCGCCCCACTCTTGCATGATCGAGATGGCCCGTACGGCCTTATCGAAGTTGTCGCCAGGTAACACTTCGCCATCTTCGATCAGCGTGCCACCTTGCTGGCTAAGCAACGTATGGAAGATGCGCCAGATACCACCAGGCCCGCCCGTTTGATAGGAGAGCGGTGTTTGAGAACCATTTTCCTGAGCAAGCGCTAGCGCGGCATTAAGATCATCCAGATTCTCAATACCGACCAAATTGCCTTCTTCATCAAGATACTCGCTGCCCTCTAAATAGCTTTTGTTGTAATACAGGATGATCGAATGGATATCGAAGGGCACCGCATATAGCGTCCCTTCATCATCAGAAGCGGCTTCTATTGAGCGCTCGTAAAAGTCAGTACGAGCAAGACCTGCATTTTCCAAGTCACTGTCACTAATGGGCAGTAATATGCCTTCCGATAGCGCCAGCGGCACTCGGGACAGGTGATAGCTGACCATATCGGGACCTTGGCCTACGGCAGCAGCCGTGCGTACCCGCGTGTAGAACGGCACACCCCACTCTGACGAAGTGGCATCGATATTAATATCCGGATGTTCGTCGTTAAACTGGCTGATCAACGCCTTCATGCGCTGCCCATCACCGCCCACAAAGAAGTCCCACCAGACGACGTCGGTCTGGGCCATTGCTGAAGTCGCGGTGGCGCAGGTGGCGGTTGCCAGTACAATTGATTTTAGTAATTTCATTGTTATTGTCTCCTAAAGACGAATGCTTATCTGGCGAGCGATAATTTGCGCTAATGGCTCGCTCTTGTTTTAGCTTTCAGCACTATTTTCAAACTCTGCATGCCAATGCCCCTGCGCTAGCGCAAACGCTGGCCATCCTGGTCAAAGACCAACACATGCTTGGCATCAGCCCAAGTGGAAATAGGCTCGGACTGATATGACTGACGTTCACCACGCCGCTCAATCACGACTTTTTGCCCATCTGCCAAGCGGGCGTGTAGGTAGGCAACGCCGCCGAGATTTTCGGTCATCTCAACCGTGGAGCTAAACCCTCCCTCGCGAATATGCAAATGCTCCGGACGTATGCCCAACACCACGGTTTGGCCTATCTCAAGAGCACTGTTTTGCAGCTGGGCCTCTATTGTTTGGCCCTCACTGCCTTCGATGATGGCTGCCAAGCCGTCGGGAGTCACAGCGCTAACCGTTGCCGTCAGAAAATTCATTGCAGGCGAACCAATAAACCCGGCGACAAACTGATTGGCGGGGTTGTCATACAGTTCCAATGGCGTGCCGGCTTGTTGAACGACGCCTCCGCGCAGGACAAAAATCTTGTCGGCCAGCGTCATTGCCTCAACCTGATCGTGGGTCACATAAATCATGGTTGAGCCAAGCTGCCGGTGTAACTGAGAAAGCTCAAGGCGCATTTGGACGCGCAACTCGGCATCCAGGTTGGAAAGCGGCTCATCAAACAGGAACACCTTGGGCTGACGCACAATGGCCCGTCCAATCGCCACTCGCTGGCGCTGCCCGCCCGAAAGTTTGGAGGGCTTTTTGTCCAGTTGCTCCTCGATTTTGAGGATGCGCGCTGCCTCATTGACCTGGGCCGTAATCTGCTGCTTGGGGGTCTTGGCCAGCCGCAAACTGAACGCCATGTTGTCAAACACACTCAAGTGCGGATACAAGGCATAGGATTGGAAAACCATCGCTACTTCTCGCTGAGCAGGCTCAACCTGAGTAACATCCCGGCCTTCGATTTCGACAGTACCTGCGCTGGTCTCCTCAAGCCCCGCTATCATACGGAGCAGCGTCGACTTACCGCAGCCCGAAGGGCCGACAAAAACCGCAAACTCGCCCTTGGCAATCTCCATCGACACATTGTCGATAATGTTGGTCGAGCCAAAGGATTTATCGACAGATGATAGCGTCACCCCCGTCATGCGCTGGCTCCCGTTGACACATCAAGGCGGATAACGTGATACGAGAGCGCTGCCAATTTACCCTTAACACGGCTATTTTCGACGCCTATTCCGGAGCCCTTACGTGGTGCGACGGCGTCCGGGTTATTCGCCCCATTGGTATCACGTAGACCAAACCCCGCCATAACGTTGTGCTCAACCAAACGTGCATTAGCAAACCCGGTGAGCGTCATATCAAGGTCAACGTCCTCCTCAAGATGACGATTAACCAGAAACAGCGTCACCATGCCGGCCTTTTCATCATGCACCGCTGCGGCATCCAGGTAGTTCACATCGCTGGCCACGTTGCAGTCGTAGGTAGGGCCATCGACCGCTACGTTAAGCGCCGTGCCACGGCCATAAAGTGATGCAAACTGGTAGGGGTAATAGATGGTTTGACGCCAGGCGGGGCCACCTTTTTCGGCCCGAATAGGGGCAATGACATTCACCAGTTGGGCAATACAGGCAATTCGCACGCGGTCACTACGCCGGATAAATTCGTTGATCAACCCTGCAACGAACAGTGCATCCTCAAAGTTATAATCTTCCTCAAGTAGTTCAGGGGCTTCCGGCCAGTTCCATTCACGCCAACGCTTGGAATCCTCCTCGCGTCGGTGATACCAGACATTCCACTCATCAAAGCAGATATAGACATCGTTTTTGGCGCGCTTCTTGGCTTTCACAAAATCGATCACGCCGCCGATGGCCTGGATATACCGACCGGTTTCCTCAATTTTGGCAAAGTAATTCAGCGTATCGCGGCTCGAATTACCGAAGTATTTATGTAGCGAGATATAGTCGACATTCTCGTAACACTCTTCGAGAACTTCACGCTCCCAGTCAGGATAGGTTGGCATTTGATCATTGGAGGAGCCGCATACGATCGCTTCGATATTACCATCGAGTGCCTTGAGCGCCTTGGCCGTTTGATTCGCCAGTTGACCATACTCCTTGGCCTCCTTCTGGCCTATTTGCCAAGGACCGTCCATCTCGTTACCCAGGCACCACATCTTGACGTTATAGGGTTCCTGAACACCATGGCTACGGCGAAGGTCTGACCAGTAGGTGCCCTCGGGATGAATCGCGTATTCGGCAAAATTGCGCGCATCTTCAAGGCTGCGCGAACCAAGGTTGACGGCGAGCATCATTTCAATGCCGGCCATCTCGGCCCACTGGGCAAACTCATTAATGCCCACCTGATTGGTCTCTTTTGAGCGCCAGGCGAGATCCAGCCTTACAGGACGCTGCTCCTTGGGGCCAATGCCATCTTCCCAGTTATAGGCGGACACAAAGTTGCCGCCAGGGTAGCGAATAGCAGGAATGTTAAGGTCACGTACCAGTGCCAGTACATCCTTGCGGAAGCCATTAAGGTCCGCTTGCGGATGTCCTGGCTCATAGATCCCGGAGTAGATCGCTCGCCCCATATGCTCAATGAACGCCGAATAGAGACGATCATCAATCTGGCTAATGATGAAATCGCGGTGTAACGATGCACGTACGCGCATAAACACGTTTCTCCTGTTGTTTTTTTTGATGGAGTTGATTATTTATTAATCAGCTCAGGGACTGGGCTAGTGCGAATGACGCGGCACGTCAGAGCCCCGACAGCCGATCAGAAAGTCAAAGTCACAGCCTTCATCGGCTTGCAGCACTCGCTCAATATAGAGCTGGCGATAGCCGCCTTGGCTTGCGATAAGGGTCGAGGCCGCCGTGGCATCAAACGCGGCGAGGCGTGCCTGAATCTCCTCTTCACTGACGTCCAGGTGCAGCCGGCCGCTGGCGCAGTCGAGTTCAATCCAGTCGCCGTTACGCACCGCGGCCAAGGGGCCGCCAGCAGCGGCTTCTGGTGCCACGTGCAGCACCACGGTGCCGTAAGCGGTCCCGCTCATGCGCGCATCAGAGATACGCACCATATCGGTGACGCCCTGAGCAAGGACCTTGGGCGGTAGCCCCATATTGCCGACTTCCGCCATGCCGTGATAACCGCGAGGCCCGCAGTGTTTCATTACCAGGATATCGTTGGCTTCAACGTCCAGGTCCGGGTCGTTGATGCGCGCTTTGTAATCGTCGAAGTCTTCAAACACGACGGCACGACCACGGTGCTGCATCAGTTCGGCGGTCGCTGCCGAGGGCTTTAACACCGCGCCATTGGGTGCAAGATTGCCGCGCAGCACACAGATACCGCCATCTGCGGTCAGCGGGTTATCCAGCGGACGAATCACATCGTCGTTATAAAGCGGGGCGTCCTTGACGTTTTCCCACAGGGTTTTACCGTTAACGGTGAGAGCGTCTTTAAAGGGCAGACGATCGGCATCCCCCAAGCGCTTTAGCACGGCAGGCAGGCCCCCGGCGTAGTAGAACTCTTCCATCAAATAACGCCCGGAGGGCTGTAAATCTACCACCGTGGGCGTACCGCGCCCCACCCGGCTCCAATCGTCCAGCTTAAGGTCTACCCCCATCCGCCCGGCAATCGCTTTCAGGTGGATCACCGCGTTAGTGGAGCCGCCAATCGCTGCGTTGGTACGAATGGCATTCTCAAACGCTTCTTTTGTAAGAATTTTGGAGAGTTTTAAGTCTTCATTAACCATCTCGACAATGCGGTTACCGGAAAGGTGCGCAAGCACATAACGGCGTGAATCCACCGCAGGAATTGCCGCATTGTGAGGTAGTGAGGTGCCCAAGGATTCCGCCATGCAAGCCATGGTAGACGCAGTACCCATGGTGTTACAGGTGCCCGCCGAGCGCGACATGCCCGCTTCAGCGGCCATAAAGTCGTGCAATGAAATCTCGCCCGCTTTGACCTGCTCAGAAAGCTGCCAGACCACGGTACCCGAACCGATGTCCTTGCCCTTGTGCTTGCCGTTAAGCATGGGCCCGCCGGTCACGACGATGGTGGGAATATCACAACTCGCCGCGCCCATTAACAGCGCCGGGGTCGTTTTATCGCAACCTACCAGCAGCACCACCGCATCAATCGGGTTGCCGCGAATCGCCTCTTCAACATCCATGCTGGCAAGGTTACGAGTAAACATTGCGGTCGGGCGGAGGTTGGATTCACCGCTGGAGAAGACCGGGAATTCCACCGGGTAGCCGCCCGCTTCCAGTATGCCTTGCTTTACGTGCTCCGCCAGCTTGCGAAAGTGAGCGTTGCAAGGCGTTAGTTCCGACCAGGTGTTACAGATCCCGATAATCGGCTTGCCCTGGAATTCATGGTCGGGAATGCCCTGATTTTTCATCCAGCTGCGGTACATAAAGCCGTTTTTATCGGCGGTTCCAAACCACTGGGCAGAGCGTAGGGGCGGCTTTCGTTCAGACATGGACGTCTCTCCGTACAATTCGGTAAAAGATAGAAACAAAACAGGAAAAAAGTGTCGTTAGGCGCGCTGGCGTCGCGTCTGTTTCCAGCGGTCAAACATTACCGCCAGCAGCAGAATTGCCCCGCGTACCAGGTACTGGTAGAACGTTGGTACGTTGAGTAGCCCCATGGCGTTCTGCACGCAGCCCATAATCAGCACGCCGACGACTACACCGGTGATAGTGGCAACGCCGCCCGATAGCGCCACCCCACCCAGTACACAGGCAGAAATCACCGCAAGCTCTAGCCCCATGGAGGTATTGGGGTCGCCCAAGCCCATCCGCGAGGCCAGTAACACGCCCACTACGCCCGCAACAACGCCTTGTAAACCAAAGACAATAATCTTGAGTCGGCGGACATTGACCCCCGCGAGCGACGCGGCCTCCGAGTTACCGCCCGTGGCCAGCACATTGCGTCCGAAGGCGGTCATATTGAGCACCACACCGAAGATGACAAAGCAGGCCAACATGGTCCACACCGGCAGCGTCAGGCCTAGAAATGAAGCGCTACCCAGGTCAAAGAAAC
This sequence comes from Halomonas sp. 72, assembly GCF_052379785.1. Taxonomy (NCBI): domain Bacteria; kingdom Pseudomonadati; phylum Pseudomonadota; class Gammaproteobacteria; order Oceanospirillales; family Halomonadaceae; genus Halomonas; species Halomonas sp. 72. The sequence goes on along the minus strand of NZ_JBQSYY010000010.1, from coordinate 90,936 downwards.
CCGGCACGGTAATCATCACCGCATCGCCGCCCGAGGTGATATAGGCCAGCCCGCGAACAAACTCCATCGCCGCCAACGTGGCAATCAGCGAGTTAATACCAAACCTGGCAATCACAAACCCGTTAAAGGCCCCCACCGCGCCCCCGGCAACAACGCCACCTATAACGCCGATAAAAACGCTACCGGTGCTAGAGGTCACAACCGCTGCCACTACCCCCGCAAACGCCACGATTGAGGCCACCGAAAGGTCCACCTCGCCCAGCGCCAACACCAGCATCATGGTGGTCGCCAGGCTGCCTATCAGGGTGATCGAAAGCAGCAGCCCCACCATGTTTCGCCCGGTAAGAAAGTCGGGGATAAACACCGCCAAGGCGATAAAGAGCAGCATAAAAACGGCGATCAGCCCAGAGGTGTCCAACAGCGTGCGCAGCGGTTTAACGAGCCCTTGGCGCCCCGCAGGGCGCGTTGGCTCAACACCTTCTTGGGTTAATTTGTTCGATGTCATCACAGGTGTCCTGAACGTGTTCGATAATGGGTACCGCTTAGGCGGGTAGTGCCAGGCCTAATAGTCGTTCGGGCGTGGCGGCGTCTCTTGGCACCACGTCGACCAGCTCACCGTCGCGCATCACTGCGATGCGGTCACAGATGGAGCTAACTTCGGCAAGGTCGCTGGAAATCACGACAATGCTTTTCCCCTGCTCGGCCAGGTCATAAAGCAGGCTATAAATGTCTCTACGCGCGCCCACATCAATCCCACGCGTGGGCTCGTCCATTACGAAAAGGTCAATCTCTTCCGCGAGCCAGCGGGCCAAAATTACCTTTTGCTGATTGCCCCCGGATAGCTTGCCTATCGGTGCCCGATAGCTGGGGGTTTTAACGCTAAGCTGCTGAATATAGGCTTCAGCATTGCGTCGTTCGCGGCCAGGGTGACGGAAAACACCCCAGCGCTTAAAAAACCGCCGACAGCTGATATTGAGGTTGTCGGCAACGCTCGCCACGGGGAAAATCCCTTGAGATTTACGATCCTCTGGGCACATGGCGATACCAGCACGAATCGCCTCTGCGGGACTTTTAAAGCGTCGCGATTCGCCCTGGAACGTCACGCTACCTGCTTTAGGCGCTTCCACCCCGCATACCAGCCGCAATAGCTCACTGCGACCGGCGCCTACCAGGCCAAACAAGCCAAATACCTCGCCACGCTTTACGGAGAAGCTAACCGGTGCATTCAGGCCGCGCCCTTGAATCTCGTCAACAGACAGCACCACATCGCCCTGCTCGCGGGCGCGATAGCCGTACACGTCATCGATGTCCCGCCCTACCATCTCGCTAACCAATAGATCATGCGTCAGCTGCGACATATCTTCGTGGGTACGAATATGCTGGCCGTCGCGAAAGATAGTGACCGCATCGCACATCTCAAACACTTCTTCCATGCGATGGGTCACGTAGAGCACCACCCGCCCCTCGTCGCGCAGGCGTTTGACGATGCGTTTAAGCTGACGGATTTCCTGAATGGAAAGGCTACTGGTAGGTTCATCGAAAGCGATAACGCGGGCATCACGCAGCAATGCACGGCCAATCTCAATCATCTGCTGCTGACCGATAGAGAGATCGCGCACCTTGGTCGAGGGATGAATGTCACCCTCGCCAAGGTCAGCCAGAATCGCCAGCGCCCTTTCCCGCATCTTTCGCCGGTTCACAAACCCCTGACGCGTAGGCAGCTGGCCCAGCAGCAGGTTTTCAGCGACCGACATATTGGGCGAGAGCGTTAGCTCCTGGTAGATAATGGCGATCCCTTCGCGCAATGCTTCACGGGCGTTGCTGAACACGTGGCGCTGTCCATCAATCCAGAGAGCCCCCTCTGCAGTGCGGTTCACCCCGCTAAGCACCTTCAGAAGCGTCGACTTACCCGCGCCGTTTTCGCCCATCAGCGCATGCACCTGACCGGTATGAGCAGCAAAGCTCACCCCATCCAGCGCGCGCACCCCAGGGAATACAACACTGATATTGTCAAAGCGAAGATATGGATCAGACATACGTGAGCACTCCACCAAATAGCCCGTCACAAAAAGTCAGTTACAGACCGAGCGCGTCGCGCACTTCTTCCCAGTTATCACGCGTCATTAACGTGCCGGACGTTTCTGTAATCGCCAGAGGCTCCTGGTCTTCGCTGATCCAGCGGTAAAGGTCTTCAGCCGTTTGTCGACCATGCATGGTAGAACTCACCGCAACGGTGCCGTGGAAGCCCGTGGGGTTGTCGCGGGAAAACTCAGCAAATGCCGCGCCTGAACCATTGATGCCCACCCCAATGACATCCTCAGCGGCCAGGCCGTACTGTTCGGTCGCCCGAACGCCCCCCAGCACACTCTCTTCATTTAGCGCGTAGATTATCCAGTGCTCATAATCACCGCGCTGAGAAAGCACCGGTGATGCAGCGGAAAATGCACCACTCGTATCCGTACTTTGTTGAGGCGCATCGAAGATGTTCTCTTCGGGGAAGCCCGAAGCAAGCAGCGCTTGGGTCGCTCCATCCGTCCGTTCAACGGCAGTCGGTAGCTCGTTATTGGTAATACGCAACGCACCTACGTTCTCAACATCCCAGCCACGGGCTTCCATTTCGGCGGCAATTGCCTCACCAACCTGCTGGCCAATTTTGGTGCCGGACATACCCAGGTGCGGTACGCCTTCCATAGGCTCACCACTGGCGTTAACAAACTGGTCATCGACGGTCACCACTTTCATGCCGTACTGTTCGGCGCGATTCATGATCGCAGGCCCAAGACGTACATCTGGCGGGCAAATGACAAACCCTTGAGCGCCTTGTGAGTAAAGGTTATCAATCGCGCTAAGCACCTCTTGACCATCTTCACCACCCAAACGAACAACCTGGAATCCGAGTTCCTCGCCCGCCTCTGTAGCGGCGCGCTGTTCGTTAATAAACCAGGCTTGTTCCGGCTTTTTGACGATAAAGCCCATCTTCACGTCGTCCTGTGCCTGCACAGAACCCAGCGAGGCCAGCATGACGGCGCTACCCAGCGCCAGGCGCGTAAACGTGGTTACGATGCTCATTGTTGTGCTCCTGATGTTCCAATTATTATTGATGTTATTGCTGCAATCACTGTCTGCTGCTCGTCAGGCACTTGGCTAGGCGTCCATATCGTCCTGGGCAGAGAAGCGGAAGATGGTACGTGAACGGTAGGTCTCTCCTGGCTGTAGCACCGTGCTGGGAAAGGCATCCTGATTAGGCGAATCGGGAAAATGCTGCGTTTCCAGTGCAAAGCCAGAGCGCTGTGGATAGGCATTGCCACTTTTGCCCGTTAAATCACCGGCCAAAAAATTCCCCGAATAAAATTGAATACCAGGCTCAGTGGTTTCAATTTCCAACAGCCGTCCACTTTGTGGCTCCCACACCCTCGCGGCCATCACCAGATCGCCTTGCTCGGCGTTATCTCGGTTAAGCACAAAGTTATGGTCGTAGCCCTGCCCAAAGCGCAGTTGATCGTTATCTTGCTCAATACGCTCGCCAATCGACGTGGCCTGGGTGAAATCGAACGGCGTGCCTTCAACAGGCTGCAGTTCGCCCGTCGGAATCAATGATTCACTCACCGGGGTAAAGGCATCGGCATTGAGCATAAGCTGATGATCAAGGATGGAGTCGTTTCCTTCACCCTTAAGGTTGAAGTAACTGTGCTGGGTAAGATTGACGGGCGTTGCCTTGTCGGTCTCGGCCTGGTAATCAACAATCAGTTCATTTTGATCGGTAAGGGTATACGTCACTTCAACCGTCAGCTCTCCAGGATAGCCCTCTTCGCCATCCTCACTGACATAGCTCAGCACCAGCCCCGTCCCTTCATCATTTTCAAAAGGCTCGGCCTGCCAGAGCACACGATCAAACCCTTGCTCGCCGCCGTGCAGGTGGTTATCACCATCGTTGGTGGCTAACGAGTAGGTTTCACCCTCCAGCGCAAACTGACCTTCGGCGATACGGTTGCCGTAGCGGCCAATGAGTGCACCAAAGTAGGGATTAGCTTGCTGGTAAGTGTCAGACAGATAACCATCCAGCGATTCAAAACCCAGCGCGATATCGTCAATGTTTCCGTCTACGTCAGGTACTTTCAGGGATACGATTGTGCCCCCGTAATTAATGACCTGAAGCTCAACGCCATTGGCGTTCGTCAGCCGGTAGCTTTGCACCTCACGGCCGTCCGGCAACTGGCCGAACGTCGATTGTTCGACGGCGTTCTCTGCTTTACTGTTCGCCATGGGTTCCTTATCACTTTGGGCCTGGGCTACGTTTGTCATCAGCGCGATGACGCCTGCGCTCAGTAACAATCTTGAGCCAACGCTACCTGTATGAGAGGGCATGGTGTTCCTCCTGTTAACATCGTTATTGTTATTCGTGCGGTATGCGGTTCACTACCAGGTTCATTACCAATTTTTCCACTACACGCCCTACACTAGACAGCTCTTACATAACTAACCAATATAGGAACACGTTAATTCCGATACACTTATTGCTATCAAAAGCACTGAAAGGCTTATTCCATGAGCGTTCTTGACAGTAACTGGTTTCTCAACGCTCGACTAAAGTTGCGTCATTTTCAGCTATTTTTGGCGCTTGACGAGCACCGCAACCTGCATCGTGCCGCTGCCCAACTCAACATGAGCCAGCCCGCAGCCTCAAAACTGCTCAGCGACCTGGAAGCCAAGCTGGGTATACGTCTGTTTGATCGCCAGTCGCGTGGGCTAACCCCTAACTGGTATGGGGAGGTCATGATTCGTCATGCGCATAGTGTGCTGTCGACACTACACCACACCGCTGAAGAGCTGACCGCGCTGCGCAACGGCAATACGGGCACCGTGGCTATCGGCACCGTTATGGCACCCGCCGTTACGCTTCTAACCAGCGCTATTGAACGGGTCCACAGAGACCGCCCGGAGCTTAAAATCAGCGTGGATGTGGATGTCAGCAAAGCGCTGGTGCCACGTTTGCTGGAAGGTGAGCTGGATTTTGCGATTACACGCCTTCCACCAGGCAGCGATCTTGAGCGCTTTGTCTTTGAAGAAATTGGCGAGGAGGAGTTGTGCTTTGTGTGTCGTGAAGGGCATCCGCTGGTAGGCAAAACGTCGTTAAAACTGGCGGACATGGCCGCCTATCCGTGGTCACTGCAGCCACCCGGCGCACTCATGCGACAGCGTGTTGACAGTCTGTTTCTGCATCATCAGGTCGCGCCACCTCGGCAAGTCGTTGATACTGCCGACTTACTGGTGTCACTAGCACTGGTCGATAAATCTGACACCATCACCGTGACCACGCGCGAAACGGCCGATCTACTCTGCACCCCGCAACGCTTTCACCAATTGCCCTTCGTCGAAGCGCTTAGCGTGCAGCCCTACGGCCTGGTCAGCTTACGCCACCAACGACTTTCACCGGGGGCTGCGCTATTAATGAGCACCCTCCGCGAGATTATCGCTCAGAACGCGCAACGCGAAGATGGGCGCAGTGAAACGTAACGAGGCAGCCGCACAACAAGCATGGCCAGCCCGATAGCAGCAGTGAAAGGCCTGCTGCTATCTCACAGAAACATCCTCACAGCACCCTTACCAACATTAATACTGCGCTCCTTATCGAAAGATGCGTAGCGGCTGCCCCATGAACACAGCCGGCAGGTCAGATATTGCCAAGCGGTCGGCATCGCCGCTCGCCTTGGCTTAACCTGCTCAGTGCTTGAGAAAAACGTCCCTCTAAAGCCTCTGAATAAGCTACCAGACTAAAGTCCATGTTGAACATTTTCTCCATATGTTCAACATATAGGCAATCCTAATAAAGAATAATCGACTGGAGCCACTATGCTGCACATCGCCGTATTTCTACGTTTAACCCTACATCGCATACCGTGTTTCAGGGCCTATCGAAAGTGAATTGCCATGGACGTCAGGTGATTTGCTCCTTCGGTTTCTATAGAGGCGGTCACTAATTTCTTAGTCGCCATATCTATCATTTAAGGCTCTACCCATGAAAACTCCAAAGCTTACGTATCTGGAAAAGGTTGGATTCGGCAGCGGCGATATGGCGATCAATGTCGTTATATCTTCGATGTTTCTGATTATCTCTTACTTCTATACCGATATTTTTGGCCTAAAACCCAGCCATATGGGGATTCTATTTCTAGTAGCGCGGTTAATGGATGCAGTGACTGACCCGCTTATGGGTATTATCACCGATAAATTCAATACGCGTTATGGTCGTTACCGCCCTTACTTCTTGATTTTTTCAGTACCTTTTGGGATCTCGGTACTACTACTTTTTACTACACCCGACTGGAGCTATAACGCTAAGCTGGTGTGGGCATACTCAACCTACCTGTTTGTCACGCTCATGTTCACGGCGGTGACCATCCCCTATATTTCCTTAATCGGAGTACTGTCACCGGACCCGCAAGACCGGCTATCTGCCAATGGATACCGCTTGTTTTTTGCCAAGATTGCCGCCTTCCTGGTAACGATCATAGTGCCGATACTTGCCGAATTTGTGGGTGGAGATAATCTTGCCTTGGGCTACCAGGTATCCATGGGCTTAATGGGAGGACTCGCTACCCTGTTATTTCTGTTCTGTTATTTCACGACTACCGAGCGCGTCCAGCACACTATCGATACGAAACCACTGAAAGAGCAGTTTCGCCTGTTAATCAAAAACGATCAGTGGATGGTGCTATGTGCGGTCTGCTTTACAGGCACGCTAGGTTATGTGATTCGCAGCTCGGTGGCGGCCTATTACGCTAAATATTATCTCGATGCTAACGCGACAATGCTGTCAGCCTTCTTAACCGTGGGCGTTAGCGCAGCCATCTTGGCCATGGTGGCTTCAACCTGGATCACCAAACGCTACTGTAAACTCAACCTCTTCCGCTGGAGCCAACTCGCCGTCGGGGTGCTGAGCGTTATCATGTTCTTTGCCGTCTCTCCGGGCGATATCGTGCTGGCCTTTATTCTGTATTTCCTTATTTCCTTTGCCGTTGACCTGCATGCTCCGGTTTTCTGGTCGGCTATCGCCGAGTCAGTAGATTACGGAGAAGCCAAGACTGGGCGGCGTGTCTCAGGACTGGCGTTCGGTGGTATTTCATTTTTTCAAAAAGCAGGCATGGGGGCAGCCGGTTTCCTGGTAGGCATCTTGTTAACCTATTTTAACTATGAGCCTAATACTGAACAGAGTGCGTTTACGCTAACCGGTATCGCGTTGATGCTTTCTATCATTCCTGGCGTCTTTCATACGCTGATGGGCAGCTTAATGTTCAAGTACCATATTACTGATCGCTATTATGAAAAAATGAAAGCAAACCTTTTAGAGGGCTCCCCGCCACCTGAAACGCCGCCAAAGCAACAACAGCGGCCTATCTACCGCGCAACGAACCTATAACGCGCAACGAACCTATAAGAAGAGAGACCATAATGACGATGAGGCCTTTGATAGAACAACGCGCAGACCCGTTTATTCATAAGCATACCGACGGCTTTTATTACTTCACGGCTTCGGTGCCTGAATATGATCGTTTAGAGTTACGCCGGGCATCAAGCATCGAAGCCCTTGCCGATGCCAGTACCGTCAGCGTATGGCACAAGCCAGATACAGGCCCTTTAAGCGAACTGATTTGGGCACCGGAACTGCACTTTCATGCAGGGCGTTGGACTATCTATTTTGCGGCGGCTCCCAGCCGAGAGATTAAAGACGGTTTATTCCAGCACCGCATGTACGCAATTAGCACTGACGCGGAAAACCCTCTGACCGGCACATGGAGCGCGCCCATTCAGGTCGAGACGGGCATCGATAGCTTCTGCCTCGACGCAACAACGTTCTCTCATCATGACAAACTCTATTACCTATGGGCGCAGAAGTCGCCTGACATCCCCGGCAACTCCAACCTCTATATTGCACCCATGGAAGCGCCCGACACGCTATCAGGGCCGCCGGTTCGTTTGAGTATTCCTGAATTTGAGTGGGAGACGCGTGGCTTCAGTGTCAACGAGGGGCCTGCGGTTCTGTGCCGACATGGCCGAGTGTTATTAACCTACTCGGCAAGCGCTACCGATGAAAACTACTGCATGGGCTTGTTGTGGGCCAATGCCGATGACGACTTGCTTGATCCTTCCAGCTGGACGAAGCTGCCAAACCCCGTTTTTCAGAGCGACTCGCCCAATAAGCTCTTCGGGCCAGGGCACAATAGTTTTACCGTTTCTGAAGACGGCCAAACGGATCTACTGGTGTATCACGCGCGCACGTATACCGAGATTGAGGGCGACCCCCTGTGGGATCCGAACCGACATACGTACGTCAAACGCATCCAATGGGACGCAGAAGGATTCCCTCTTTTCGGAAAACCCTCATCACCTGATTAATGGTTTATTTTCCTGCGAATGCTTTAACGTTCCGCGTTAACCCGCCACCAACGACTCCATATGCCCTTGCGTTTGGCTTGAGTCGTTGATGGCACCTTTCTATAGCGTGAACGGCCATCACTCGATAAACGCATCCGTTACGTCACGATGACCGTACAAGAAAGCGTCGGCTACTTGGCGCAGTGGCGCGACATCTACTTCGCTGCGCCCCGCTGCGATAAGCTCGGCGAAGTAAGTATAAAGACCTTCATACTCCTTCTCTTCAGCGTCGACTATCTGCTGACCTTCAATCGTTAGGCGGCAACCACCGTCGGTCAGGCTTACGCGCCCGCCATCAGTATCAATGTGAATATCCCAGGTTTGCGGGCCGGTCTGACGAAAATCAAACACCGCTTCAATAGCCGTATCCAGGTGGTCCGTAAAAGAGAGCTCAGCGGCAATCGGTGTCTGGCAATTTTCTGGCACCTGCAACCGCGCCTGACGCAGGAAAAACGGTTGCGGCAGGATGGCCGTGGCAATGGAAAGCGCGTTAATACCCGGGTCGAATACGCCCATTCCACCGGGTTGCCAGATCCACGCTTGGCCTGGATGCCATACCCTTACGTCCTCTTTCCACTCAATATCAACTCGCCGAATACTGCGCTCTGCTAACCACTGTTTGGCATGGGCAACGCCCGGTGCAAAACGTGAATGCCAGGCAGCAAACAGGCTAACCCCTTGCTGGTCAGCCACTGCGATCAAGTCCTCTACTTCACTTAACGTGGCCCCTGGCGGCTTTTCCAGCAGCACATGCTTGCCACGCATTAACGCAAGGCGCGCTTGAGAGTAGCGCAGGTGAGTAGGCGTGCAAATGGCCACGGCGGTTATCTCGGGGTGAGCATCCAGCATGGCCTCTAGCGAGGCATAGCCAGGAGTGCCCGGCAGTACTGCATTAGGGTCAGCTGTGGCGACAAACTGGCAGCTAGTGACCGCCGCCATTGCAGGAATATGCTGATCGCGGGCAATTTTACCCACCCCGACCAGGCCAATCATTACGTGAGACATACGTTTGCCTTGTTAGCAAAAGTGGGATCAATGTAAGGTTCAGCGGCGCTCGATGTTAAGCCCCAAAGAGCTGGGTTCCAAAGAGCTGGGTCCCAAAGAGCTGGGCTCCAGGGTGCTGGCACTGTTCTCAAGCCCCAGCGCCTTTGCGGTACCCGCCAACACGGCCTGAGCCGCCAAAAACGCCTCCCGAGGGCGGCGCAGGCGAATACTTTCCATTAGCTGGCGATGCTGCTCCAAACTCTCATCAGGGTCCGGGGCGCTCTCATTGGACATCGATACCAACATATAAATGGAAGGGCGCAAGATATGGGAAAGCTGTGCCCAAACGATGTTGTGAGTCGCCTTGAAGATCGCTTCATGAAAAGCAACATCGCATTCACTATGCAGACGCCGCTCTTCAAGACAGGTGGCATGACGCAGGTTCTGGCCCAACCCTTCAAATGCTTCTTCGATAGCCACCAAATCGTGCGCCGTGGCACGCTTGGCAGCGGTCATCGCCACATAAGGTTCCACATCCAAACGAAAAGCCAGTATTTCACGCTGGATATCAGGGTTTGGCGCAGCATACCGCGTTAACCAATGGGTCACCTGGGGATCAAGGATATGCCACTCAGAATACTCACGAACCTTGGAGCCATGCCCTGAAATACGCTCAATAATACCCGCATCCACCAACTGACGAAGATCGCTACGTACCGCCGAGCGATTAATAGCAAAGCGTTCACACAGATCCAGCTCCCGAGGCACAAAATCGCCGGGCTGATAATGCCCTGCGAAGATAGCTTCGGCGAGATGTTCGGCAATACTGGGCCGAGCAACAGGCTTACTGAGAGATGACGTCACTATGATTCAACCCTATTACAATTCTTCTCAATCATAACGTAATCAACCTCTCCAAGCATGGGCGTAATACAAGCGGATGGTACTGATGATTTCCCCTTGATTAATGCTCATGGCGACATCGTGATATTGGCAACTCCCTTTAAATCCAGGGAGCCGCTATGACGTTACGCTTTCTTTGTGATAACGTCGACACATACAAAAGTATATGTTGAACATACTGGCAATAAGCTCAACAGTTCGTCTACGATGAATAGCACTTTCCAAATAATGGCGTCAGCCACCTCTAACAAGCAGCGCTAGCACTCTCCCGGATAGCCCGCTTGGGGTGACATGACACCGCCTCATGCCATTCAAGACACCATTGGGTTGCCTGCTGTTTGCCATGCAAATGAGCAAGCGCTTGATGTATTAACAAGGACATGTCGCTATGCGGTTGATTCAGTACACCGAACAAGAAACACTAAAAGTCGCATTGGTAGAGAGCGCTGAGAAAGTTCGCCCCATCGCCATAGAGGGCGGCACTTACGCGCTAGCCAAAGCCGCTATTGCCGCTGGGGAGTCGCTTGAACAAGCCATTAAATCACGGCTTGGCGACACGCTGGTTGATTACCAAACGCTCATCGACGAGCAGCGCCTGCTGCCGCCGCTCACGCATCCCGACCCCGCCCACTGCCTGGTGACCGGCACCGGCCTCACCCACTTGGGCAGCGCCGATACGCGATCCGCCATGCATGCCAAAACCCAAGTGGCCGAGGAGGAGCTGACCGACTCCATGCGCATGTTCAAACTCGGCGTTGAAGGCGGAAAGCCTTCCGATAACGCCGAAGGGTCGCAGCCGGAATGGTTCTATAAAGGCGATGGCGACTGCATCGTCGCGCCGGAAGCAGACATGCCTTCTCCCGCGTTTGCCCAGGATGCTGGTGAAGAACCAGAGCTTGCGGGGCTCTATATGGTGGCTGACGATGGCACTCCGTGGCGGATTGGCTACGCTGTGGGTAACGAATTTTCCGACCATGTTACCGAGCGTTTTAACTACCTATGGCTGGCGCACTCTAAACTGCGCGCCTGTAGCGTTGGGCCAGAGCTGTTGATCGGAGAGTTGCCTACCCACCTTGAAGGCACCAGCCGCATTGTGCGCGATGGTCAAACATTGTGGGAAAAGCCATTTTTAACCGGTGAGTCCAATATGGCCCACAGCCTCGCCAATCTTGAGCACCACCACTTCAAATACGCAGGCTTTCGCCGCCCGGGCGATGTCCACGTCCACTTCTTCGGCACGGCTACTCTTAGCTTTGCTGACCAGATTCAAACCCGCGATGGTGACCGTTTCGAGATCACGCTTAACGATTTTGGCCGCTCACTACGTAACACGCTACGCATGCCAACGAATCACAAGCACGAAACAACCATCGTCAACGCGCTTTAACAGGAGGCTACATGACACTGCAAGGTACACTGCTTATCGGTCAACAGGCCGTCACCGGTACTCAAGCCGATATTGTTGCCGTTAACCCGGCCACCGGCGAAACGCTGGAGCCGCGCTATCCCGGTGGTAGCCGCGCCGAGGTTGAAAAAGCCTGCCAGCTTGCCGAGGCGGCGTTTGATCAATACCGCGAAACCTCACTTGAAGCGCGCGCTCACTTCCTGGAAACCATTGCCGAAGAAATTGAGGCCATTGGTGCTGACTTGACCCAGCGCGGCGTGGCCGAAACCGGCCTGCCTGAAGCGCGCCTTGAAGGCGAGCGAGGCCGGACCTGCGGCCAGCTACGGCTGTTCGCTTCGGTAGTGCGCGCAGGTGAATGGCTGGATTTGCGCTACGACCCGGCCCAGCCTGAGCGTAAGCCCATGCCGCGTGCCGACTTACGCCAGCGCCATATTCCGCTCGGCCCCGTGGCCGTGTTCGGCGCCAGCAACTTCCCGTTGGCTTTCAGCGTAGCAGGGGGCGATACCGCCTCGGCGCTGGCGGCAGGCTGCCCTGTGGTCGTGAAAGGCCATTCAGCCCACCCCGGCACTTCTGAACTGGTAGGCCGCGCTATTCAACGCGCCGCGGCCAGGTGCAACATGCCGGAAGGGGTGTTTTCGCTACTGTTCGGCTCAGGTCGCGATATTGGCCAAGCGCTGGTCTCAGACCCGCGTATTAAAGCGGTTGGTTTTACCGGCTCACGCAGCGGCGGCATGGCCTTGATGGCGACTGCCCAGGCGCGTCCCGAGCCGATTCCCGTTTATGCCGAGATGAGCAGCATCAACCCGGTATTCCTGTTCCCCGAGGCGCTGAAAGCGCGCGGCAACAAGCTTGCCGAAGGCTTTGTCGCCTCGCTGAATATGGGTGCCGGCCAGTTCTGCACCAACCCTGGCCTGGTCATTGGCCTCAAAGGCGCTGACCTGGATGCGTTTATCTCTACCGCAGGGGAAGCCGTTAAAGCCAGCGGCGCCCAAACGATGCTGACGCCCGGCATCCATGAGGCGTATCAAAGCGGTGTCTCCGCCCTTTCGGGCCAACCAAGCGTCAAGGAAGTGGCCCGTGGTCAGTCAGGTAGCGGCCCGCATAGCTGCCAACCGGGGCTATTTGTGGCCAGTGCTCAGGACTTCCTTAACGATGACGCGCTTCAGGGCGAAATCTTCGGCGCTGCCTCGCTGGTCATTGAGTGCGCTGACGTGCAGGAGATGCAGCGTGTTGCCGACCAGCTCGAAGGTCAGTTGACGATTACCCTGCAAATGGACGATGGCGACCTGGAGGCCGCACAATCACTTCTGCCCACGCTTGAGCAGCGCGCCGGCCGACTCCTGGCCAATGGCTGGCCGACCGGGGTTGAAGTGGGTCACGCGATGGTGCATGGCGGACCGTTCCCGGCAACGTCCGACAGCCGCACCACGTCTGTCGGCAGCGCCGCGATTTATCGCTTCCTGCGCCCCGTTTGCTATCAGGACCTGCCTGCTGGCTTACTGCCTGAAGCCTTGCGCGACGATAATCCTTTTAAGGTTTCGCGCTTGGTGGATGGCAAGCGGGAAGGCTAACAGCCTGCCTGTTCATACGATTGCCTCGCTGGTTAAACCAGCGAGGCAATTTTTATATCAATACCCCATCACGCCAGGCAGCCAGGTGGCCAACCCCGGCACAGCAATCAACAGTAGAATGGCCGCCATAATCGGCAGCAAAAACGGCAGTACTGCCTTAACCACCTGGCCGTAACGCAGCCGGGTAATACCCACCATCATGAACAGCACCGTGCCGAACGGCGGCGTAATAACCCCGACTGACAGGGTAATCACCATCACGATACCGAAATGTATCGGGTCCAAGCCTGCACTCAACGCGGCAGGCACCACAATGGGGGTAAAGATCAGGATGCTTTCGATCACCGACATAAAGCAGCCGATCAGCAAGAAGAACAGCGCAAAGCAGATCAGCAGCGCAATAGTGGGCATATCGATACTGGCGACCTGCCCGGCCAGCGCCTGGGGAATGCCCATACGCACCAGAATCCAGCCATAAAAGCTTGATACCGCAATGATCAGCAGAATGACCGCGCTGAACATCAGCGTACGCCGAAACGCGTCGTACAAGCTTTTCAAACTCAAGTCGCGATAGATCACCCCACCCAGTATCACCGCATACAGCGAGGCAATCGCGCCGGCTTCAGTTGGTGTGAAGAAGCCGCCCCAAATACCGCCAACGATGATTGCAGGCATCATCAAGGGTAAAATAGCCCGCTTACCGGTTCGTACGACTTCAGCTGCATCAAACGGTACGGGAGCAGGCATCACGACTTTCCCTGTGGCGCCGAGTAAAACGGTCATGCCCATGAGCAGTAGCGCCATTAAAATACCCGGCACAAGCCCCGCCATAAAGAGCCCGCCGATACTCACATTGGCAAGCCACCCGTACACCACCAGCGCGATACTCGGCGGTAGAATCGGGCCAACCACGCTCGAAGCCGCGGTAATTCCGGTCGTATAGTCGAGCGCATAACCACGCTCTTTCATCGCCTTGATTTCGATACTGCCAAGCCCGGCGGCATCGGCCACTGCCGTGCCGGACATGGTGGCAAAGATAGAGCTTGCCACCACGTTGGCGTGACCCAGCCCGCCTTTGGTACAGCCCACCAGAGCCGTCGCAAAATCAAATATCCGGGTGGTGGTCGAACCCAGGTTCATGATGTTGGCCGCCAGGATAAACAGCGGAATCGCCATCAAGGTGAAGTTGTTAAGCGTTTGCACCATGCGCAGTGAAAGCAGCTCAACCGGCAAGCCACCGGCCCCGGTTACCGCCAGGGCAATAAACGAGGTGACCCCAATCGACACCACCACGGGCAGGCCGATCATCATTAAGAACAGCAGCCCGCCGACGAATATCGCAAGTTCCATCATGGCGTTATCTCCTCGTGCGCGGGTTTATTCAACCACGTGACGGGGCCACGTAAGGTTTGCCAGGTGGCGATCAGCGCCATGGCAACAAAACTGAATAACAAGCCGTAATAGAGATAGGAGAAGCTGATACTCAACGAGACCGTTTTATTGTTGGCGCTCATATCGGACATGATCCAGGCGCCCCAGCTCGCCAGCACAAAAAAACCGACGGAGATAATGGCCGTCAGCCGATACTGCACCTGATGACCCAGCGCACTCAGCCGGTGACTAAACAGGTCCACTACCAGATGGTCGCTGCGCACCCAAGCGGAGATCGAGCCAAAACCAATGGCGTAAATAGCCAGCAGCGAGACGACTTCCTCGCTCCAGGGCATGCCCCAGTTGAGCAAATCGCGGGCAACCACGGCGGCCACGATCAAGCCTAAAATGCCGACTAATAGCGCTACACCCACGGCATCGCATAGGCGGGTGACATAGCGCAGGGTATAAAAAGCCAAACGATCGGCTCCGTTTGCGGGTGGCAGTGCTCCATCCACAAGATAACTCCTTACCTAAGACGGTGGCGGCATCATCATGCCGCCACCTGGTGATGATCAGTCGCTTGCTTGGCTCGCGCTGATAGCGTCGTCGCGTACACCGTCGGCCATTTCTGACAGCACACGATCAATGGCGGGCATGGCCGCTTCACGGAAGGCTTCAGTATCCGGCTGGACAACCGTCATACCCTCTTCCTGAAGGGCATCCAGATAAAAATCATCCAGTTCGAGCTCCTGCTCGGTGCCGTAGGCACGAGCGACATCAACCGCCTCAGAAATCAGCGCCTGATCCTCTTCCTCCAAGCCGTCCCACCAACGCGCGCTGGCAACCCAGCTCCAGGGGAACTGCACGTGGCTGGTGGTAATGAGATAGTCCTGCACTTCCCACAAGCGCCGCGTGTAGGGCGAAGAGAGGGAGTTTTCGTGGCCATCAACCTGGCGGGTCTGCATGGCGAGATAGATTTCCGGCGCGGGCACGTTCACTACCTGCGCGCCCAGTTCCTCCCAGACCTCTAGCCAGATCGGTAATGACGGCAGGCGTAGCCGGAAGCCTTGCAAATCTTCTGGCGTATGGATTTCTTTATTGGCGGTCATATGACGTGGGCCACGGTGCTGAACACCCAGAAACTTAAGGCCGCCCTGCTGTTCTGCCTGTTCGATCAGCGTCTGGCCCGATGGGCTATCGATATAGCTGTCTACCTCATCCCAGGTCGTGAACAGGAAGGGCACGGTAATGGCGTCGTACTCCGGCGCATATTGCTGGCGCCAGTTGCCACCGGTGAGTGAAAGCTGGGTCTGGCCCAGGTTGAGCAGCTCCAGTACGGAATCTTCACCGCCCAAGGAGCCCGCGAGGAAAGGCCGTACGTTGAAGCGCCCCGGCGCCTGCTCTTCCAGATACTCCGCAAAGCGTTCAACCGCTGCACTTTCAGAGCCGCCTTCACTCATGGTGTTGTTAACTTGAATTTCAATCGGGTTGGCCAGCGCGAAGGGAGCAACCGCTAAAATGCCTAACGCGGTGAGCGTGGCAAACAGTGATTTTTGCATGAGATGTACTCTCTCAATTTGTCGTTATAGGCAGAATGGTGCGATGTTGTTCTATCGATCTTGAAACAAGCCGCCGGTACGCTCAAATCGACGTTCAAGAAGGCTGACTTCGCAAAATACGATGGCTGGAGACCCCATGGCACCGGGCGTTTGAGGGCTCTCGTAAAACAGCATACGACTAAAGATGGAGAGGCGTTGGCAGTCGTTAGCCATGTTTATTCAGGGGCCCGCCTATAAGGGAGGGCTCAGAATGCTAATGAGCTTTCTCCAAACGCGAACCCGAAGGGGGATGCGTGGCATTTAAGAAGACGTCGTTTCAGCCTTAATCAGATGATCCACTAAATGACGGGCAGTGGCCGGCAGGGTGGCGTAACGGCGCATACCGATCACCAGTTCGCGCTGCGCCCAAGGGTCGCTAAGCGGAATACTGTTCAACTCCAGATCGCCCAGTTCACGATAGATGGTCTTTTCAGGCAGTATGCCCACGCCCATCCCGTGATGAATCATGCGGCAAATGGCATCGAAGCTACGCACCTGAATGCGCATCCGTAACGCCTTGTCAGCAATATTGGCTTGTTCATGCAGTAGTGCTTGCAGCGAGGCATCCTGCTGGAGGCCGATAAAATCGAAGTCGAGCGCCTCATTGAAGGCAATACTTTCACGCGCCGCCAGCGGGTGATTGCCAGGCGTTACCAATACCAGCCGGTCATTCCGGTACGAAAGCTGTTGGAGGTCAGGTGCCGCGACATGCCCAGCGAAGATGCCGATATCGGTCAATCCATCGCGCACGGCGGCCACAATTTCACTACTCACCCGCTCCTGCAGGTCGATTTTAATATCGGGATAGTGGTGAGAGAAAGTGCTGAGATCCTGAGGAAGAAACGCAATAATGGCCGAGGTGTTGGAGTGGATGCGCACATGGCCGCGTACCCCTTCGCCATATTCACTTAGCTCCGCTTCCAGGCGCTCGATATTATCCATAATGCGCCGGGCGTGGTGCAGAAACGCCTGGCCAGCGGGGGTTAGCTCAACGCCTCTGGGGCGGCGATACAGCAGCGTGGTCCCGACCAGCGCCTCAAGGTCGCTAATCCGCTTACTCACCGCAGCAAGCGCTAAATGCTCACGCTCAGCCGCTGCCGTCAGGCGTCCTTCATCTGCCACAGAAATAAACAGCTTGAGGGTGACAAAGTCGAAGCGGCGCATGATCACATCTCTTAACCAACAGTCTGCTTATGCTAACGCATACCTTCGCCAGCCACGAACCCTTTGTTACCCATTGCCTAATTGTCGACCCAAAACGGCTGCCCCATGCTGGCGCTCACTACGAATAACGACAAGTAGAGGAGAGCCTTAATGAATGCTCCTGAAGCGCGCAAGCTTCCCTTGCAGGACCTAAAAGTGCTTGAGCTAGGCCAGCTGATTGCCGGCCCCTTCGCCACCAAACTGCTGGGTGAATTTGGCGCTGACGTGATCAAGATTGAGCCGCCCGGCACCGGTGACCCACTTCGCAAATGGCGAATGATTGAAGACGGCACCTCGATCTGGTGGCACGTGCAAACCCGCAACAAGCGCTCGGTGGCGCTGGATTTACGCAGCGAAGAGGGCCAGGCCCTGGTACGCCAACTTGCTGCCGAGGCAGACGTTGTCGTGGAGAATTTTCGCCCCGGCACGCTGGAGAGCTGGGGGCTGGGTTGGGAAGCGTTATCAGCCCTCAACCCACGGCTGATCATGGTGCATATCTCAGGTTACGGGCAGACCGGCCCCTACCGCGACAAGCCCGGCTTTGGCGTAATTGGCGAAGCAATGGGCGGGCTACGCTACCTTACCGGCCAGCCGGACGAACCCTCCGTGCGGGTGGGCGTGAGCATCGGCGACTCACTTTCCGCCCTTTACGCGGTGATCGGCACCTTGCTGGCCCTTCAAGAGCGAAACCGCAGCGGCCTGGGCCAGGAAATTGATGTCGCGCTGTATGAATCAGTATTTGCCATGATGGAAAGCCTGCTGCCGGAATTTGATGCCAGCGGCCAGGTCCGCGAGCCCAGCGGCAGCGCCCTGCCCGGCATTACGCCTTCAAACGCCTACCGCTGCCTGAACGGCGACTACGTGCTTATCGCTGGCAATGGCGACAGCATCTTTAAACGCTTGATGGGCGTGATTGGCCGCGAGGATTTAGCCAATGACCCAGCACTTGCCCATAACGATGGGCGCAGCCAGCAAGCCACCATGATTGATGCAGCCATTGAAGCCTGGACGCTAGAACGCCCGCGCGATGCCATTCTACAGGCCCTGGACGATGCCCGGGTGCCCGCCGGCTACCCCTACACCGCTGAAGATATCGCCTTTGATCCCCACTACCTGGCGCGGGAGATGATCCAAACCTTTACTCGCCCCAATGGCCAGCCGCTCAAAGTGCCCGGCGTACTGCCCAAGCTAAGCGCCACGCCTGGGCGCCTGGGCAATGGCGGCCCGAAGCTTGGTCAACACACCGACGACGTACTGGACGAGCTGGGTATCGATCAAGAAACCCGCACCAAACTGCGCCAGGCAGGCATCATTTAAGGAGTTTGTTATGAGCCAGTTATCACCCTGCCCTTTGAAAATCGAGATCAACGAAGTCGCCCCCCGTGACGGCCTGCAAATTGAAGCGCGTTTTGTACCCACACAGGACAAAATCCGCTGGATTGACGCACTCTCCACCACGGGCCTCAAGCGCATCGAGGCGACGTCGTTTACTTCCCCCAAGGCGATTCCCAACCTGCGCGATGCCGCCGACGTTGTTACCGGCATTCAGCGCCGGGAAGGCGTGGACATCACCGCGCTGGTGCCCAACGTAAAAGGTGCCGAACGCGCGCTTGCCTGCAACGTCGATGAGATCAACCTGGTGATGTCGGCAAGCGACAGCCACGGCCTGGCCAACCTGCGCATGACGCCCGAGCAATCCCTTGAACAATTTGCGGCTATTTTGGACGTGACTCAGGGCAGCGGCGTGTTTATCAACGCTTCACTCTCCACCACCTTTGGTTGCCCCTTTGAAGGCGAAGTGCCCGAAACGCGGGTGCTGGAACTGGTTGAAAAGCTGATTACGCTGGGCATCCAAGGGGTAACGCTGTGCGACACCACCGGCATGGCCAACCCGGCCCAGGTCAAACGCCTGTGTGAAGCGGTACTTGAGCGCTGGCCTGAAACGCCGTTTACCCTGCATGTTCACAACACCCGCGGCATGGGCCTGGCCAATGCGCTGGCAGCCTGGCAGGCAGGTATTACCCGCTTCGACTCAGCACTCGGCGGCCTGGGCGGCTGCCCCTTTGCCCCCGGCGCCACCGGCAACGTATGCACCGAAGATTTAGTGCATATGTTTGAAGCCATGGGCGTGGACACCGGCGTTGACCTGGATGCCCTGCTTGACGTCGCCGCTACTCTCCCCGAGCTTATCGGCCATGAGGTACCGGGGCAGGTGGTGAAAGCGGGTAAATCGACACGGCGTTATGCGATGCCAGCATCCGCTCTTCAACAATGAACGGCACTAGTCTCAGGCTACATTGAGGCCTTTAGCCAAAAGAGCTATATAACTATTACCTGACACAACTTCGCCATACAAACGTCACTCAACGGCAACATTTTCACCGCAAGCTGGCCAACAATAAATAACCGCTGGTGGTGAAGACATGGGCCTGTGTGTATGAGCCAATCGCGTATCCGCCTGGAGCGCGTTACTAAACGCTGGGGTGCGACCGCTGCGGTCGATGAAATTTCTTTTGAAGTAACGCCCGGCCAGTTTGTCATTCTGCTGGGCCCTTCAGGTTGTGGAAAGTCGACCACGCTGCGCATGATTGCGGGCCTGGAAGAGGCAAGCAACGGTCAGATCCATATTGG
Organism: Halomonas sp. 72; assembly: GCF_052379785.1. Taxonomy (NCBI): domain Bacteria; kingdom Pseudomonadati; phylum Pseudomonadota; class Gammaproteobacteria; order Oceanospirillales; family Halomonadaceae; genus Halomonas; species Halomonas sp. 72. Next base: position 70,834 of record NZ_JBQSYY010000010.1, on the reverse strand, counting down.
TGAGCGTGACGTTACGCGCTTGCCGCCGGGCGACCGCGGCTTAAGCATGGTGTTTCAATCCTATGCGCTATTCCCGCATTTAAGCGTTGCCGACAATATCGTGTTTGGCCTGCGCAGCCGCAAGGTGCCCAAAGCTGAACAGAGTGAGCGGCTGGCCAAGGTGGCTGAGCTTGTCGACCTTACCGATTACCTGAACCGTAAACCTGCCCAACTCTCTGGTGGCCAGCGCCAGCGGGTGGCGCTGGCCCGCTCGATTATCTCGGAACACCCGATCTGTTTGATGGATGAGCCACTCTCCAATCTGGATGCGCGGCTGCGCAGCGATATGCGCCGGGAAATCAAGGCGCTACAAAGCCGCCTGAATATGACGGTGATTTACGTGACCCACGATCAGGTCGAGGCCATGAGCATGGGGGACCGCGTGATTCTGATGCAGCACGGCCGCATCGTTCAGGACGGGTCGCCTGACGCGCTTTATAACCAGCCTGCCAGCGCCTTTGCCGCTAGCTTTATAGGGAGCCCTGCCATGAACTTGCTGCCACTTGTTAAAGGCGACCAAGGCGCTGTTATCGACGGCGAACCGACCACCACGGTCGCACCGCTGGAAGCCGTTGGCGGTCAGCTAGGTATTCGTCCGGAGGATATTGAGCTGCGCCCGGCGTCGAAGCCAGGCGTGCTGGCCACCGTACTTAGCGAAGAGTATTTAGGCGCCGACACGATTGTCCATGTGGCGGTGGGCGGACACAGCCTGCGCGTACGCATCAACGGCAAACCCGCACTGACTAACGGCACTTGTCGGCTCTATTGGGCGCCAGAAAATGCCCACTTGTTTGCGAATAACGGGTTACGTCTGGATAGCGTTTTGCCAAGTGCGTTACCAGACTCGCCTCGCGTCGTTTCTCGTCCACCGGCGGTGGGCTCTTTCCAAGACTGATATTCGTGGAGTCTTTTTATGCGTTTGCGTATCCCCTTCGCTACCACCGCGCTTGTGGCTGGCATGTTAAGCGCCACCCAGGTCAACGCTAATACCGTTGACCTGACCATGTACTACCCGGTTTCAGTGGGCGGCGCGCTAACTAACGTCATTGACGACTTAGTGGCCGAGTTTGAGAGCGAGCATCCCGACATTTCGGTAGAAGCCATCTACGCCGGCAACTACGACGACACCCGCGTGCGCACCATGTCGGCAATTGAGTCAGGCGATACACCGCAGCTATCGGTGATGTTCTCCATCGACCTTTACGAACTGGTTGAACAGGACGCTATTGTGGCGTTCGATGATCTGGTCGAAACCGATGAAGAGCGCGACTGGCTTGACGGCTTCTACCCAGGATTGATGGAAAACGGCCAGTTGGATGGCAACACCTACGGCATTCCTTTCCAGCGCTCCACCATTGTACTGTTTTGGAACAAGGACGCTTTTGAAGCGGCCGGTTTAGATCCTGAAACCCCGCCGGAAAACTGGCAGGAAATGGCCGAGATGGCGGCGACGATTCGCGAAGCCTCCAACGGGGAGCAGTGGGGCGTGATGGTGCCGTCTACCGGCTACCCGTACTGGATGTTCCAGGCGTTCGCGTTTCAGAACGGCCACCGCTTGATGAGCGAAGACGGCACCGAGGTCTATTTTGATGACCCCGCCGCCGTTGAAGCGCTTGAGTACTGGGTGTCGCTAGCAACCGAACATGACGCCATGCCAGATGGCACCATCGAATGGGGCACGCTGCGCCAGAACTTCCTTGAGCAATCTACCGCCATGATGTGGCATACCACCGGCAATCTAACCGCCGTGCGCAATGAAGCCGGTTTTGATTTTGGCGTCGCCATGCTGCCCATGAACACCCAGCGCGGCAGCCCCACCGGCGGCGGCAACTTCTACGTCTTTAAAGATGCCTCTGAAGAGGAGCAGCGCGCTGCGATGACGTTTATCCGCTGGATGACCGCACCCGAGCGCGCCGCCGACTGGTCGATTGAAACAGGCTACATGGGCGTTAGCCCCGCCGCTTACGAGACTGACGCGCTGCGCGAATACGTGGAGAGCTTCCCGCCCGCCGCTGTTGCCCGCGACCAGCTGGAATATGGTACTGCCGAGCTTTCCACCTATCAGGGTGGCCGCATTCGTCGCACGCTGGATAACGCCGTTCAGGCAGCGTTAACCGGCCAGATGGAACCGGAAGCCGCGCTTAACCAGGCCCAGCAGGAAGCGGACGCCATACTGCGGCGTTACGCACGTTAAGCCCTTTCTTACCCATTCGCCGGGGTTCGCCCCGGCGTTTCCTATAAGTAGCCGTTCCCCATGGCATTAACCGCCCACCACAAAATGCAGATGTATGGCGCGCTGCTGTTACTGCCCGCTGCCGTGCTGTTAGCCACTTTTGCGTACCTGCCCACGATTACGACCGTGATTCAAAGCCTGTTTCTGCCCGGCTTTCGCGGTGCCCCGCCGGAATTTGTCGGGCTTGAGAATTATCGTTTTTTGTTCGATGACGCCAAGTTCTGGAAGGTGGCGCGCAATAACTTGATCTACGCGTTGGGCACAATCCCCGCCTCCATCGCCCTAGCGTTGGGTATGGCGCTGTTCGTCAACGGCAAACTACCGGGGCGCGGCCTTGTGCGTATGGCCTACTTCACACCAACTATTTTGCCCATGATTGCCGCCGCCAATATCTGGATGTTTTTCTACGCCCCGCAAATTGGCCTGTTTAACAAGCTGCTCGGGGCGTTGGGGTTTTCCGGGGTGAATTGGCTGGGCGACCCAAGCGTCGCGCTGGGCTCGGTGATGGTGATGTCGGTCTGGAAAGAAGCCGGCTTTTTTATGATTTTTTATCTCGCGGCGCTTCAAGGCATTCCGCCCGAGCTTAAAGAAGCCTCCGACCTTGAAGGCACCAGCCGCTGGAGCTTCTTCTGGCGAGTGACGTTTCCGCTCTTGATGCCCACCACCCTGTTTGTGCTGATCAACGCATTAATCAATGCGGTACGCGTGGTTGATCACCTGTTTATTCTGACCAAGGGCGGTCCCAATAACGCGACCAATCTGCTGCTGTATTACGTCTACGAAAATGCCTTCTCGTTTTTTGATCGCACCACGGCGGCCACCATTACGGTGGTGATTCTGCTGGTACTCGCGGTGGTCGCCACGCTGAAGTTCACGGTACTAGATCGCAGGACGCACTACCAATGAGTTCAACGACAATACACTCAAGCGCCAAAAAACCTGCGCCTCGATCTCGCCAACTATCACTGCCATCGCTTGAAACTCTGGCGGCGTGGCTATTGGCGGTGATTTGGATTTTTCCGCTATTGTACGCTTTTTGGGCGGCCTTCCACCCCAGCGAATTTATGGTGCGTTTTGATCTGTTCGCCCCGCTGACGCTGGATAATTTCGCTAACGCTTGGGCGCAGGCGCCCTTCGCCCGCTATTACTTCAACACCTTTGCTCTGGTTACCGGCGTGGTATTGGGCCAGTTTGTGGTGTGTACGCTGGCCGCTTTTGCCTTTGCACGGTTTCCCATTCCGGGTAAAAACCTGCTGTTTATGCTGGTGCTGATTCAGCTGTTTGTCTTTCCCGAAGTGCTGATCGTGGAGAACTACCGTATCGCCAGCGAGCTGGGGTTAATCAATACCATCACCGGTATTGGGCTGCCTTATGTGGCCAGCGCCTTTGGCATTTTTCTATTACGCCAGACGTTTAAGACCATTCCCCGCGAGCTTGAAGATGCCGCGCGCATTGAGGGCTGCAACTGGCTGGAAATTCTCTGGAAGGTCTACGTGCCACTAGCCAAGCCTACCTACCTGGCCTATGGGCTGGTTTCCATTAGCCATCACTGGAACAACTTTTTATGGCCGCTGGTGGTCACCAACTCGGTGGAAAGCCGCACGCTAACCGTTGGCTTGGGCGTATTTTCCGCCCCGGAAACGGGGGTTAACTGGGCCACCGTCAGCGCGGCCACGCTGCTCAGCATCGCGCCGATGTTAGTCGCGTTTCTGCTCTTTCAGCGCCAGTTTGTGCAGTCTTTCCTACGGGCTGGCATCCGTTAGGCTTAGTACGAGAACCCTAATCAACGGGCAAGCGGCTTTTCGTGCGACAATCCCCGCTCGGCAAAAAGGAGAGCGAGGATGCACGGCGAACCCAACCCGGCGGCCCTCAAGGTGTTGCAGGAAGTCTTTGGCTACGACAGCTTTCGCGGCCCGCAGCAGGCGATTATTGATCATGTGGTTGCCGGTGGCGATGCACTGGTATTGATGCCCACCGGCGGTGGAAAATCACTGTGCTACCAGGTCCCTGCGCTGTTGCGCGACGGCACCGCCGTCGTGGTTTCCCCGCTGATCGCACTGATGCAGGATCAGGTGGCAGCACTCGTTCAAAACGGCGTACGCGCCGCCTACCTCAACTCCAGCCTCGACTATCATGAAGCGGTCGAGGTGGAGAGCCGCCTGCGCTCAGGCGAGCTGGACCTTCTGTATGTCGCTCCCGAGCGGCTTGCCACGCCGCGCATGCAGGCGCTTCTGGAGCAGGCCAGGATTGCCCTGTTTGCGATTGACGAGGCCCACTGCGTTTCCCAGTGGGGCCATGACTTCCGCCCTGAGTATCGCCAACTCTCTCAGTTGCATCAGCGCTTTCCCCAGGTGCCGCGCATCGCGCTCACCGCCACCGCCGATGTGCCCACGCGAGGCGATATCATTGAGCACCTGCAACTGGGCGAGGCAGCGCTTTATAACAGCGGCTTTGACCGCCCCAACATCCGCTACCATATCGCTGAAAATCAGGGCAACGCCCGTGAACAGTTGCTGCGCTTTATCCGCGACAACCACGCAGGCGAAGCCGGGATTGTGTACTGCCTATCTCGGCGCAAGGTAGATGACACCGCCGCCTGGCTTGAGCGCCAAGGACTAACCGCACTGCCCTACCATGCAGGACTCCCCGCCGAGCAGCGCCAGCATCACCAGACCCGTTTTCTGCGTGAAGATGGCGTGGTGGTAGTGGCCACCATCGCCTTTGGTATGGGCATCGACAAGCCGGACGTGCGCTTTGTCGCCCACCTCAACCTGCCCAAGAGCATTGAAGCTTACTATCAGGAAACCGGCCGCGCCGGGCGCGATGGCCTCCACGCCGATGCGTGGATGGCTTACGGCTTGCAGGATGTGATTACGCTGCGTCAGATGCAGCAGGACTCCAGCGCAGATGATCACCAGAAGCGTATCGAGCAGCAAAAGCTCGATGCCATGCTGGGGCTTTGCGAAATAATCAGCTGCCGCCGCCAGGCGCTTTTGCACTACTTCGGCGATCATTTGGATGCGCCCTGCGGTAACTGCGACAACTGCCTGACGCCGCCTGAGACCTGGGACGCCACGGTGGCCGCGCAAAAGGCGCTGTCGTGTGTCTACCGCACCGAGCAGCGCTTCGGCGTCACCTACTTGGTGGATGTGTTGCTGGGTAAAAGCAACGAGCGCATCACCCGCTTTGGTCACGACAAGATCAGCACCTTTGGCATCGGCAAGGATCTCTCGGCCAACGAATGGAAGGCGCTGTTTCGCCAATTGATTGCCAGCGGCTTTCTAAGCGTGGATATGGAAGGTCATGGCGGGATTCGCTTAACGGCAGACGCCAAGCCGGTGCTACGCGGCGAGCAGCCGCTAACCCTGCGCAAGCCCAGCAAAACCAGGACCGCCCGGCGCGGCAGCAAGAGCAATTCGGCAGCACCCGGCCACGGCCCTTTGTGGGAAGCCCTGCGCCAGCACCGCAAGGCGCTTGCCGAAGCCCAGGGTGTGCCTGCCTACGTTATCTTCCACGACGCCACGCTTGCCGAAATGGTCGAGCAGAAGCCGCAGAATTTGCAGGCGCTTGGCGATATCTCCGGCATTGGCGCACGCAAACTTGAGGATTATGGCGAAGGCTTTCTAGCGGTGATTCAAACCCACGACGATGCCACGCTTTAAGTATAGAGGCCGTTATCGGCAGTGTTCACCACGGGCGATAGCGGCTTGGTCAAACACGCCGGTATCCAGCACCCAGCCGGTGACTAGCGCGGCGGGCGTAACATCAAAAGAAGGATTCCACACCGGCGCATTCTCCGGCGCCCAGACGACCTCCCCGAATGCCCCGGTGGCTCCACGTATTTCAGCGGCGTCGCGCTGCTCAATCGGAATGTCATCGCCGGTGGCGCAGGCCTTGTCTACCGTGGTGTAGGGCGCCACTACGTAGAACGGCACCTTATGGTAGTTAGCGACCACTGCCAGCATGTAAGTGCCCACTTTATTGGCGAAATCCCCGTTGGCGCAGATACGGTCGGCGCCGACCATTACTTTATCCACTTTGCCGGCGGCCATCAGGCTTGCGGCCATGCTGTCGGCAATCAGTTGATATGGAATATCCAGGTCGGCCATTTCCCAGGCGGTTAATCGGCCGCCCTGAAGCAGCGGGCGGGTTTCGTTAACGTACACATGCAGCGCTACGCCGCGCTTTTTGGCGACCGCCAGCGCGCCAATCGCCGTGCCAACACCGGCCGTGGCCAGGGCGCCGGTATTGCAGTGAGTAAGCACTCGCTCGCCGTCATTCAGTAAGTCCGCGCCGCGCTCGGCCATCTGCAAACACAGCTCGCGGTCCTCTTCAAACAGCATGGCGGCGCGCTCAGCAAGCGCAGCCGGCCCTTGAGCAAAGCAGGCCTCCATGGCATCCAGGCAGTACATCAAATTAACTGCCGTGGGGCGCGTAGCCCGTAAGTGATCACTTACCAGCTGCCATTCGCTCTCCTGCCCTGGATGTTGCGCGGCATACTGCGCCAGCACAAAGGCCGCACTCAGGCCGATTAATGGCGCGCCGCGAATCGCCAGGCTTTTTACCGCCACCTGCCAATCTTCTGGGCTTGCACAGCGTACCCACGTTTCGGCCTGCGGCAGGCGAGTCTGATCCAAGTACTCAAGCGAGTCGGCGTACACCCGTAAACTGCGTGACTGAAGATGAGGCATCAGGGGCTCCTTGAGTACTGCGATAAAGAACGTATGGAAAGAACGAATACGGCGCATGGCTTATCAGCCGCGGAGCATATCATATAGAATGAAAGCCTTTGAAAGCGACGCGATACTGACCCTACGATGACATTACAAGACGAACTGCTAGCAGCGATCTCTTGGGCGGCCCAACAAGGCTGGACGCCCGCCACGGGCGGTAATTTTTCTGCCCGAGTGCCGCAAGGTTATCTGGTCACCGCCTCGGGCCGTGATAAAACGCACATTCAAGCCGATGACTTATTGCTTTGCGACCTTGAAGGGCGCGTACTTGAAGGCAGTGGCAAACCCAGCGCCGAAAGCGACCTTCACGCGGCACTTTATCGGATGGATGAACAGATTGGCTGCGTACTGCACACCCACACCGTGGCAAGCACCGTTCTTTCGCGTCGTTTTCCTGAAGGCATTGCGCTAAGCGGCTTTGAAATGCAAAAGGCGCTACAGGGTAATAGCACGCATGACGCCACCATTCACTTGCCGGTGGTCCCCAACTCCCAGGATATGAGCGAGCTGGCCGACCATGTACGGGCAGGTTGGCCGATGCCCTGGGGCTTTCTGGTGGCGGGCCACGGTATTTATGCCGTGGGCAGCAGCATTGCCGAGTGTCGCCGCCATTTGGAAGCCATTGAGTTTTTACTTGCCTGTGTCCTTGAAGAGAGCCGGTGGTCCAAATGATCAATCATCCAGATGTTAATAAGCCAAGTCTTGATAACACCAGCATTCGCGCCGTGGTCACCGATATCGAAGGCACCACGACGGATATCAGCTTTGTGCATAAGGTGCTGTTCCCCTACGCTCATGATCAGTTGCCCGAGTATGTGTACACCCACTCGGCCCAACCTGATGTGGAAGAGCAGATAGACGCGGTACGCAATGAGCTCAATGAACCGGACGCCTCGCTGGATAAAGTCGTTGAAACCCTGCTCTACTGGATCGAAACTGATCAAAAAGTTACGCCGCTCAAAGCGCTTCAGGGCATGATGTGGGCTGATGGCTACCAGCGTGGCGCCTTTAAAGGGCATCTGTATAGCGATGTCGCCCCACGCCTTCGCCAATGGGCAGAGGCCGGAAAGCAGCTTTATGTTTACTCATCAGGCTCCGTGCAGGCGCAAAAGCTGCTGTTTGGCTACAGCACAGAGGGCGATTTAACCCCGCTGTTTAGCGGCTATTTCGACACCCATATTGGCCACAAACGCGAAGCCTTGGCGTATCAGCGTATCGTCAGCAAGCTACAGCTTCCCGCCGACGAAATCCTGTTCCTATCCGATGTGGTAGGAGAATTGGATGCCGCCAAGCAGGCGGGCATGCAGACGCTGCAACTGGTGCGTGAAGGCACCCAGGCAGGCACACAGCACGCTTGCGTGACAAGCTTCGATGAGATCGATCTGTAACGGTTCAAGCTTTTAACTAGCGGAGAGCGCCTTAATGTCACAACTTAAAGTATTTGCCGATCAAGACCCGAACAGCGCGCTGGTCGATATTACCGACGGCGAGCAGATCAAGACTGAGCTCAACCGTGTAGGCGTGCTGTTTGAACGCTGGGCAACGCCGGGCGAAATTGCCGACGACGCCACTCAGGACGATATTCTGGCGCTCTACCAGGATGATATCGAGCGGCTAAAAGCCCAGGGCGGCTACCAGACGGTGGATGTGCTGCACATGGTGCCTACGCATCCTGAAAAGGATGCCATGCGCCAGAAGTTTTTAAACGAACATCGCCACTTTGAGGACGAAGTGCGCTTTTTCGTCAAAGGCCAAGGGCTTTTCTGCCTGCATATCGACGACAAGGTGTATCAGGTGCTGTGCACCCGCAACGACCTGATCAGCGTACCCGCCAACACGCCCCACTGGTTCGATATGGGCCCCGCGCCTGAATTTACCGCGCTGCGTTTCTTCGACAACGTAGAAGGCTGGGTGCCCCACTGGACCGAGAGCGATATCGCTGGCAAGTTTGACCGGATTGATCAGCTGTAAATATCGGCAGTAACTAAAAGGACGCGGGTTCAATTCCCGCGTCCTTTTTTGCGCTGGCCTCAGGCTTTTCGTGCTTGCCATATGCCCTGCCACGGCGATTGACTTTCCAACCCTCGTTACCGATGATCTTGCGCCCTTCACAGCGTATGCCTACCAAGGAGAAACGTCTTGCAAGCGAGCGTGCTTGATATCCAGGGGATTCATAAATCCTTTGGGAACAATCAGGTCTTGCGTGGCATTGATATGCATATCAATGCTGGCGAAGTCGTCGTATTGATGGGCGCCAATGGGGCAGGCAAGTCGACCCTGGTTAAGGTACTTAGCGGCTACCACGCAGCCGACCACGGCCAGATGCAGCTTGCCGGTATGCCCTACCACCCCCGCGATGCGCGTGAGGCGATTCACCAGGGCGTGGTGACCGTGCATCAATCCATCGATGACGGCGTTATCCCCGACCTGGACGTGGCCAACAACCTGATGCTGGATAGATTAGCCTCCGGCGCGCACGGCTTATGGGTCAGCGCTAAGAAGCTTCGTCAGCAGGCAAGCGAAGTTGCCGACGCCATGGGCCTGGATATCGACCTGAACGCCCGCGTTGCCGATCTTTCGGTGGCCGACCGGCAGATGATCAGCATTGCCAGGGCCATGGCCCACGCCCCCAGACTTTTGATTCTGGATGAACCGACCTCATCGCTCTCCGCCTCTGAGGCCGAGCGCTTGTTTACGGTGATCGACCGTTTGCGCGCCCAGGGTGTGGCGATTATGTATATATCGCACCGCATGTCCGATATCAGACGCTTGGCGGATCGCATCATCTGCCTGCGCGATGGCCAGATCTCCGGCGTATTCGATCAAGCGCCGCTGGATCTTACCGCCGCTGTGCACGCCATGCTGGGCCAAGCGATCAAGAATGCTGATATCGAACCGGCCACACCGGGCGCGCCTATCCTCACGCTGCAAAGTGTCGAACTGGCTCAAGGGGCGGCGCCGGTCAGTTTGAGCGTGGGTGACGGCGAAATCGTCGCATTTGCCGGCCTGCTGGGCAGTGGAATGTCGGCGCTTGTCGAAACCCTGTTTGGGCTGCGCTCTTTAAGCAGCGGCACCATGCAGGTTGATGGCCAGCCCTATGCGCCCGCCAATGTACGTGAAGCGCTTGCCCGGGGCGTGTTCATGTCGGTAAAAGACAGAGCGACCAACGGTGTGATTGGGGATTTCAATATCGCCGACAATATGACGCTGCCGTTTTTAAAAGCCTTTACCCGTGGGGCGTTTCTGAGCGCGCGTCAGCAGCGTGCTAGCACGGAACAGATGATTGCCCAGCTGGGGATCGTCTGCCAATCCCACGCGGATTCGATTGGCACGCTTTCCGGGGGCAACCAGCAAAAGGTCATGATCGGGCGCTGGCTTCAATCGCCCAGCCGCGTGTTGCTGCTAGATGAGCCCTTTCAAGGCGTGGATATCGGTGCCCGGCAGGATATAGGCCGTCATATACGGGCAACCGCCAAAGGGCGCGCCACGCTGGTGTTTGTCTCTGAACTAGACGAGGCGATTGAAATCGCTGACCGAATTATTGTGTTACATGAAGGAGCCATTGCTGGTGAGCAATCCAACCGAGATATCGACCTCAACGCCCTCGTCGCCCAGGCCTCCGGAAAAGCCTGACACCAGCGCCGCGAAAGCTCGCTGCCTGGAGCTAGCCATTCGCTACGGTTTCTTGCTGTTGCTGGTGGCGCTAGTCGTTTACTTCAGCCTGGCGGCCTCAGGCTTTGCGAACCCGCGTTCGGCGGTATTTGTGCTTCAGTCTGTGGCAATTACCGGCATTCTGGCGTTGGGCGTGACCACCACGCTGGTGGTAGGCGGGTTTGACCTATCCATTGGTGCCGTGGCCACCACCTCGTTGATGCTGGCGGCGTATTGCATGGTGGTGCTTGAACAGCCCGCCTATGTGGCCGTGGCAGTCTGCCTGTTGATGGGTGCGTTCATCGGGCTTATTAACGGCCTGCTGATCGTCAAGTTCCGCATCCCTGACCTGTTGGCCACCCTGGGCATGATGTTTTTGCTGATTGGCCTTCAGCGCATTCCTACCCAGGGCAACTCTATCGCCACCGGTATGTCGCTGGCCGATGGCTCCACTGCGGAAGGCACGTTCTCGGCGGCGTTTCTGTGGCTGGGCAGGCACCGCTTTGACCTGATTCTGGAGCGTTTGATTCCGGTGCCGGTAGTGGTGTTCGTATTGATCGCGGTCGCTATCTGGCTGTTTTTAGGCTTCACCCGTCACGGCAGGCTGATGTATGCCATTGGCTCCAACGAGCGTGCGACCGCCTTGGTGGGGGCGCCGGTAGAGCGCTACAAGATCGCGGCGTATATGATTTCTGGTGTTACTGCCTCGATTGGCGGTATTTTGCTGGCCGCCCGTTTAGGCCGGGGAGATATTGCCAGTGGTAACAACCTACTGCTGGATAGCGTGGCCGCGGCGCTAATTGGCTTTGCCGTACTGGGCGCTGCACGCCCCAACGCATTTGGCACGGCCATGGGCGCACTTTTTGTGGGGATTCTTCTTCAAGGCATGACGATGATGAATGCACCCTACTACACCCAGGATTTTGTTAAAGGCGCGGTACTGGTGGTGGCGCTCATGTTCACCTTTTATCTCTCCTCACGGCGTGGCCAATCAGGCCGTCATTAATTAATAAACGCATCAACGCTAAAAACGTTAACAATCGGGACACCGCTATGCTTAAACACCGTATGCTCAAACGCTTTGCTGTAAGTTTTACCGCCGCCATGGTGCTACTGGGAACGAGCCTGACAACAGCTGAGGAGCGCCCGGCACCCTTCGATGCGCCGGAAGATGTCACCATCGCGCTTATCCGCTATATCTCCACGGGCGATTTTTTCCAAGCCTATCTGTCGGGTGTAGAGGCGCAAGCCGCTGCGCTGGGCGTGGATCTGCGCGTGCTGGATAGCCGCCAGGATGCGGCCCTGCAGGCAGATATGGTGGACCAGGCCATCGCGCTCGGCGTGGACGGCATCATCATTCAACACGGGCTGCCGGAGTCCATGAAAGACGCTGCCCAGCGCGCTGTAGAGGCGGGTATTGATGTTGTGGCATTCGATGTGGAAGTGGACAACCCCGCCATCCCGCAAGTCGAGCAGTCCGATTACCTGCTGGGCGAGTTGGTACTTAACCAGGCGCTACAGGATAACGGTGACCGCTTTACCGCAGGCTATGTTTACGTGCCAGGTATCGCGCCGCTTGATCGCCGCAACGCCGCTTGGGAAGATTTTAAAGAAACTCACCCTGGTGTGACCGAAGCCGCCGTATTCGGCACGCTGGATAACCCGATCGCCAACTCGGTTGCCAATCAGGCCCGCGCGGTGATTCAGGCCAACCCAATGATTGATGTGTTCTTCGCGCCCTATAATGAGTTTGCAGCGGGCGTGAAAATAGCCGTGGATGAAATGGGACTGGGTGAGGATATCGCTATTTATTCCGCCGATATCTCCACCTCCGACATTGCCGCCATGCGTGAACCCGGCTCGCCCTGGGCCGCAACGGTTGCCACCAACCCAACCGTGGTGGGTGAAGTCTCGGTACGTACGCTGGCGCTATTAATGGCCGGTGAAGCGCCCGGCCAGCAGGTTATCGTGCCGCCCACACTGATTACTCAGGACTTCCTGAACGATAACGCCATCACCAATATGGGAACGCTGGGCGAGAATATGCCGCAGTTCTCCCATGCCGAAGTAGCGCTTGCCGACTGGCTGCCCCTGCCTGAGCGTTAATCCTGCCCAGTGCTAAACCAGCCATTCAAAAGCTGTGCAACGCTGGAACTGATAGCGGGCTTTTTTATGGTTACACGGAGGCGGGTTCAATCAGAACCCGCCTACCTTCCAAGCGTATATGTTCAGCTTGAAACAATCTTGCCAGCCAATCCTTCCAGCTGCATCGTCTCCTTGGGCTGGAAATGGATGACCGAACGGATCGATTTCCCTGCGTGCAACAAGTCGAAGGCGGTGTTGATCTGATCGTGCGCCATATTGTGGGTAATGTAGGGGTCGACATCGAAGTCGCCGCGTAACCATTCATCGACCATCCCCGGCAGCTGGCTGCGCCCTAGCACACCGCCAAAGGCCGAACCTCGCCATACACGCCCGGTCACCAGTTGAAAGGGCCGCGTAGAAATTTCTTCGCCCGCACCCGCCACGCCGATCACCGTACACTCGCCCCATCCTTTGTGGCAGCACTCCAGTGCCGCACGCATCACGTTGACATTGCCAATGCATTCAAAGGAGTAATCTGCGCCGCCATTGGTCATTTCGACGATGACTTCCTGGATGGGCTGCCTGAAGTCGGCGGGATTAACGCACTCCGTGACACCCATGTCCCGTGCCAGCGGGAACTTGTTGGGGTTGGTATCGATACCGATAATACGGCCAGCGCCGACCATTTTGGCGCCTTGAATTACCGCCATGCCCACCGCGCCTAAGCCAAAAACCACGACGGTCGCGCCAGGTGTAACCTTGGCAGTATTACGCACCGCCCCCATCCCGGTCGGCACCGCGCAGCCCATAACACTTGCCTTGGCAAGGGGCGCCTCTTTAGCAATTTTTGCGACCGCAATTTCAGGCAGTACCGTGTATTCGCTGAAAGTGCTGGTCCCCATATAGTGATGGATCATCTTCCCTTTGTAAGAGAACCGCGAGGTGCCGTCGGGCATCACGCCGCGCCCTTGTGTCTCGCGAATCGTCTGGCAAAGATTGGTTTTACCCGACTTGATATAGGGGCAGTTGGGGTCTTCGGGCGTGTAGAGAGGAATCACGTGATCCCCGGGCTTAACCGATGTAACACCACGGCCCACTTCCTCGACGACCCCTACGCCTTCGTGACCGAGCACGGCAGGGAATAGCCCTTCAGGGTCGCGACCCGAAAGCGTGAACATATCCGTATGACAGAGGCTGGTGGTAACAATGCGGACCAGCACTTCACCGTCTTTGGGACCTTCCAGGTCGATTTCTTCAATTTCCAGTGGGCGGTTCGGCTCCCATGCAATCGCGGCGCGCGTTTTCATTTTCTCTCCTTTTACTTGAGCCAAAATGATACGTTATAACGTTTTGTTAAATTACCCCAGCGAGTACTCCGGTCAAATCAAGACAGAGTTCACGGCAATCAGGCCTCGAAAGAGTAATACCCATGAAAAATGACGAAGCCAATAACATCCCAGGGATCACAGCAGCCGAAAACAGCGACCGTGTACATCTCATCATTTATCCGGGGTTTAAAATCATGGAGGCCATCGGACCGCTCAGCGTATTCACCTACGCCAACAAACGCTTGGCCGAGCGAGGCGATCCGCGACGTTACAAGGTGACGCTGGCCGCCCCACAGCCTGGCGTGATTGCGTCGGAGACGATGGTGCCACTTCAAGCACAGAGCGGGCTGCCTGAAAATGGCCCGCTTTCAACCGTAATGGTGGCAGGCGCTGCCGATATCGAAAAAGCACTCACCAGCCAACCCGCACTTATCGATTGGTGTCGCCGTCGGGCAGATGATGTTCAGCGCTTCGCCGCGCTATGTACCGGGTCATTTTTTCTCGCTGAAGCGGGGCTTCTTAACCGCCGTCGTGCGGCAACGCACTGGCACTACGCGGCCCTGCTACAGCAGCGTTTTCCCGCGTTGCAGGTAGATGCCGATGCGATTTTTGTGCAGGACGGTCGTTTCTGGACTTCCGCCGGGGTGACGGCCGCGATTGATCTGACGCTGGCATTTGTCGAGCAGGATTTTGGACGCGATCTGGCGCTGGGCGTAGCGCGCGATCTGGTGGTTTATCTCAAACGCCCGGGTGGCCAGTCGCAATTTAGCGCCGCCCTCACCAGCCAAATGACGGGTTCGCCCAGTATGCGCGAGTTACAGAGCTGGCTTATCACTCATCTTGATAAACCTTTAAAGCTTGCAGATATGGCCGCCAAGGCGGGTATGAGCCCCCGCCATTTCAGCCGCACGTTTCTTGACGAGTTTGGCATGACGCCATCGGCCTGGCTTGAAAACGCCCGTTGTGAACGCGCCAAGTCGCTGCTGCTCGACACAGCGCTGCCCATGAAAAGCATTGCCTGGCGCGCGGGATTTAGCTCCGACGAACAGATGCGCAAGGTGTTTTCTCGTCGTTACGCGCTGACGCCTACCGCCTATCGGGCACGCTTTCAAACCGCCCGCACGCCCCTATCGCTTCATTGATTACGATCATCACATCACCACTGCCATTCGCTGCGCGCGACGGCGTTGTGAGCATGCAGGCTCTCTGCATGCACGACCTTGAGTTGAAATCCCGTGACCCAAGGCATTTTGCGCAGCGTGTTATCCACACGCTTGGCGGCATCTTCACAAAACATCAGGTTTTGGCCATTGGCGAGGGCGAAGGCCTGTTCATCGATACGCTTCACCGCCGTCTGCAGCGCGGTGCCCAGGGCGTTCTCGACCCGGTCGATGGTGGCTTCCAACGGCAGTGTGTCGCCACTTTCTGGTGACAGACGCAACGAGCAGGTGACGTCACTTCGCTGACTATGGGGAGTTGCCAGTATGCCCTCTTCACTACCGAGCCAAGCCGATACCGCTGACTTGGTTAGCGGTATTTCTTCGAAGTCTTCTGCAAAGGCTTGCTGAATGAGCTGTCGGGCTAACGCCGCCGAGCAGGGGCAGGTCGATGAGTAGCCTATTTTAATATCCAACTGCGCTTGGAAACCCGCTGGAGTCAGTTGGCAATGTAGCGAGAACGGGTAGTTTTTCCATCCTGCGAGCGGGCTAATTAACGCGCTGCGTTTAAGAGGCATATTGCCCTCAACACTGAGATACGCATGTTGGGACAGACCGCCCTGGCCCTTTACAAATGTGTCCAATACCGTGTGAACGACAGGTAGTGTCAATGTCTCATTCTCTAGAGCATCCAGCGCTAGATATAAGCGCGACATATGGATCCCCCGGGTGCCCGGCTCATCAAGGCTGACGCCCGCATTTACCGTCACGTTAAGCGTCATATCGTTTAAGCGAATGGGCAGCGCGATACCCTCCATCCCTACCCATGATAAAGCGCCTGATAGCGTCGGCCTTTGGCGTGCAATATCGGGTAACGTCACAGCGGTCATTAGGCACTCTCTTTAGAGGTTTGAAAAAAGCGGTACATCTCAGCCACGCTCTCCGGCGACACGTTCTGCGTGATGAAAACAAATCGGGAAACTCGATCACTCACGCTGCCTATGGGCAGCTCTGCAGGCGGGTGAAAGATATGCTGTACGCCGTGTAACGCCAGCGGTGACTCCCTGTCGGTAAGGTGCACTACCGCTTTGATACGCAACATTTTATCGCCCATCAGCGACATCAAGATATCCAGCCAGCTCTCTAACGTGTCGGGGTGGATTGGCTCCTCAACGCTAAAGCAAAAGGCATTGATACTGTCGCCGTGCGATGTGCTGTCGGGCTGGGCCGCGTTCAACAATGAATGCTTACTTAGCGAAAAAGCAGCGCCGGCGTGTTGATCGGCGGGCTGGATTGTATAGCTGCCCGCCTTTAGCCACTGATCAACCTGATAGCCCGCCTGTTCACTGCGATAAAGCCCTGCGCCGACCAGGAGGCTGGCGGAAAGCTCGCCGTTAATTACCTGCCACTGCTCGGCCGTGGGGTTAATTCTCGCGAGCTGGTTGGCCAGGGTAGATACCTCGTTTTGCTCGGCCAAGTCGGTCTTGGTGAGTAACAGCTTATCGGCGATGGCTACTTGCTGCTGCGACTCGCTATGGGCGGTAAGCGTTGCGGCGCCATTGACTGCATCAACACAGCACACCACGCTATCAAGCTTAAAACGATGCGCTAGCCAGTGGTCGGTCATCAGCAATTGCAGTATGGAAGTGGGCACTGCCAGGCCCGTGGTTTCGATCACCACGCGTGAGGGCAAAGGCTTATCTTGTGCCTGAATATCTTCCAACGCTTGCTGAAGCGTACGACTAAGATCGCCGCGCAGCGTACAGCATAGGCAACCGCTGCTCATTTCGATAACAGCTTGCTCATCGCTATGGGTGATGAGCAGGTGGTCCAGCCCAATATCACCAAACTCATTGATAACCACCAATGTATTACGCATTGACGATTGGTGTACCCAACGATTGAGCAGCGTGGTTTTGCCGCTTCCCAAAAAACCGGTAAGCACGTTAATGGGAATGAGCGAGGGTGTCGTCATAACGGGTTACTCCCACCTTGCTTTGCGGTAATGATTTTCCTGGCTTTCCTGACGCTCTTTGGCCTCAATACATAGCCGCGCGGTGGGTCGGAACAGCAAGCGGGCAATACCAATAGGCTCGCCAGTCTCGTCACAATAGCCATAGTCGCCGTTATCGATCCGTCTCAAAGCCGCATCGATATTATTCACCAGGCGGCTTTCCCGGTCGGCCTGGCGTAGTGACAGGCGCAGCTCCTCTTCAAACGAGGCCTGATCGGCTTCATCGCTGTCACGTTCGTGAGAAGCGATTACCTCTTTCATTTCCGTTAAATGCGCTTGAATTTCATAGCGCTCATCCAGCAAGCGCTGGCGAAAAAAAGCCAGCTGCTCGTCGTTCATATAGTCGCAGGCAGGCATGGCCAATATCTTGGCCTTCTGCGCTTTATCCGGCGACTCACGCTGTGTTAATGCCGTGGTAATTGGCTTATTCATACATATACCTTGCGCTATAAATTACGTTATAACATACCAAATAAAGACGAAAAATTTAACGTTAATAGCGACCTGACTCACTAGCTAAGCGTAACAGCGTGCCCTTAATCGTTTTATACGAGCGGAAAATCGCTACTGCCTAAAACTCATTATGGATAGCCTTATAACCCTGCACCAAATCATTGTTGGTGCGAGCGACATCCTCAGAAAACGCACTCGCTTCGCTGGGCACCTGGCTTAAACGCGTCAAATTGGTATCGGGGCCAATTCGCTCAGTAGAAGGAACATAAAAGTTCGCTGGCAGTTGGCAACCATCGACCACCGCGTTGTAGCGCACTACGCAGCCATCGCCAATCTGGCAATTGAAAAGTACGCTGTTAAAGCCGATGAACACGCCACTACCCACCGTGCAGGGCCCATGCACAATAGCGCGATGAGCAATCGAGGTACGCTTACCTATCGTTACGCTGGCCCCCGATTTGGAGTGGATCACAACGCCATCTTGAATATTGGAGTGTGCACCGATCACCATCGGATCAATATTTCCATGCGCATCCATTTCATCGGCTCTGATCACGGCGTAGGGCCCGATGAATACGTTCTCTTCCACGATGACCAATCCACAAATGATAGCCGTGGGATCAATAAAAGCACTGGGATGAATCGTTGGCAGGTCACCACGTGGATTTTTCCTAATCATTGGTAACTTATCCTTATTTATCATAAAGCAGGGGAAGTGTTGAGGCAGACCAGATGGGGCTTACGGACTACAGCAAGGGGACTCAAATATGCTGAAATCAATCTCAGTCAAAACTCATATTGTTATAGTATAACATACCAAATAAATATAACGAATGCTCTCAATCGTAACGTTACCGGGACAGGGATATTTACTGGGCAGGCTGCGCAATCAGCAACTTGAACGTCTCGTCGTACGCCTTCCTTATACCCCCCCCCCTGCGTTAGAGGGTTGTCCAACGCCAGGGGGCAGCTCATCGGGCGATTGCGGCTTTTTTAAAGCATGTCTTTTATAGAAGGCTGTTTATAGAACATCCTGACGGTTATACGCCTGGGCCAGTTCAATAAGCGCAGGTATCTCACAAACCGCCTCAGGATTCATAATAAGCGCCTGGCCCATCAACACATTGCGGGCTTCAAGCCGGGCGCGCAGGGCAGTGTCTTCGATCTCTTCGAAATCCGCATTATGGGCCAGTGACAGCACCCGGCGGTGCATCTCGATACCGCAGTAGGCCAGCGCATCCAGGCGAATCTCCTCCAACAGCGCATCGCAGGCATCGTCCGCGCTGTTGCCTTGGTCTTCAAACAGCGCCCTGGGGAACAGAATGCCGGCGCGCTCGGTTTGCCATAAGTGGCGGAACTCGGCATCAAAGCTTGTGAAGCACGCCTCAATGACGTCGAGAATCCACGTCTGGTACGCCTCCAGTTCGTCATCCTGGCGGTGGGCAGGCTGACTAAAGTACGCCATCAGGAAGTTGGCTACGGCCATTCCCAAATCAAAGGCCATCGGCCCGTACTGGGAAAACTCAGGGTCGATCACGCGCACGTCGGTGTCGGTCGCCATGATCGAGCCCGAGTGCAAATCACCGTGGAGCATGGTTTCGGTGTTGGCGGTGAACTTCATCAATAGCCGCTGAACCCTGGCTTTTAAGCGCGCGTTGCGGCGCAGCTCGTCCACCACCGGCGAAAGCTCCGGCGTGTGGTGATTCATCTCGGCGCCATAATAGGGGTCGGTGAACACCAGCGATTCCGTAATCGCGGGAATGGCCACGTTGCCGGAGAAAAGCCCCACATCCTGTTTCTTCTCAGGGCTTGGCAGGGAAAGCTCCGAGCCGCGAAACGCCGTGCGCGCGCAGAACTGGCCGATGATTTCCCCCAAGCGAGCCACGCGCTCACCTTTAATCAGTTTGCGACGCAAAATCGTGTGCGGGTAAAGATACTCCATCACAAACAGGGCCTGGGGCTTATCGAAATAAAACACCTCCGGCGCAATATTGGGGGCACGCTTGGCCTGGCGCACCAGGGCGTAATACTCAAAATGGGCGCGGTAAAGCGGCAGCGGCCAGCTTTCGCCCACCATACGAACATAGGGCAGCGCCTGCTTAACCACCACACTGCCCGTGGTACCCGTCACGATAAACACCAGGTTCAGGTTGCCATCGCCCACCTCACGAATTTCCCAACTCGCGGGGTCGCCGCCTACCCGGCTGGCGACTTCGTGTACATCACCCAGCCGCGTTGCCAGCGTATCGACGGATAGCGCTTCATAACGCAAGGCCGCTTCTGATTGACCGTTTTCCACAGCGTGCTCCTCAAGCCAATTTTTGGGGTATTTGCCATTACCTGAGGGCCAATGTCAAATAGATACCCGCGGCTGCGGCTACCTCGCCGACCACTTACTACCTGCTCATATCAAAAACCTAACGCCCTGTGCGGCAAGAGGGCTGCGCAATCGGTCAGGGAGCGTCACGTCGGTAATCACCGCGTCATAATCGGCTAGTTGTCCCGCCGCACAGCGCAGCGGTAAATCAAACTTGGTGCTATCCAACACCAGAACGCGCAAAGCCGCATTGGCCAACAGCGCTTCACGCGCCATGACCTCATCGTCGTTATAATCGAAAAGATTGCCGTGGGCATCCATGCCGCCTACCGAGACAATGCCTACATCCGCTCGGTAGCGTTGAAAAAAGCGCCACGCGTCGCCGCCAATCACGTCCTGGTCGCGGCGGCGCACCCGGCCGCCCGCCACCACCAGCTCACACTCCAGGGCGGATAGCCTGATAAGCGCGTGAAGATTATTGGTCATGATATGCAGGCCCTGTTTGTCGTGCAGCGCGTCGGCCAGCTGTTCAACGGTGGTGCCGGTGCCTAGAAACAGCGACTGATGAGGCTGAATCAATGAAGCGGCCTGGCGGGCAATAAGGCGTTTTCCAGCTTCATTGACGATCTGGCGCTGGTCGTAACCGATATTTTCGCGGTCGGGAAACGGCAGTACCTCGCCGTGGCGCCGCAGCACCATGCCCTTTTCGGCAAGAAAGCGAATATCGCCGCGCAGCGTTTGTACGGATACCCCAAACTGACTGGCCAGCGCCTCTAGCGAATGGCGCCCCTCTTGGCGCACCCGCTCAAGCAACGCTCGGCGACGCTCGTTTAAGCCTTTCATTCTGCTCTCATCTCCCCTCTTTTTTATTAACGAAAGACTTTCCGATGCTTACGAAAGCTCTCCTCCTTCAAACGAAAGGGTAGTGTCACGATGTTGTAAGGTGATGACAGTAGTGTGAGGAGGGTCAACTCACTGGAGACTTTCTGATGCTCAAGCGCTCACTCTGCACCGCCATTGCTCTTACCACCACGATGGCAAGTTTGGCTCTTTCGGCAAACGCCGTTGCCGACGACAAGCTCGTGCTCTACACCAGCCAGCCCAACAGCGACGCCCAGCAAACGGTCGATGCCTTCCAGGCAGCCTATCCGGATATTGAGGTGGAGTGGGTACGCGACGGCACCACGCGATTGATGACCCGACTGCGCTCCGAGCTTTCCGCCGGGGTCAGTAACCCGGATGTGCTGCTGATCGCCGACAGCATGACCATGGAGTCGTTAAAGCAGGAAGACCAGCTTCAGGCTTATTTGAGCCCTAATCGTGAAGCCTTTGATGCCGAGCTTTTTGACCCCGAAGGCTTCTACTACGGCACCAAACTGATCACCACCGGTATCGTGTATAACACCGGCGCTGACGAGCAGCCGCAAAGCTGGCAGGACCTGCTCAAGCCTGAATATGAAGGCTTAGTGACCATGCCAAGCCCGCTTTATTCGGGGGCTGCCCTGATTCACATGGCAGCGATTAGTGAAAATCCTGACCTGGGTGAAAGCTATTACGATGCCTTGCATGACAACCGTACCGAGGCCCAAGGCGGTAACGGCGGGGTATTCAACGCAGTGGCAGCCGGCACCAAGCCTTACGGCATCGTGGTGGATTTCCTGCCCATCCGCGAAGCGGCCAAAGGCTCGCCGGTCGAGTTTGTCTTCCCTGAAGAGGGTGTGAGCGCGGTCACTGAACCCGTCGCCATTATGGCCGGTGCCAAGAACGTCGACGCGGCTCAGAAGTTTGTCGACTTCGTACTCTCGGAAGAGGGTCAGCAGCTGGTCAGCGAGCAGGGTTATCTGCCTGCCCACCCGGGTGTTACGCCGCCGGAAGGCTTCCCGGCCCGCGACACCATCGAGCTGATGCCCGTCGATATCGCCCAAGCGCTTGAGCAGGAAGAAGCCCTGAAGCAGCGTTTTAGCGACCTATTCGGCGGCTGATCATGTCACCGAGTCTTACCCAAGGCAGCCAGCACCGCTGGCTGCTTACCCTTTTGACGCTTACCGTCGTCCTGCTGAGCCTGGCGCCTAGCCTGCGTCTTTTAGTAGAAGCGTTAAGCGACCTGACCCAAGGGGGCAACGCGCCGCTATGGCGTGTGCTCCAGTCTGCGAGTACCTGGCGAGCGCTGTGGCACAGCCTGTATACCTCGTGGCTGGGCATGCTGATTGCCCTTGCGCTGGGCAGCCTGTTTGCGTTTGTGATTACCCTCACCGACATTCGCGGCAAGGCGTGGCTAGTGTTCTGTTTTATGTTGCCGATGATGATTCCGCCCCAGGTCACGGCACTTAGCTGGTTACAGCTATTTGGCCCGGCAAGCCCGCTATTAAAAAGCATCGGTATGGCGCCGCCGTTGGGCAGCCCGCAGCCGCTCTACTCGGCGGAAGGCATCGCCCTGCTGTTAGGTATTCAAAGCGCCCCGCTGGTGTTTCTGGCGCTGCGCACCTCGCTACTTTCTCTACCCCGCGAACTGGTCGAAGCGGCCCGCATTAGCGGCGCCCGGCAGAATCAGGTATGGCGGCATATTGTTCTGCCCGTGACGAGAAGCGGCCTGGTGGCCGGTGCCGCCATGGCGTTTATCTCAAGCCTGGGTAACTTCGGCATCCCGGCCATGCTGGGCATTCCAGCAAGCTACTACGTACTGCCTACGCTGATTTATCAGCGCATGGCCAGTTTTGGCACCGGCGTACTGGCTGAGATGGCCGCCCTTTCGCTGCTGATCGGCGTGCTGGCGCTGGCGGGTGTGGCGCTTCAGCAACACTGGATGGGCCGCAGCCGTTTTGGGCTGGTGGGGCATAGCGGGCGCGCCCATGATTTCTCACTCGGCCGCTTTCGCGCGCTGGTCACGGTGCTGCTGGTCAGTGTGTTGCTGGTCATTCTTGTCGCGCCGCTGGTGGCGCTGGTAGTCAGCTCGCTGGTGCCGGCCATGGGCGTACCGCTCAACGCCGATACCGCCACTTTGAATGCCTACCATGAAGTAATTGGACGTCAGGGCGCTACGTGGCGCGCCATGCGCAATAGCTTTTGGCTTGCCGGTGGTGCAGCCGTGGTGCTCATGCTGTGCAGCCTGCCGCTAGCCTATCGCCTTCAGCGGCTTCCATCGCGCCTGCAAAACCTGACGCTGAGTATTATCGAGCTGCCTTACGCCCTGCCCGGCGTGGTACTCGCAATTGCCTGCATTCTGCTGTTCGTGCGCCCACTGCCCATTATCAACGTCGCACTGTACGGCACGCTGGGGCTGATCTTCGTGGCCTATCTGGCACGTTTTCTGGTGGTGTGCCTCAAGCCGGTCAGCGCGAGCCTTGCACAGCTTGACCCTTCCCTTGAAGAAGCCGCCCAGCTCGCCGGTGCCGGCCCTTGGCGCCGCCTTTCCACTATCGTGATGCCGTTGATTGCACCTGCGCTGTTTGCCGGTGGGCTTTTAGTGTTTCTGCTGGCTGTCAACGAGCTGACCGTCTCAGCACTGTTATGGAGTGCGGGCAACGAAACCCTGGGCGTGCTGATTTTCAACCTTGATGAAGGTGGCGAAAGCGTTCTGGCCTCAGCGGTGTCCGTGCTGGTCGTGCTGATGGTCGCTTCACTCATGCTGTCGCTTAGCCTTCTGGCCCCGCGTTTACCCAAAGGAGTCGTGCCATGGCAGGGCTAACCCTCAAGCAAGTCACCAAACAGTTTGACGAACACAAGGCCGTGGATGGCCTTTCATTAACGGTTGAACCGGGTGAGTTCGTCGCCCTGCTCGGCCCCAGCGGCTGTGGCAAAACCACCATGCTGCGTATGCTGGCCGGGTTTGAGCAGGTAAGCGGCGGTGAAATCCATCTGGGCGATACGCTTCTGGCCAGCGAGCAGCACCACGTGCTCCCCGAGCAGCGCAACATGGCCATGGTGTTTCAATCCTACGCGCTGTGGCCGCATATGAACGTCGCCGATAACGTCGGCTACCCGCTAAAACTACGCGGCGTGCGCGGGGCGGATTATCAGCGCCGCGTTGAGCAGGCGCTTGCCCTGGTGGCGCTTGAGCCCTATGCCCAGCGCACGCCTCAGGACTTAAGCGGCGGCCAGCGCCAGCGCGTGGCACTCGCCCGCTGCCTAGTCACCGACCCGTCAGTAGTGCTTCTGGATGAGCCCTTGGCGAACCTAGATCGCCACCTGCGCGCCTCCATGGAGCACAGCTTTGCAGATTTTCACCGTCGCACCGAAGCCACTATGGTCTACGTCACCCATGACCAAAGCGAAGCCATGGCGCTGGCCGACCGTATCGCGGTGATGCAGGCGGGCAAGCTGGTGCAGTGGGCCACGCCCGAAACGCTCTACCGCGAGCCGCGCACGTCCTGGGTGGCAAGCTTTATCGGCCAGGGCAGCCAGTTAATGATAAGCACCGGCGCACCGGGCAGGCGTCTTAGCGGCCATGAGCTGATGCAGGGGCTGACGTCTCCCGCTTCCCAGCGTCATCAGGCAGTGCTGGTGCGCCCGGAGCATATTCAGGTGCATCCCGAGGCGCCCAGCCAGCAGGACTTAACCGCTCGCGTTGAACGCCAGACCTTTCGTGGCGAGCGCTATGAGCTTCATCTGCGCATGGCCGGTGGCGAAACGCTGCTCGCCTATCATTCCCACGCCCTAAAATTGGGCCAACAGGTGGCGCTAACGCTCTTGGAAGGCTGGTGTTTGGAGCCGGACCAATGAGTGCCAGCATCAATATATTGAGCGGCCTGGGCGATAAAGGCCCCGCAGCTATTGTGGTGGAAGCCAACGGCAAGCGGCTTCTGTTGGATGCCGGCGGCGCGCTGCACCCAGGCGAGCCAATTACCTGGGCGCGCGGGCTTGATGTCGATGCGGTGATTATCAGTCACGACCATATCGATCATATTGGCGGCGTCAGCGAGCTACCCGCTACGCTACCGCTTTACTGCACACCGCTGGTGGCTCAGGCGCTTCCCGATGGGCGCGCCTGGCAGTCACTGCCCGAGCGGGGCACCTGCCAGATCGCCGGTATTACGGTGACTACCGGGCAGGCGGGCCATTCGTTGGGCGGGGTTTGGATTCACCTGGATGTCGAGGGCGGCATTTTCTACAGCGGCGACGCCTGCTTTGAGTCCCGGCTGTTTCCGTTTGATACGCCGCCACCGGCGCGCATTGCGCTACTGGACGCTTCTTATGGCACCTACGATCAACCCCAGCAGGCATGTGTGGACGCCATCAGCGAAAACTTGAGCCGCCCACTGGTTTTCCCGGTGCCTGAATCAGGCCGAGCGCTTGAGATGGCACTTTGGCTAGCCGAAGAAGCAGGCGCTCGCGGGCTTTCGCTTGCTATTGACCCGATTATTCGCGCCAATCTACAAACCCTGCTGGCGCTCCCCGCAACGCTGCGCCGCTCCCATGCGGATAAAAGAATAGAAGCGCTTCTGGCGCGCTCCGATGCCTCCCAGCCAAGCCTCAAGCTGATCAGTGACCGCGATGATACGGCGGCCATGTGGCCAGGTTTTCACCTGCTGCACACCGGTTACCTGACGCCTTCGCGCTGCGCCGAGCTGGCCGCTGGCGACATCCTCTGGCAGCGCTGGAATGTGCATCTGCGCGCCTCGCACCTGGTTGCGCTTGCCGATCAGGTAAATGCCGAACGAGTGGTGCCGCTGTTTACTCATTTATCCGAACCGGCTCTTAGCGCCTGGCGCATGTTACTCGGTGCGCGCCTCACCACACAAAAGACCCTGTTCTTGAATACTTACGCCTTGAATACTCACACCTTAAATAACCGGAGCCCTGCATGACCCAAGCAGTGATTGTCGATGTTGACGGTACGTTAGCTGAATTTCACCCCACGAAAGTACACGAATGGGTGTTAGGCCCCGCCAAGCAGTGGGACCCCTTCTTTGCGTTTATGGCCGAAGCGCCAGTGATCGAACCAGTCGCCCGGCTGGTGAAATTATTAAAAGCCCAGGGCCAGCAGATCATCATTTGCAGCGGCCGCCCGGACACTCACCGCGAGCATACCCACGAATGGCTGACCCGCAACGCCATACCGTTTGACGCCATGTACCTGCGCCCCGATGGCCATGACCACGTGGATGACGAAGCGGTCAAGGAAGCCCTGCTCAGCACCATGCGAGAAGACGGTTTCGAGCCTTGGCTGGTGCTGGACGACCGCGATGCAGTCGTCGCCCAGTGGCGCGCCTTGGGCCTTACCTGCCTGCAATGCGCCCCGGGTGATTTTTAACCAAACGCCGCCCGAACGATATTTTTCTAACGCCTACTTCTTGTTGAGCTTCTTGTAACGCTGTTCGGCCCTCTTGATGGTGGCGATTTTTTCGGGCCGCTTCATGGATTTCCAGTGGCGAATTTCTTCTATGCTTCGCCCACAGCCGGTGCACATGCCGCCCTTCAACTGACAGGCGGATATGCAGGGACTATCGATTTTCTTGGCCATCAGTGCCTCACACTTCGCGCGCGCAGTCGGTGCTGCCAGTTGCCGCCATGGGTGCGCTGGCACGCCTGTTCACTATCTAAGTCGATGTGCGGTGTGATGCTATCCAGCGCCACACCCGCCTCAGCCAAAGCGCTGGCCGTGAAATCATGCAGGCGCTGTTTGGCTTCGCCCTTTAGCGCTGAGGCTAAATGGGCATCGGTATCAAATACCCAGATAACCACCAGGCTTTCGGGGAAGTGTTGGTAGTCCACGCAGTGAGTTAACCAGACGAATCCAACCACCTCGGCCTTGGCCTGCTCACAGACTTCAGTCAGCGAAGCAACAAGCTGGCGCTCCAGCTTGCCGCGTTCCCGTTTAACAATCATTCAACCACCTGACGTAACAAATAAAAGAATATGACTATGTTATAACATCTTAAGAAAGAAGAGGTGCGTTTGGCCGCCGCTGCCATGCCAGCAGCACCATAGGCAGTAACGAGACAGGAATCAGCAGCGCATTGAGCAACGCCCAGCCCAGGGTGTTAACCAACGGCCCCGCCAGCAGCGCCGTTAACGCAGCCGTACCGAACACCAGAAACTCATTGGCCGCTTGAGTGCGCGCCTTGTCTGCCGGTTGATAGCTTTGCGTCAATAACCCGGTAGCGGGCAGGAAGGTGAAATTCCAACCAAGCCCCAGCAGGATCAACGCAACATTAAAGCCCGCTAGCCCGGCATCAAACTGTGCAGCAATTGCGCTTGCCACCAGCAGCAAGCAGCCAGCGCTAATCATGCGTGGGGCACCAAAACGGGCCGTCAAATGGCCGGTAAAAAATGAGGGCAAGAACATGGCAACCACATGCCACTGAATAGTGGTGGAGACATGGTTAAAGTTGTGCCCGGCCCCTTCCATCGCCAGCGGTGTGGCGGTCATGGCCAGATTCATCACGCCGTAGCCAATGGCCGCCGCACTAACGGCCAGTAGAAAACCGGGCTGGCGCAGGATAGCGGGCAAGGGCTTTTTCTCCCCCTCTACTGCCTGCACAAAAGCGACCGGCAACCGCGTACAAAGCAATATGCCAAGTGCCAACACGTAGAGCACGCCCAGCCCGACAAAGCTGCCCAAAAACGGCGTCTCGCTCAGCTCACGGCTAAAGCGGGCAAGCCAAGGGCCTGCAAATGCCGCTACCACTCCACCGCCCATCACTAAACCAAGCGCTTTATCGCGCAGTGCCGTGGGAGATGCTTCAAGGGCTGCAAAGCGGTAGAGCTGCCCAAAGCCAATGCCGATACCAATTAGCCAGGTCGCCAGCAGGAACAGACCAAAGCTTTGCTGACGTAGCGCCAAAATGGCCACGGCCGTACCTATCAAGCCAATAAGATTACCCAGCACAAACCCGCGTTTACGCCCCAGCCGCCCCATGATTAAAGAGGCGGGAATGGTGGCGCACATTAGCCCCAGCCACTGGCTGGCCACCGGTACAGTGGCCCAGTTAGCCGTCGGTGCCAGCGAGGCGCCAATGAGAGGCGATACGGCAATCAGCAGGATATTGCCACTGACCAACAGCGCTTGGCACAGCGATAACAGCGTAACGGTTAATGGCATGGCAATGGCTCCAAAGGCGTAGGCACAAGAGTAGGCGTGAGGGTAGACGTAAGGGCAGACTTAGCCGCCGCGCCGAAGCGCTGACGATACACAGAAGGGGAAACACCGTAGTAACGTTGAAACTGGCGGCGCAGCTGCTCGGCGCCGCCCAAGCGCCAGCGCTCAGCTAACCGCTCAAGCGATACCGTTTGATGCCCATCCAGCAGCGCCAAACGCGCCTGCTCCAAGCGTAGCTGGGTCAAGTAAGTAACCGGCGTCGTGGTTAAGTGGCGCTTGAATAGGCGGGTAAGGTGACGTGGTGATACGGCCATTAAGGCCGCCATACTTTCCAGCGAATGTGCCCCGCCAGGGTCGGCATGCAGATGATCCAGCAAGCGACGCAACGGGCCAGCATCTTGCTGGCAGCGTAGAAGTTCGCTGAACTGCGACTGCCCGCCGGGGCGATGCAGAAACATCACCAGCTCTCGGGCTACCTGACCCGCAAGGGCAGCGCCGTGGTCGGCTTCTACCAGCGAAAGCGCCAGATCGATACCGGCCGTTATCCCGGCACTGGTGTAGCGATCACCGCTTTGGATATACAGCGCATCAGGCTCAACATTAAGCGCGGGGTACTCTTCGGCAAGCTGGTCGGCGTGGCGCCAATGGGTAGTGACGCGCTTGCCATCTAAAAGCCCAGCGGCAGCAAGCAAGAAAGCCCCTGAGCAGATAGAGCCTAACCGGCGAACGTGAGGCGCCAGCTTACGTAAAAGTGCCAACACGTGTCGGTCCTGACGTAACGCCATCACACCGCTGCCGCCTGCAATGAGTAACGTATCCAAAGGCAGCAATTGCGGCAGTTCAGCATAAGTGTGGCTGGCATGCACCGCCAGGCCACCGTTGGTCATCACCTGCCCTGGCGCATCGGCGGCCAGGGTTAAGCGATACAAGGGTTCTGGGCTTAGCGCGTTGGCGCTGGCAAACACCTGCCAGGGGCCACTGACATCCAGCAATTGGCAATCGGGGTAAGCTAATAAGGCAATATGGCGCGTCACGTTTTCTCTCCCGCTATTGATAGGAAGAGTTTCCACCGAGCGCGACATGTCAGCAAGGACCATTACCCCACCGATACGGACATTACCTACCCCGGCTGGCTGATCGGCGCTTCCATACGGCGAACGCTGGCCACAAAGTCGCTGAATCGTTCACCCTGAATCAGCACATGGTCACACAGCGCTTGCTGAGCCAATGCGGCATCGCCTTGAGTAATGGCATCCACAATGGCCTGGTGTTCGCTTAGCGAATTATGCATGCGCTGGCGAACCTGTAACTGTAAACGCCGGTAAGGTTTTAAGCGCTGCTTAAGCTGGCGAGCTTCGCTGGCCAAAAAAGTATTGTGGCTCGCCGCATAGATGCAGTCATGGAAGACTTCGTTTTCGTAGTAGTACTCGTCCGTATCACCCGCGTGCGCTGCCGCTTCGCAGCGCTGATGGGCCGCCTGAAGCTCTGCCAGCTCCGCGTCACTAATGCGTCGGGCCGCCAGGCGCCCGCACATGCCCTCAAGCTCGGCCATGACTTCAAACATCTCGATCAACTGGTCGATGCCGACCTTGGCCACAAAGGTGCCTTTTTTCGGTGATACGGTGACCAAACCGCTAGCCACCAGCTGCTGGAAGGCTTCACGCACGGGCGTGCGAGAAACATTAAACGTTCGCCCTAGCTCGTCCGGGTCGAGCCGCTCACCCGGCACACGCCGCCCATTAATAATGTCATCTTCCAACGAGTCCCTAAGCCGTTGAGCGTTGGAACGTTTGCTCTCAGCCATCTGTTTCCCCACCCCTTTTATTTATAAGAGCGACCGACCGCCTTACTGTCTTCAGGGCCGGAACGTGACGCTTAACATCTTCCACCACTAGCGAAATATATATCATACGTCTTGATATACATTCGAGTAGCTTTCCAACACTCCTACATTAAAACAAGCTCACGGAGATAACGTAAGCAGTAGCACCTCAGCCTGCTGCTGAAGCGTAACTGGGCGGTTGACTATCCTTATCCATATTATCGACTCCTTTTATCGTACGCTTAACGAAGAACTCCTCTCCTGCCTGTGGGTCTTAAATAGGCTCGCTCAAGAAGCGCTGCTGATAGTGAAACATCCAGGCGCGCAGCGTGTTAGCGTAGCCTTTTACTCAAATGCGATAGTGCGTTATTAGAAGATGATGAATTGTCAGTGCTAACATAACCTTCATTTTGCATAAGGAGCTTGCTGCTTTGATTACTCACAATGAAACGGGTGCTTTCTCGGCAGCCGAACTCTATCGCGTTATTAACGATGCCTCCGCACAGGAAGAAGCCGTTGAACTGGAGTGGCCAGCGGCCAATGTTAGTTTAGATGAAGCCAACCAAACGTTGATTTGGGAGCTTCACGATTACGGCAATTTAACCTTAACGCTTTCGCGCAGCGACAATGAGTGGATTGCCATGACCGCCATTGCCCCGCTGGACAGCGTATCGAATCCGGCTGAGCTTAACGACGTGTTACTGCGCCAGGGCCTTGCGCTTCCGCTTGCCTCTATCGGTATCGTATCCATTGATAATCGAGATTTTTACGTGGCTTACGGGCAGCTGTTTGGCGATTCAAAGCTGGTGTCTATTTGTGCTGAATTACATGCCACGGCCAGCGCAGCCATGGAAGTCGCCGACTTAATTCACGATCACTTTTCTTAATACGCGTTTAGGAGCAACTTTATGTTAAGCAAAATCATGACGGCGTTACGTGGTAAAGCGAATGAGACCGGCCAGTCCGTCGTTGACTCTCAAGCGCTGCGCATTTTGGACCAGGAAATCCGAGATTCTGAAAATCACCTGAAACAGTCCAAAACCGAACTTGCGCGCTTAATGGGTCAACGCCAGCTGAACAGTAACAAGGCAGATACTCTGGAAAGCAAAATTGCCGAGCTTGAGCAGAGCGCTGAAGCCGCGCTGGACAAAGGCGAAGAAGCGTTAGCGGTCGAAGTTGCCGAGCGCATGGTCAGCATGCAAGATGAGCTGGACGCCGAGCGCAGCATCGTCAGCGAGTACGACGCCAGCATTGAAAGCCTGCGCGGAGCCATTCGCAATACGGAAAATCAGCTGCGCCAGCTAAAACAGCAGGTGAGCGTGGTAAAAGCGACAGAGTCTGCACAGAAGGCTCAGTCTGCCGTAGCGGCGCGCCACTCCGGGCAAAATAGCGCTATGGGTAGTGCGATGGAGTCTCTTGACCGGATCCGTGAGCGCCAGCAGCTTAACTCAGCCCAGATGCAGGCGGCCGACCAAATGGCTGCCGAAGAGAGCGGTTCATCACTGGATGCACGCCTGAAAGCGGCGGGTATTGGCGCCAATGAGCGCAAAGCCGAAGACGTGCTGGCACGTCTGAAAGCCAAGAAAAATACTCCACAAGCGTAAACGTGGCACAGCGCCCGCCCACCGGCGGGCCTGCACGTCACTGAGCCATATTGATTCTGCACCAACGATTCGCGCTATCGGCTTGCCCTTTGGAGGCTTCTCGAATGTTCAAGACACTTAAGGCCCTGTTCGGCACTTCCAATGAGGCGGCGAACCCTGCGGCAGAAAACGCATCCACCTTCACTGCTGGCCTGCCGACCGGGATGTCACAAGAAGATTTTGCAGGGCTGCGTCTGGATGGGCGCGTCAACATTCAGTTGGCTGAGTTAAGCGCCTATTCCGATGCACTCTTTGGGTGGGACAGCACGCCCTATCATCATGTTGCGGCCGTAGGGCATATCGACCTTGGCCAGGGCGCCCACTTGGTACGCTTTTATCTGGATAACGATACGTGGCTGCAAGCCAACGTCGAAAACCAGCGCGTGATTGAGTACAAGCTGTTTGATTTTTATCGTGTGACGCATTTGTCGGATATCGAGTTCGATGCGCTGATCAACGCAAGCGATAAAAAGGCAGGCCAGCTGGGCGCACAAACGATTGCTGTCGAGGCGACCGATGCTTCCGAGCGCACCTGCCAGTTTCAGCGTGTGTGGGGCGATGAAGCGAGCCTTTGGTCGCCGCCCGTCGTGCTTGAAGAGCAGGTAATGACCACCGAAAGCGTCATGACGCGCAGCGTTACCCACCATGCCATGCTGTACGAGCGCCCTATTGAAGACTCCGAGCGCATGGAGTACGTATTGCTGAATGCGGAAGATGACGGTGAGGGTGGGTTTATGCTGGTACAAAATCTCGGTGTTGATGTTACATCGGTCGATATTGATGCTATTTAAGCGCGGCAAGCCCCAACACACGCCATCACCACAACGTTGACTCTCAACCAAGGAAGATTCTATACATGCAGTATTTACAAGGCTTACCCCACTTTTTGGGCTATCTGATCGGCGCACTCGTGCTTCTCGTTGCGTTTATGTACTGTTATAGCCGTATCACGCCCCACCACGAGTGGACGTTAATTCGCGAAGGTAATGCAGCGGCGGCCACGGCCTATGCGGGCTCTATCGTCGGTTTTACACTGCCGCTCTACAGCGCTATGGCCAACTCCATCAGTTTCATCGATTTCATCTTATGGGGCATCATCGCGTTTGGTGTTCAACTGGCGGCTTTCTTTGGCCTGAAGATGGTGCTGAAGAATCAGGGAGAAAGCCTGTCACTGCATATCACTGAAGGTCATATGGCTTACGGTATTCTGGCGGGTAGTGTCTCCATTGCAGTTGGCCTGATTAATGCCGCCTCGATGACGTGGTAAGGAGTTTAACGATGGCACATAACGATCAGACCCCACACCTGCCGCGACGCAAACGCAGCGCCCGCCTCTCGCTTGCGATGATGGGCGCCAGCGCATTCGGGCTAACGGCGTGTGGCCAGCCAGAGCAAACGACCGATGTAAGCTTTGACAGCCCACGCAGCTACCAGAGTGTTGATGAGTGCGTGGCCGCCGATGTATATACCCGCAGCGCCTGTGAAGATGCCTACGAGGCGTCCATTAAAGAAGTCCCCCGCTTCAATACGCTTGAAGAGTGTGAGGCTGAACACGGTGAAGGAGCCTGCACGGCCCCCACCGAACAGCAGTCGCAGGCGGCCACCGGCAGCAGTGGCGGTGGCTGGTTTATGCCGGCCATGATGGGTTACATGGTGGGTAACATGATGTCGCGCACCAGCCACGGTGCGACTAACCGGGGAGTGTACCAAGAACCGGTTTACCGCAATCGTCAGAACCAGGGCAACTGGAATACCGCCACTAACCAGGCCAGCCAGCGTGTCAATCAGCGCCACCAGGCCCTGCGTACCACGGCGACTCAGAACCGCCAGGCCACACAGCGTCGCGGCTTCGGTTCTCGCTCATCCGCTCGCGGCGGCTGGGGCTCGTGATGTACCTCGGGAATCTCCATGCTTAGAGTTGATGTTGCAGAACGCGCCAACTGGAAAACCCTGGCCCACGAGCTGGGGTTTCATTTTCATACCATCGGCGGCGAACCCTACTGGAAAGAGAGCGCCTACTACCAGTTCTCGCTGGATCAAATAGAGCGGGATATTGAGGCGCCTACCGAAGAGCTGCATGAAATGTGCATGGAGCTTGTTGACCGTGTCTGTCACTCCAATGCGCTGATGCAACGCCTGGCGCTGCCGGAGTTCATGTGGGACACCATTCACGACTCCTGGGTGTCTGGTCAGCCACACCTTTATGGGCGAATGGACTTTGCCTATTCAGGCCAGGGCCACGCCAAGCTGCTTGAGCTTAACTACGATACGCCCACCTCGCTTTATGAAGCGGGCTTTTTCCAGTGGGTATGGCTTGAGCAGGCAATTCAACAGGGCATCATCCCGCGCCACGCTGACCAATATAATTCCATTCAGGAGCGGCTGATTAATGCGATGGCGCATATTGGCGACCGGCTGAGTAGCGCCGAGATGTACTTTTCATGTATCAAGGATAACGACGAAGAGCGTGCAACCGTACACTACCTGCAGGATGTAGCCGTTCAGGCCGGTTTAAAAGCGCCCTTCATTTATACCGAAGATATTGGCTACCAGCGCGACGGCGACTACTTTATTGACCTGGATAATCAGCCCATTCAGGCACTGTTTAAGCTCTACCCTTGGGAAGAGTTGGCCGACGATGCGTTTGGCGAAAAGATTCCCCAGTTGCACACCCACTGGTTTGAACCACCGTGGAAGGCGATTCTGTCTAACAAGGGCATTCTGCCCCTGCTGTGGGAGCACTTTAAGGGCCACCCTAATTTGCTACCTGCCTATTTTGAAGAGCGCTCGCCTTCACCGCTGCCGCCCGGCTGGGTACGCAAGCCGTTCTTTTCACGCGAAGGCAGCAATATTGAACTGTTAACGCCAGAGGGTCAGCGTGAGGCAGTGGATGGCCCCTATACCGACAGCCCTTGGATTCGCCAGGCCTACCACCCCATGCCGCGCTTTGGCGAACATCACGCGTTAATCGGCAGTTGGGTGGTGGGTGATCGTGCTTGCGGGATCGGCGTGCGGGAAGACGTAGGGCGAATTACCAAGGATTCATCCTGCTTTGTGCCCCACGCCATTGTTTAACGGTCAGGAGAACACGCCTGCTTACTCCGCCAACCATAAGCAGCTAATGGTATCGCCTGGCGTTACCTGATGATGGGGAGGAATAACCGCCAAGGCATCGGCCTCAATACACGACGACAATACGCCGGAGTTCTGGTCAGCAAAGGCCTGGGCCGTTATACCGGAAGGTGAAAAATTAAGCGTTACGCGCATATAGTGCTGGCGCGGTCCGGTCGAGGTCTCAAAATTCGCCGTTGCGGTTAACGTTGGCAATGCCTTCTGTGCCGGGCAAGCCAACAACGCCCCCATGAGCGGGCGCAAAAATAGCCAGGCCCCCACAAATCCCGAAACCGGGTTGCCCGGCAAACCCACAAACCTTGCCTCACTACCGTCAGCGCGAGGCAAGCGGCCTAGCGCCAAGGGCTTGCCTGGGCGTATGGCCAAGCGCCATAAATCCAGCTCGCCCAAGGCATCAAGCGCGGCCTTAACGTGGTCTTCTTCCCCAACACTGACACCGCCAGTGCTTACCACGACATCGGCGTCAGCGGCGGCTTGGGTTAATAGCGCCACCGTTTGAGCGTAGTCATCCGGCACACTAACGACCTGCACCACGTCAGCGCCAAAGCGCTCAAGCAGGCGCTTTAACATGGGCCGGTTGGAGTTATAAATCTGCCCCGGCGCCAGCGGTGTCCCGGGGTCGACGATCTCATCGCCGGTCGAGAGCAGGGCAACTTTAGGGCGGCGACGTACGCTCACCTGGGTGATGCCCTGCCCCGCTAAATGCCCCAACGCGGCCGCTTCCAGACGCAGTCCTTTGTTGAGCAAACAGTCTCCCAAACGCACATCCCGCCCTTGGCGGCGCACATTATCGTCAGGCGGAATATTGTCCGGTATCAAGGCTTTGCCTACCTCAACGCTAACGCGCTCCTGCATGACGACGCAGTCCGCGCCTGCTGGCAACTCGCCACCGGTAAAGATACGTGCACAGCTACCGGGTGCCAGCGGCGCTACCTGTGTTCCCGCCGCAATGCGCTGGCTGATGGGCAGCCACCGACCCGCATCACTTGCGCGCAACGCATAGCCATCCATCGCACTGTTATCAAAGGGCGGGACGTTAAGCGCTGCCATCACGTCGTCAGCCAGCACCCGCCCACCAGCGGCGTCCAAGGCGGCTTCTTCCGCACTGACGGAACTCACACCAGCCAGCAGCGCTTCAAGCGCGGCACTTACTGGTTGCAAATCAGCTACTTGCAAATCAGTCGGCTGCAAATCAGTCGGCTGCAAATCAGCCATGCTGGCCTCGCTCGGGAATCACCAGGTTGGCAAAATTGCACGGTTTGTGGCGGCTATCAAGCTGCTCTTTCAAAATGCCTTCCCAGCCCGTACGGCATGCACCGGTTGAGCCGGGCAGACAGAAGATGACCGTGGCATTCGCTAGGCCACCCAGGCAGCGGCTTTGAATGGTGGAGCTGCCAATTTCCTCACCGCTTAACTGGCGAAACCGCTCTCCAAATCCTTCGATATGCTTATCCAGCAGTACCGAAATGGCTTCCGGTGTGGAATCACGGCCGGTAAAGCCGGTGCCGCCGGTGGTAATAACCACCTGCACTCCGGCGTCAGCAATCCATTGGGCCACGATAGCGCGAATCTGGTAGATATCGTCAGCCACGATACGCTTATCGGCGAGCCGATGGCCGGCGGCGGTCAAACTCTCGACCAACTGCTGACCAGAGCGGTCATTCTCTTCGGTGCGCGTATCTGAAATCGTCAGTATGGCTATGTTGAGGGCAACCATCGGCTCCATAACGCTACTCCTGACCGCTTTTCTTGGCTTGACGAGCGTCCAACGCCGCCAACTGTTCAGGCGTTGCAGTGCCCTGATAGTGCGTTTTCCACTCGCTGTAGGGCATTTTGTAGACGTACTCGCGCGCGGCTTCGTAATCAAGCCGCTCGCCTCGCTCTTCGGCTGCGCTCACCAGCCATTTGGAAAGGCAGTTACGGCAAAAGTCCGCCAGGATCATCAGGTCGAT
Organism: Halomonas sp. 72; assembly: GCF_052379785.1. NCBI lineage: Bacteria > Pseudomonadati > Pseudomonadota > Gammaproteobacteria > Oceanospirillales > Halomonadaceae > Halomonas > Halomonas sp. 72. Next base: position 34,237 of record NZ_JBQSYY010000010.1, on the reverse strand, counting down.
ATTCTGTACGTCCTTGTTATCGTCCAGGTGGCTCAGCAAACGCCGAAAGGCAGCAGCCTCAAGCTCAGTGCGAGTAGCCTGATCAAACTCGTTAAAATCTGACATTAGCGTTTCCCCCATAAAAAGTGACTGTCGTGCAGCATACCAAAAGACACCGCTTATCGGCGCTGTTCCACCCGATAACGTAGCCAAGCGAACCCACTGTTTGATATGGGTCATAGTGCTTACCATCAAGCATCTAACGCATAGACAAGCGCATAGACAAGCAAGGCCCTTGGCCGCCATCATAGCGACAAGGGATCTACACTTGGAAATGGCAAGGCTGATCGGCCAGAGGAGACATGCCGATGATCACGACCCACGCATTAACCGGCATGGTGCTCGCAGGTGGCGAAGGCCGCCGCATGGGCGGGCGCGATAAGGGGCTGGAGCCCTTTGCTGGGCGACCTCTGTTTGCCCACACAGCGGCCAGGCTTGAAGGGCAGGTTGCTGAATTGCTGATTAGCGCTAACCGTAACCTTGACGCCTACCGCCTGTTTGGGCGTGTGATCAGTGATGCGGAATCAGGCTTCCAAGGCCCTTTAATGGGCATTTATAGTGGGCTGCGCGCAGCAAACACGCCGTGGCTATTGATAGTTCCTTGCGATACGCCGCTTCTCCCGGACAACCTGGTCGCACGAATGCTGGCAGGCATACAAAGTGCCGATATCGCCGTGGCGTTTGATGGTCAGCATCTGCATCCTACGGTGGCCCTGATACGCACCGCACTGGCGGATGATCTTCAGGCGGCCCTGAAAAGCGGCGAGCGTAAAATTCAGCGCTGGTACTCACGTCATAATATGCGCCGTGTGGATATGTCCGACTGCCCCGGCGCCTTCGCCAATCTCAATACCGCCGAAGAGAAAAGCCGCTTGGAAGCGCAATGCCTATCCGCCAGGAACGTACCATGACGCTCTCCTGCTTTGAGCTTGGCGACCAGATGCTAAGCGTGGAAGAAGCCCGTCAAGCGCTGACAACGCTTATCGAAAGACCGCTTGCCCATGAAGTCATTGACCTGCATCGTGCCCATGGCCGCCGCTTGGCGCACGATATTATGGCGCCGATCAACGTACCGCCCGGTACCAACGCCGCGATGGATGGTATTGCCCTTGCCTGGCCAGACACACAGCCATCCCAATGGCTGCTTATCGGTCACTCTTTGGCAGGGCATGGTTTTCAGGGCGCCGTGCCGCCTGGCGCTTGCGTGCGGATTACCACGGGTGCCCCGCTACCAGAGGGCACCGATACGGTTATTATGCAGGAGCAGTTAACAACGCACGGCGAGCACCTACACATCGCAAACCCTGAGCGCGTTAAGCGTGGCCAGAACGTACGCCTGGCCGGGGAAGATATTCTCAAGGGCAACCTGGCGCTTCCAAAAGGAACGCGTTTGGATGCCGCTAGTATGGGGCTACTGGCATCGCTCGGCGTGGCACAGGTTTGCGTGGTCCGGCCACCGACGGTGGCGCTGTTTTCCACCGGCGATGAAGTGACAGCGCCTGGCGAGCCGCTGGAGAATGCCCGCATTTATGATGCCAACCGGTTTACCTTGATGGGTTTATTAACCGAACAGGGCGCTGAGGTGATTGATCTGGGGATTCTTCCCGATGATCAGCAGGTGATACGCAAGGCGTTATCCCACGCCGCCCAAGTGAGCGACCTGGTGCTCACCAGTGGCGGTGTATCGGCGGGGCAAGCCGACTTTACACGGCCTGCCCTTGAACAACTGGGCCAACTAACGTTCTGGCGCGTTGCGTTACGCCCAGGGCGGCCACTGGCCTGCGGCTGGCTGGGAGAGTCGCGTACTCCCTTTGTGGGCTTGCCCGGCAACCCTGTCGCTGTCATGGTAACCTTTTCACAGTTTGTCGTGCCGTTGCTCCATCACTTGCAGGCATTCGCCATGACTCCGCCACCCAGGCTTTACGCTGTCGCAGATGAAGTGCTTAACAGCCGCTACCAGCGTACTGATTTTTTGCGTGGCATTTACCATAGCGATACGCAAGGTGTGCTCCACGTACGCACGACCGGTGCTCAAGGGTCCGGCATGTTAAGTTCGATGGTCGCGGCTAACTGTCTGATCGAACTACCCGAGGACCAGGACGGTGCACAAGCTGGCGAGATAGTCTGCATTCAACCACTGGTGAGATGGCCATGACTAAGCAACTAATTGATGACTTTGGTCGCCGAGTTAGCTACGTCCGCATCTCGGTGACCGACCGCTGTGACTTTCGCTGTGTGTACTGCATGAGCGAGGAAATGACGTTTCTTCCGCGTGCCCAAGTGCTCACCCTTGAAGAGATCAGCATGGTCGCCCAGGCCTTTACCGAACTGGGTGTTGAAAAAATTCGCCTGACCGGTGGTGAGCCCCTGGTGCGCCGGGACATAGAACAGCTGGTCGATGACATTGGCCAGTTGCCCGGGCTGAGCGACTTCACCATGACCACCAATGGCGCCAGCCTGCGTAAACATGCCCAAAGGCTTTACGCAGGTGGCCTGCGCCGTCTCAATATCAGCCTGGATTCACTGGACCCGGAGCGCTTTAAAAAGCTCACCCGCACCGGCGATTTAACACGCGTTATTGACGGCATCCATGCGGCAAAAGAGGCCGGATTTACCCGCATCAAGTTAAATGCGGTTATTTTAAAAGGTCGTAATGATGATGAGGTACTGGACCTTGTCGACTTTGCACGTGACGAAGGGCTGGATATCAGCTTTATTGAAGAGATGCCGCTGGGCGATGTGTCCGACCACTCACGCGCAGAAACCTTCTACTCAAGCGATGATGTACAGGCCCTGATTGAAAAGCGCTATACGCTAACCCCGACCACCGAAACCACACCAGGCCCGTCGCGCTACTTTAAGATGGCCGACAGTGACAGCCGAGTTGGCTTTATATCGCCGCACAGCCACAACTTTTGCGACACCTGTAATCGCGTGCGGGTCACGGTAGAAGGCCGTTTATTGCTCTGTTTGGGTAACGAACACTCGGTCGACTTGCGCGCCGTGCTGCGCCGCTATCCCGGTGATATGCCGCGCCTTAAAGAGGCGATTGTGAATGCGCTACCACTCAAACCCGAGCGGCACCATTTTACCACCGACGGCGATATTCAGGTTGTTCGCTTTATGAATATGACAGGGGGTTAGCTCGTGGCAGCGTTGGCAAAAGTGCCGGTTCATATCATCACCGGCTTTTTGGGAAGTGGTAAAACCACCCTCATTCACCGTCTGATTGAACAAAAGCCTGCGCATGAAACGTGGGCCATTTTAGTGAATGAGTTCGGTCAAATTGGTATCGATCAGGCGATGTTTGAGCAACGTGACGATATCGTTATTAAAGGCTTGCCTGGCGGCTGTTTGTGCTGCCAGCTCGCCTTTGTTATGCAGGCAGCGCTTGTTAACCTGCTGGCACGCAGTAAGCCAGACCGCGTGATTATTGAACCCTCTGGACTTGGCCACCCCGCCGGTTTGCTGGACCTGCTGCGCGGCGGGGCCTTTCACGATGTCGTTGATGTGCGCGATATTATTGCCACGCTGGACCCACGCCGCCTGGATGACCCGCGTGCGCTCAATCATGAAACGTTTCAGGACCAGTTGGCGATCGCCGATGCGGTAGCCATCACCTTATGGGACCAGGCCACCGATCAACAGCAGCAGGCAGCGCTGCAGTTTGCCAATGCCTTATGGCCGCCGCGTAAATGGGTCGAGCCGGTTACCAATGGCGAACTGCCACTTGAACGATTAACGCACAGTGGCCAAAGTCCTGCCCACGACTTGGCCGTTCCGGAAGCACACCGCACATTAACCGCGCCCCCTGGTTTGGAGGGCGGATTTTTTGACTTTCCGCCAGCCAAAGGCGCACCACAGCAGGAAACCGGTGTGGCGCTGGGCTACGTGAGCTTGGGATTGCGCTGGCACCCTGACGAGCACTTTGACCTGGACAGCCTGGCGCAATGTTTAGGTGAATTACCCCGTGATGCCCGTATTAAAGGCGTGTTTCATACGACCAGCGGCTGGCAGCAGCTTAACCGCGCTGACGGTGCGCTAAACGTAGACAGTAGCGCCTGGCGGCAGGACTCGCGGCTGGAAATCATTATCCCTGAAGCGCTGGCGAGTACGGTGCCAGATACCACGGCACTTGCGTCAATGCTCTCCCCCGCGCCATTTCATCAAAACGGCTGATATCAAGAAACATCAAGCTCCGCTTCCAACGCGTCGATGGTGACCGGACGCCCAAACAGATAACCTTGATAGGCGTGGCAGCCATGGGCGAATAACCACGCCTGCTGCGCCTGGGTTTCGACTCCTTCGGCGATCACCTCCAGGTTCAGGCTTTTTGCCAGCGCAATGGTACTCTCGACAATCGCCGCATTCGCGCTACTGGTCAGCACCTGGCGCACAAAACTCTGGTCTATTTTCAGTTGGTCCAAGGGTAGCTGGGCCAGGTAGGCAAGGGATGAATAACCGGTCCCAAAATCATCCAGTGAGAGACGAACGCCCAGCGCTTTTAGGAACAACATTTTATCGCGGGCGCTGTCGCGGGAATCCACAAACAGCGACTCTGTCACTTCAAGCTTTAAGCGGTCAAGCGGTGCCTGGGTACGTTCAAAGATAGCCGTGATACGCGGTATAAACTCAGCATCGTGAAACTGCAGAGGGCTGATATTTACCGACATCGTCAAGTGGCAGAACCGGTCATGCTGTGCCCAGCTCGCCAACTGGTAGCAAGCCTTCTCCAGCACCCATGCACCTACTTCAATAATCAGCCCGGTACTCTCTAACAGCGGTATAAAGTCCCCTGGTGATACAAAACCCCGCTCGGGATGCTGCCAGCGCAAAAGCGCCTCGACCCCGGTCGTCTTTCCATTTACTTCCACCTGGGGCTGGTAATAAAGCTGCCACTGGTCAAGCGCCTGTGCCTGCCGCAAGTCACGTTCCAGATGCGTTGAGGCTAACAGCGTTGCCTGCATATCGGGGTCAAAAAAGCACAGCGTGTCACGGCCTCTCGCCTTGGCTTGAAATAGCGCCATATCCGCCTGCTGAAGATACTCATTTTGCTCGTTGGTCGAATAGTCCAGGAGGGTGATACCGATGCTGGCCGTCACGCTGACCGAGTGCTCAATGAGTGAACTGGTGCGGCGTATGGCAACCATCAACTTATGGGCGATGAGCTCAGCCAACTGAGCCGCTTTAGCCGCATCGGTATCCAGCGACTGAATGAGTATCGCGAACTCATCACCGCCAAAACGTGCCAAGGTATCGCTTTCCCGCAGTTGTTGATGAAGCAGACGCGCAACACCCTGCAGCAAACGGTCACCGATAGAGTGCCCAAACACATCGTTAACCTGTTTGAAATGATCGATATCGATCAGCAGAAGCGCACCATAAGAGCGATGTCGGCGCGCCTCTTTAAGCGCTGCGCCCAAGCGGTCCATAAAGAGGCGGCGATTCGCCAGCCCCGTCACCGAATCATAAAACGCCAGTTGGTGGATCTCCTGTTCAGCGGCTTTGCGCTCGCTAATATCGACAACGGTGGCCACGTAATGGGTTAGCTGCTGGTCAGCATTGCGAATTGAGCTAATAACGACCCACTCGGGAAAGATATCGCCGTTCTTGCGCTGGTTCCAAACTTCGCCTTCCCAACGGCCATGCTGTTTGACGCTGCGCCATAAACGGCGATAGAAACCAGGGTCGTGACGGTTCGAATTAAACATCTTTGCGTCACGGCCAATCACTTCGGCTTCGCTATAGCCGGTAATCTGAGTAAACATGGGATTGGCTTTCAGTATTTTCCCTTCGGCATCCGCGATGATGATGCCCAGGTGTGCCTGAAAAGCGGCGGCCGCGATATTAAGCTCCGCTTCACTCTGTTTGGCTTCGGTAATATCGCGCGCGACCAGCAACGTGCCGGAAAAGCGGCCATCAGGATGCACCAAGGGGCTTACTACGGCCTGAAAAAAGTGTTCTCCCCTGGGCACCCTCAACTGATACTCAAGCGTAACCGCTTGGCGATGTTGCCTTACCTGCTCAAAGACAGTATCAAAACGTTTGGATAAACCAGCGGGCATTACCTCGTTATAATGTTTCCCTAACAGACTATCGTTGCCTTTCAGCAACATTCCTTCATCCAGGGCATGCGTATAGGTTATTTGATTGTTTTGGTCGAAAACGATGATCAAGTCCTGGATAGAGTTAATAAGCGTTCTGAGCTGAGCTTCTCCTGTCTGGGCCTGGGTACGCGCCTGATCAAGCTCTTTAAGGCGATGTTGTAATAACTGAGCTAACCTTATCCGCTTAAGGTAATGACGAACTCCCCATGCACCCAACAACGTAATAGCGATAAAGATACCGATGGTAATCCCGGCGCGCTGACGCCACCCCGCTAACACCTCGTCCAAATCCATACCAACGACCACCCATATCGGATAGTTCTCGACGCGCTGTACCCAAAAAATTCGCTCACGTTGATCCAGAGAAGACCACATCACGTCCGACCACGGGGTCTGGCCGTTGTCCAGGACGCGTTGTATGGTCGCGCCCTCCACTTGCCCCCCGGTTTGCGTGCGCTCGTCACCAGGATTGCGGGCGATTAATGTAAGCGTGGCGTCTACCAGGGCGATGCTTTCACCCTGGCGAATCTGCATTTGGTTAACCATGTCGGCAAATGCTTGTGATGCCACACGTGCTGATGCCATGCCCGCAAAGGCACCTGTTGAATCTGTCAGACGTAACGCGTGTATCAGAGAGTAGGTTTGTTCCTCGCTGGACCAGTAAAGCGGCGTAACGATGTCTTCCATGGGATAGTCAGGGTCGCTCAAGGCTTTATAAAAATCCTGGTGACTAAAATCCGCTCCCTGATAGTGGTTATCTCCACTACTGGCAATCATGATTCCCTGGCTATCCAACAGACCCACCCGTTGGACCGGGGGGGCATAGCGATGACGATCGCTTAACATTCGGAACATTTGCGTGGCGCTGACCACATCAGGCATGTTCTGAAGGTCAGCGACACTGACCAGCACGTGGTACGTTTGAGAGAAGATGCTTTCTACCCACTCACCAATCAGGCTGGCACGCGCATCGCTCTGCGCCTCAGCAGAGGCTATCTCCTGCTCACGCTGCTCCTTTAAAAACCAGCCGAATAGACTGAATAGCAGCAGTAAAGCAGCAACGTATAACGCGTAGACATTGCGACGTTGGCGGCGAAAGGCGTCATCGGCATGCTTTTCACTCTCTTTGTTCTGGTCCTTTCTCATCAACATATTTACAACAGGCATAGCGCATCGACCTTGGCCAGAGAACAGAAGAGAACGCATAAATTGATGTGATGATGTACCACGTAAACGTCGTCAGCATTACCCTTTATCCTGCCAACCGTTAGATAGAATAACGGCAAACAATTTAATCATTCCATCCATTTAGCGTGCCTTAGTAGCGCGATTTATCATATTACAAACATAAAATGCTCTTCATTGGCGCATGGAGGCAGCAGACAAAAACATTACGCTTAATTCTCACTGCTATTCTCACGATTACCTGGCTTTATTATCGCTGTGCGCCAAGGGAAAACGGCATTTCCAGGCTTTGCACGAAAAATGCTTCAATCAGCGGCAGGTTAATGTTGGCAGCGGTGGTGTAATGGATATGCGTAGCATCAGCCAATCTGCAATAATGTGCCATCGGTTACTTAACCTTTCGCTGTTTAGATCAAGGAGAGAATGACATGCGCCTGCTACTCGCCCTGCTACTGCCGTGGCTTCAGTTCTTTACCATCGGCCGTCCGTTTGCCGGGCTTATCTGCCTAGTACTCCAGCTTACTATCATTGGCTGGGTGCCCGCGGCGATCTGGTCTGTCTATGCGCTGAGCCAATACCAAACCGATAAAAAGATTCGTAACGCTTCCGGCAGATAGTCCTCCTGCCCAGCACCTTAACTATCCCGCCCAGCAAGGCGGGATAGTGCTTTATGACGCCCATATACGCGCTCCCCTTCTGACAACGCCAATCCTCAATAGTCCCACCAAAACGAAAAAGTGAAACGTCCTGTTCCATAACACGGTAACGACAGCGCATCATTTTTTTGCCAATATGAGAAATAGTCTCATATAAAACTTTTTCTCATAAAAGGAATACCCATGAAGCCCAAGGTTCTCGTCACAACACTGCTTGTCACAGCGGTTAGCTCTGTTGCTCATGCCCAGGAACGTATTGCCACCTTTGATTTAGGCAGCCTGGATACGCTGGATGCACTGGGTGTTAGTGACCAAATCGTGGGGATTCCCAAACAGATTCTGCCCGACTACCTGTCAACCTATAACGACGACGCGTATACCGACCTTGGTGGCTTACGCTCTCCTGACCTTGAAGCCGTCGCCGCAAGCGAGCCCAGCCTTATCCTTTACACCGGCCGTCAAGGCGAGTGGGAATCTGAGTTCGAAGAGATCGCTCCGGTGCTCAATACCAGCCTACAGGGCGATGATTACCTGGTAGCCTTTGACGACAACGTGCGCCAGCTTGCCAGCCATGCCGGTGTTGAAGAGCGCGCTGAAGAAGCACTAAAAGAGCTGCATGCCGATATTGAAAACCACCGTCAAGCGCTGGATGAATCGTTGCGCGTACTGGTGGTTACCTCTAATGACGGCAACCTGGGGTTGAACACCCATCCGGTCGTCCATGACGTACTGGGTATCAACACATTAGAAATGCCGGATAGTGTTACCAGCATAACGCGCGGTAGCCGCACCTTTACGCCGCTGACGATGGATGCCATCGGTGAGATCCAACCCGACGTATTGCTGGTGGTTGACCGCAGCGCCGCCATTGGTAACGAGGCCGCTGATTCCGATGCGTTAACGCAAGCGCTAGCAGATGCGGGCACACCGGATACACGCCTGGTCGTACTGACCCCGGCCCTTTGGTACTTATCCGGCGGCGGCCTGCAGAGCCTGAAACTGCAAGTTGATGAGGTAGTTGAAGCGCTATAAGCGTCTACCACGTGCATGACCAAGCCTCCGTGTCGCTAGACCAGGGGCTTTTCATTAGGTATCAATGCTTAACGTATACAATGGAGCGCACCAGTCACCCGGGCGGCGTATGTCCGTTGGTTTGGCGACCAACGTGCCCATTTATTGTGATGAGTCGCTTTTGGCGTATAACGAAGCACTGCCCGCCGCAGGCGCCTCCAATAGTGCCTGTCCCAAACGGCTTACCGAACTGGTAAATGCCGACTGGGTCGATTAAGCAGCGCGCTCGATAAGGTTTTACTTGGCCTCTAGCTGCGCATTCACAATCGGCGTAAGATAGGTAGGCTGCTATGCAGCAATGTTCTCAGGGCGGGGTGAAAGTCCCCACCGGCGGTGATGGTACCTTTCCTAACGAAAGCGGCCTAAGCCCGCGAGCGCTCTCACTGGTCTGCCCGTGAGAGGTCAGCAGATTCGGTGAGAAACCGAAGCCGACGGTGATAGTCCGGATGAAAGAGAACGGCATCCATTCAACGGCGTTATTCCACGGTGAAAGCCCCCTGGAGGCGTACGTTATGCCTATGGCGGATGCCGAATGCCCTGATTCTGGTACCACTTATCCAAGAGAATGACCATGAATCAGACCTTTCCTTTAACACTCTCCTCACATACCACGTCCCAGCGCATTGCGTTTATCCAGGGCCATTGGCACAACGATATCGTCGGCCAGGCCTACCAGGCATTTATTGAGGAAGTGGAGCGCAACGGCTTATCTGCTGACCAGGTGGATACGTTTACCGTTTCAGGCGCCTATGAAATTCCGCTGCAAGCCAAGGTACTGGCCGAAAGCGGCCGCTATGGCGCGATTGTCGGTGCTGGCTTCGTGGTAGATGGCGGCATCTATCGCCACGACTTCGTCGCCCACGCGGTCATCGACGGCATGATGCGCGTCCAGCTCGACACCCAAGTGCCGGTCATTTCGGTGGTGCTCACGCCGCACCATTTCCATGAGCACAGCACCCATCACGACTTTTATTTCCAGCACTTCCTGGCCAAAGGTAAGGAAGCCGCTAGTGCGTGCCTGAACACCATGGAAAATCTGCACCGCGCACGCAAACTTAGCGACGCGTGAGCACTATCCTGGCCCGGCGAATGCCGGGCCAAGAGCCCCATCAGCGAACATGATTCTCTGCTTGATTCTCCTGCTCTACTCACGCCTCATTCACATCCAGCAGATAGCTATAAAACGCCGTGTTGCGCTGCCAGCCAAGCGTTTCATACAGGTGCTGCGCGCGCTTGTTCTCCACCTGCGTCATCAATACCAGCCTTGCGACACCGTGGTCTTGGGCCAAATCGGCGGCGGCGCTCATTAGCGCCCGGCCTACGCCTTGGCTGCGGTATTCAGGCAGCACGTAAAGGTCGTTCAACGTCCATCGTGCATTCATGCCTACCGTCGATAAGCCGGGAAAAAGCTGCACAAAACCGCTGATTGTTCCCTGCGCCTCTTCACTCACCAGAATGAACGAGTCGCCCAACCCAAAGCGCTGGTTTAAAAAGTAGCGCGCGCCCTTTAGGTCGCTTTGTTGCTGATAAAACTGGCGATAGTCATCCAGCAGCACGCTAAGTGCGTCCAAGTCATCAAGTACGGCAGCCCGAACATTATTCACAGTAGTGCTCCTTAAAAAGAGGTGGGAATAGGCAAGTCTCTCGTTATAGTGGCTCCGGGTGAAGAACCAGTTTATTAAATAGCGAGGGAACCAGTGAAGCAGCGAACGCCGTCGAGTGAATGGCTTATTGATGCCTTGGCACTACAGATTGGCACCCAAGGAACCACCACGCTGGTACATCAGCTTTACAGCGCGTTGCGCCGTTGGATTCAACACGGCGAACTGGCCGCCGGGAGCCATTTGCCCTCTTCACGGCACCTGGCGCGCGGCTTGGGTATCAGCCGTAATACCGTATTAGCAGCAATGGACCGCCTGCTAGCCGAGGGGCTGGTGGTTTCTCGGCGGGGCGCGGGCATGCATGTGGCCAACTTGCCTACGCTACCGACTCATCCCAAGCCACTTTTGGAAACGGCGTTTAGCTACTCAACACGCGGGCAGGCGCTGATTGACCGCTGCGGTACGCTAAGCCAACACTATCAGGCGTTTGCGCCGGGGGTGCCGGGGCTGGATCTGTTCCCCCACGCTCAGTGGCAGCGCCTTTTAAGGCGCCACTATCGCCAGGCCGATACGGCATGGCTTTCCTATCAAACGCATGGCGGCTTGCCCGCGCTGAAAGAGGCATTGGGTGATTACCTGACGCTTTCCCGCGCAGTGCGCTGTCGCCCTGAGCAGATTGTGATCACGCAAGGCGCGCAGCAGGCGTTCGAGCTGGTGGCCCAGCTGCTGACCGATAGCGGCGACACAGTGTGGATGGAAGAACCCGGCTACGGCGGCGCGCAAACCTGCTTTTTGGCAGCGGGACTGAACATTATCCCTGTCCCGGTGGATGAAGAGGGACTAAATCCGTTGCTTTGCCCAGCTAATACGCCTTCGCCGCGGTTGATCTACGTGACGCCCTCCCACCAATACCCGAGCGGCGTTACCATGCCGGTTCCACGACGCTTGGCCTTACTCGAACACGCCGCCAGGCACGGCGCTTGGGTCATTGAGGATGACTACGACAGCGAGTTTCGCTACGACACGCCGCCCACGCCGTCGCTTCAAGGTTTATCGGAACAGGCATCGGTCATCTATATCGGCACGTTCAGCAAGGTGCTCTACCCAGGGCTTAGGCTGGGTTATATCGTGCTGCCCGAGGCGTTGGCCGATACGTTCCGGTTGGCTCACGCTCGCCTGCACCGCGAAGGCAACTATCCCATTCAGTCGGCGCTTGCTGAGTTCATTGCCAAAGGTGACTTTTCACGCCATATCGCCCGAATGCGCATGGGCTATCGTCAGCGCCAGGCCTGCCTGCGCCGTGCACTGGCCCCTGCTATTAACGCCGGTTTAAAGCTCTCCTCAGGCCATGCGGGGATGCATCTGGTCGCCGAGTTGGATACTTTAAATCAGGAAGCGCGCCTGGTTGAACTGGCCCAACAGGCACACATTACGCTCTCCCCACTCTCCCGGTACTATCTAGGGCAACCTCAGCGTGCAGGGCTTGTGTTGGGCTATGCGGGCGCGACGGAGGATGAGCTACTACGTGCGGGCCGCTGGCTCAGCCACGCATGGCTAAATCTAACATCGTTATAAATTCTGACATTTTTATAACTAAAACAGGGAATCACTATGGCGAACGAATTTATCGCCCCCGATGGGCACGCCCGCTGCTACTGGTGCGGCGGTGCACCGGAGTTTCTGCCCTACCACGATAACGAGTGGGGCTTTCCGGTTGATAACGATCAGCGCCTGTTTGAAAAGCTCTGCCTAGAGAGCTTTCAGTCCGGCTTGAGCTGGCGGACGATTCTCAACAAGCGCGAGAACTTTCGTGCGGCCTTTCATCACTTCGATTTTCATCCGGTCGCGCGTTTTGATGAGCGTGATGTGCAGCGATTACTGCAAGACGCGGGCATTATCCGCCATCGTGGGAAAATTGAGGCAGCGATCAATAACGCGCAACGGGCACAGGAATTAGTCGTACAGGAAGGTTCGCTGGCGGCGTTCTTCTGGCGCTTCGAGCCAGCGCACGATGCGTTAAAAGCGCCGCAAACCCAGACCGTCTCGCCTGAATCCATCGCGCTCTCCAAAGCGCTGAAGAAACGCGGCTGGAAATTTATAGGCCCCACTACGGCCTTTGCGTTGATGCAGGCGATGGGGCTGCTCAATGACCATTCGCTGACCTGCGTAACACGTGAACGCGTAGAGCAGGCACGCTTGCAGTTTCAGCGGCCCGTTTAGGGCTTCTACATACATTAGGACGCCAACAATCGCCTGGCGGACGGCGTCAGAAACGGCCATGCTTAGAGCAGTTCAACGGCCTGCGTATTCTCGGTACGCCTTCTTGTAGTAGTGTATCGACTGACACGCTTATCTATACACCAAACAGCAGCAGAACATAACGTTCTCAACGGGGTTTAATGTGGCTCAACCGCTCTCTTCGCAAGCAGACTCTCACGCATCGCGATGCAAAGCATGGAGCGTACATGCTCTCACCGCTAGCGGCGTACTACTGGGCGTCATGGCGCTATTCGCTTTGATCGACGACAATCCGGTGGCTTGTCTGCTCTGGCTGGGAGCGGCGATGATGGTAGATGGCTTCGACGGCACGTTGGCGCGCAAGTATGAAGTGAAAACCATCCTGCCGCACTTCGATGGCTCAACACTGGATATGGTCATTGATTATCTTACCTGGGCGTTTATTCCCGCCCTGTTTATCTACTACTTTATCGATTTGCCGACCGGTTTTTCACTGCTGGCGGTGTTTATTATCCTGCTCTCGTCGATGTTCTGTTTCTGCAACACCAATATGAAAAGCCAGGATAACTACTTTGTTGGCTTTCCGGCCGCCTGGAATATCGCTGCGGCCTATTTCTACATTCTCGACTTCCCGCCTTGGCTTACCTTTGCCGCCATCATCGTCCTGGCCATTCTCACCGTTACTCGCATGAAGTTCCTGCACCCCTTCCGGGTGCGCAAATTTATGCCGCTTAATATCGCCGTTACGTTGTTGTGGTGCCTTTGTGCAACGCTTCTTATTCTCCCAAGCACTGAGCATGCTGTTTGGGCACTATGGGGATGGGGCGTCGCCTCGGTCTACTTTTTTGGCATGTGCTTATGGCGGACAGCCCAGGAGTGGTTCGTCTGAACCCGACATTGGTTAACAAGGAGGTAGCACGATGTCGCTAACGCCGACTCAGGAGAAGAAATTCAGAGCCCTGGCGGCAGACATAGAAGGGATTGATGTCGAGGTCTACAAACGCTTTGAGCGCGATCCATTGGCGCCGATCATCGGCCTTGGCAAGCCGAACCTACGCATCGGCTTTTTTGGCCGCGACCCAGGTCGCGACGAGGTGCGTCACGGCGAGCCGTTTATCGGTGCCGGTGGTCAGTTGGTCAGAAAAGCGCTTTATGAGCAGCTCTACGGCGAGACGATGCCGGATTTTGAGGCATCAAAAGCCGTGGGCGAGCACTTTTTCTGGATCAATACCGTGCCCTACAAGCCCGTAGGCAACAAGGCGTGGTCGATGAAGGTTAAGCGTCACTTTCACGGTTTAATGAACGAAGTGCTGATATCGCGCTGGGAAGGACGAACGCTGATTACGCTGGGCCGAGAAGCGTTCCTGTGGTTCGGTATCGGCCGCTCAAAAGAGGAGCGTGCGCGCCTGGAAGCCTTCTGGAAGCAAGAGGACCGCTTTGAAAGTAGCATTGAGGTGACGTTAGAGGGTGATCATGGAAAAGAGCAAACCTTTAAGCTTTATCCGCTGCCGCACCCCTCGCCGCTCAATCAAACCTGGTATGCGCGCTTTCCAGGGTTATTGAAACAGCGTCTGGAACAGCTGGACGTGCGCCAAGACAACCTCACCCTGTGACAGCGGCCAATTTAAAACAACATCTAAAGGGCACCGCTATGAAACCCAAGATCAGTCTAATTACCCTCGGCGTGCATGACCTAAAGCGCGCCATCCAGTTCTATCGGGACGGTCTGGGACTGCCAGAACATGAGACAGACAGTGACGAGGTGGCCTTTTTCAAGGTGGAAGGCGCCTGGCTATCGCTGTTTCCCAGAACGGCATTGGCTAAGGATATCGGCATTGCCGACGACTCAAAAGGTGGTTTCAGCGGTATCACGCTAGCCCACAACGTCGCCAGCCAAGAGGCCGTTGACCAAGTGCTCAAACAAGCGGTTGCCGCAGGCGCCGAGCTGATCAAACCAGCAGAAGAAGTGTTCTGGGGCGGTTACTCCGGTTATTTTCGCGACCCGGAAGACCACTACTGGGAAGTCGCCTACAACCCCTTTATGGATCTGACGTGAGTTACTAGCCCAGAGGTTCATCCCCCGCGCCTGCGGGGAATGGATAAAAGATAAATTCAACATTATTGTCCCTCTTATCTTGAGTTTTCGCACGGGCAAACTCGTGTGCCATTTCAAAGCAATCGCGAGCGAATCGACGGGCGAGTTGGTTGAACAATTTTGCCGTGTTGGACCAGCAGTCGCTCCGAGGGCGGTGATGCTACAGCGGCTGCAGCATTGAGTGCGTCCACAATCACGAAACTCGCCTCGTCACCGATCGCGAATCCCGGTAGCGTACGACCAATCGCCCTTGCGGAGTCCACCGTGATCATGTCAAGAGCGACACCCAGTTGTTCGTCGGTATAAAGACCGGAGCGGTAGCCGATCAGCATCGCGCGTTCAAGCAAATCACCATTGCCGTAAGGCCACCACGCATCGCGAATATTGTCATTGCCCGCGAATACATGAACGCCTTCCGCGCGTAGTACGTCGATCGGTGGGAACGGATGATCTCCCGGCGCATTGGTTAGTATAGAAACGCCCGCTTCGGCGAGGATCGCCGACACACGACGTGCCTCATCACGGCTCACATCGCCAAGTGCGTAAGCATGGCTAATGGTAACGAGGCCCGACATACCGGCTGCTGCCGCTCGTGCGGCAATACGCTCAATCTGCTTGATACCGCCTGCGCCGTGCTCATGCAAGTGGATGTCGATTTTCGCACTGTGGCGCTCGGCCGTGCCAAACACCACATCAAGATGCGCATCTGCATCACCGTCAAACTCGGTAGGATCAAGCCCGCCTACCACTGTCGCGCCTTCACGCATGGCGGCATCGAGCAGATCCGCTGTACCGGGACTAGACACAATGCCAGCCTGCGGAAAAGCAACGAGTTCTACGTCGACCCGGCCCTTCCACATCTCGCAGGCAGCAACGACGGCATTCAGATTATCGAGTCCGAGCACTGGGTCGATGTCAACGTGACTGCGCATTGCCACCGTGCCAAAAGAGTGAGCCTGCGCGAGCAGTGCCTCGGCGCGTTCAACAACCGGCAATGCGCTGGATAGAAGGCGCTTTTCAACGTCAAGCCGCTCACGAAGGGAGCCAACCGGACGATGAGGAAACCAACCGTCGCCAACAAAGCTCTTATCGAGATGAATATGGCCCTCCACAAAAACGGGAAGGACAGTCAGTCCATCAAGATCGATTTTTTTGGCGTCGGTTGAGACAGTATCGATAGGAACGAAACATCCATCGCGCGTGGCAAGATCACTTTTATTGCCATCCGGGGTCAAAGCGTTGGCGTAAATGCATTCATTCATATCAGTGTGTTTCCAATTCTGGTTTTGGAGTCATACGACTAAGCTCTGCTCAGGAGGAACTGCTCGTGCCTCCGATAGAATCAGGACAGTGCCATTTTCCTCGAAGAGGTAAATCAACGATCCAATCGATAAAATGCCAAGTGGCTAGGCATTTTTCGCCGCCCCCCAGCCCAATTACGATAAAGGTCAGACTGCTCCGCGTCGTCAGGAGGCAGATGCTGGATAGAGGCCCATTGTTGATCACCAAGCGGCTGCGACAGCTCGGCTGATCACTTTGCCATCCGTGACCAGCACGGCACCGAATGGACGCCCTCCATTGGCAACATTCTTGTGGGCAAGATTGATCGCCTCGTCCAGATACGCCTTGTCATTCATTTCGCACCCGCCTGTTCTAGCAAACTAGCGATGTCAGCATATCCGCGTTGTCGCGCATGCTGCAGCGGCGTGACCCCATCCCTATCAGCCAGGTTCACGTCCGCGTTGGCGTCGACCAGCAGCCCCACAATCTCTCCGTATCGCGGCCCGCCATCGCCGAGGATGATAGCCTCCAGCAACGCCGTCCAGCCGAGGTTGTTGACATGATCAATATCCGTGCCGGCCTCTATTAGGGTTCGAACAGTCTCCACATGCCCCCGTTCCGCCGCAGGAATCAGCGCCATGGGATAGCGTCATCTGCAGTATTTCCAGATGTCCGCGCGCGCCCGCATAGAGGTAGGGGCTATCTTCGATGTCGTCTTTAGCGTTCACATCAGCCCCGGCGCTAATAAGTAGACGAGCGGTCTCAACTCGGTTCGCATGGGTTGCAGCGAGTAATGCTGTCCGCCCACGACTATCCCGCGCGTCGAGCGGTATATCGCTGGCGATCATTTCTCGAACACCAGCGATATCATCGTTTTCAGCAGCGGAGATCAGCAAAGGGTTAGCCTGAGCGACAGGGACTCCGCCAAAAGCAACGGAATCAATCATGGTTATACATCCTACGAGGAGAGTGAAGGCGAAAGTGGCCTGTAAGCGGCTGCGCATAAAAGTCCCTTCTTGCTGATAAAAATCATAGACAAAAATATAGTGGACAAAAAAGTCATTTGGAAATTAAATATCTAAATGAAAATCAGTGATAAATCGAATAAGCCGTTCAACTCCGACCTGTTGCGCAGTTTCGTGGCGGTGGTCGACACGCGCAGCTTTACAGCCGCAGCACGGCAATTGAACTCAACTCAATCAACGGTCAGCCAGAAGATAATGAGGCTGGAAGAGGTGGCAGGCGGGCTTTTGATTGATCGCGGACGCAATAGCATCACACCCACCGAGGCGGGCGAGCGACTGCTGGGTTATGCACGTCGTATCCTGGCACTGAACGCGGAAGCTGCCGCCGTCGTGTCTGGAGTAGCGCGTCATATCACCCTTCGGCTCGGTCTGCCCGAGGATTTCGCTTCGGGCCGGGTGACACAAGTACTTGCGGCGCTTGTCCGGCAGCATCCGAACTTGAAGCTGGAAGTTACCAGTGGTCTGAGCCGCAATCTATACGGTGCCTATAATCGAGGGGAGCTGGATCTAGTTCTGGTCAAACAGCATCGCGGCGAGGCCCGCGGAGTAATGCATTGGCCCGAGCCGCTGTCCTGGTATCAAAGCAAAAATCATGCGCTGGCCGATTGCGACCCGCTGCCGCTTGTTGCCTTTCCTTCGGATGGATTGTATCGCGCCCAAATGATTACTGCCCTCGATAACGTCAGGCGCGGATGGCATCTTGTTTACACGAGTTCCAGCCTCGCCGGCCTGCTGAGCGCGGTCAATGCCGGTCTCGGGATTAGTCTTCTTCCAAGGCGCGTGGTCAACTCGGGCATGCAAGAAGTTCCGACCTTGCCTGCTGTTGACGCCATGGAAATCGCAATCCACCAAGCGGATCAGGACAGCCCTTTCGTATCCGAGATCATTCAGATACTTGCGGATGAGGTTGAGCGATAGGCCTCTTAGGGATGATGGTGCCATCGGTCGTCGACAATATAGAAGACTCATTCATCTGAACTGACCCCAAAAACTTGGACAGTAAAACACTAAGGGATAAGGCCTGAGTTCGGTACTGCACCGGGCTCAGGCCTTTTAGTTTGGACTTGATGCGCTCGTAGTACCCTTTGGCGACGAACTCTGCCACCGCTAGCTGCGGTAATGTGGCCGACGCTCCGGTCGAGACGTACTTCATGTGTAGCGCTTGATCACGATAGCGCCCCGGCGCTAACCAGCCGACCCGCAAGCCTGGCCCCACCGTTTTGGAAAAACCGCTGCACAGCAGTACGCGCCCGTCGTCATCAAAGGATTTAATAGTGCACGGTCTGGGCTAGGTGAAGGCCAGATCGCCGTAGATATCATCTTCAATAATCGCAACATCAAAGCGCTGGGCAAGCTGAAACAGCGCCCGCTTACGCACCTCGGGCATCGTATAACCCAATGGATTATTGAACGTAGGCGCCACCTGTATGGCACGAACCGGCCTCTGCTCTAACGCTAGATCCAACGCCTCCAAGCTGATACCGGTTTGCGGGTCGGTGGGTATTTCCAAGGCCTTTAACCCGCTGGCCTTGAGAATCTGCATGGTGCCGTAGAAGCTCGGTGAATCCTCCGCCACCACATCACCGGGCTTAGTGAGCGTACGCAGCGCGATGGCAAGCGCCTCCTGACAGCCCGTGGTGATCAGAAGGTCATCGGGGTGAAGCAGACAGTTTGAAGCCACGGCAAGCTTGACCACCTGCTGACGAAGCTCGGGGCTGCCGCTTAACTTATCGTAATTAAATCCATTAACATCTCTGCTGCGATGCAGGCCAGCGAGAATTTTCGACAGCGGTTTTAGCGTTTCATAATCAAGATTGGGCACGCCGCGGCCCAACAGAAGTCGATTATCGTCACTCTGTGTAGCAATCAGCTCCAGCGCCTGATCCCATTGAGAGATATCCCACGGTCGCTGGGCGGGGCGGGACACCGACTGCCCAGGCACAAAAGGAGGGCCGTAAATCCTTTTGGAAGCACACATTATGAGAAGGAGAACGATATGAAAACCGCTGAATATTATCTGCTGGACGTATTTACCGATCAGCCTTTTTCGGGCAATCAGCTAGCCGTCTTTTTAAATGCCGACGGGCTGCCGACAGCCACCATGCAGGCAATCGCCAATGAGCTTAATCTTGCCGAAACGGTCTTCTTAAGTGCGCCCAGTGAGCCAAACCACTACCCGATGCGGATCTTTACGCCCACCCAGGAACTACCATTTGCCGGACACCCAACCGTCGGCACCGCGCAGCTTCTAGCCGAGCTTGGCTTGATTAGCCATGCGCAAACGCTGGTGCTTCACCCGCCTGTAGGCGAGTTACCCATTCGCTACTCAGGTGAGAACGCCGTGTTTACGGCCGCAAGGCCCGCCAGCATTACGCCAAGCACGTTGGACCAGCAATCGGCAGCGGCACTGCTCGGCTTGCAACCCCATCAAGTCATCGGCACGCCGGTTATCTCATCCTGCGGGCTGGCTTTTCATCTTATTGAATTGAGTGACCCGGCGGCCCTGAAAAACATACACATTTCAGCAACCATATGGGCAGAGACCGTTGCCCCGAGCGGTGCAGAGCAAATATATCTCTACACAATAGAAAATTCTGACCGCTCAGAAACAACGCTACGCAGCCGTATGTTTTCCAGGGAACATGGCCTGTGCGAAGACCCCGCTACCGGCAGTGCCTCAGCGGCATTAACCGGGTATTTGGCAACCCCGAACGAAACGACGCACTGGACAATTCATCAAGGCGTTGAAATGGGCCGCGCCAGCGTTATTGAAACCACCCTGCATAACGGCCTGGTTCAAGTAGGCGGCAGTGCTGTGCTGGTGGGCAAGGGAGAGCTTTACTTGAGAGATTAACAAGCGGCTTGAAAGCCAACTAATCGCGCACTGATTGATCCAGGCATCATCATCCTGCCCAGCCGCTTTTCGGCCAACGGGCAATAACAGCGTGCGGCATAAGTTTGACACATCAGTACCGCTCAACGGCCAGCGTCGCGAGTAGCACAGCGGCCAGGACGGTGTGGCTTCAATAGCAGCACCAACGCCACGCAGCACAGCAGCGCTACGATGAGATCAAACGTTAGCGCGGTGATTTGTTGGCCGGCTACTATCCCCAGTAGGCCGATACCGACGACGGGCAGCGAGATCGCCACATAGGCAACAACGAAAAAAGACGATACCGTTGCCGCTTTGTGCTGAGGGGAACTGGCCGCCGATATCGCACCCATGCCCGCCCGGAAAGTAATGCCCTGACCAATGCCCGCAACAATGGCGCCCAGTATGAAGCCAAGCAGTTGCTCGTAAGCAATCCCCCACGCAATGATAAGCACACCGACAAGCAGCACAGCGCACCCAACCGGCAATCTTCCAGACTCAGGCAGCCGCCCCTGACCCATTTGCCCAACGGTCGAGGCGATAAACGGCAGCCCTGCCACACACCCTATCAACGCATGATTGGTGTAGCCCATTTGCTGGCCCAGGAAGGCGGGGGTTGCCGCAGTATAAAAACCAAACACCATAAAACCAGCAAATGCTGCGATAGCCGCGGGTATAAAAACGCTGCGCACCTCGGGAGGGATTTTAGGTGTTTGAACGCGAAGCTTGATATTCGCTGGGCGCGTAACCGTTTCAGGCGCTCGCCAGATACACACCACCGCTACCAGCGCTAACGCGAAGTGAATAGCAAACGGCAACACCAACGGTGCCGCAAACAGCACGGCCAGCGCCCCCGCAAGTATCGGCCCAACACCTAACCCGACCATATTGGCGGCGGTAGCAATCAACGTGCTGGAGCGCCCCCAGGAACGGGGTGCCAGCTCCATGACAGCCACGGTGGCAGTACCCGTAAAGATACCCGCTGAAAGCCCCGAAAGTACGCGACCGGTAAGCAACATGCCTAACCCATCGGCTTGCCAAAATACGATATCGCTTACCGCTGACAGGAAAAGCCCGGCAAGCAGCAGCGGCTTACGCCCTAGCTGATCAGACCATTGCCCGGTCATCAATAACGCTGAAATGACCCCCACCGCATACGCCGCAAAGATAACGGTAATCATCAGATCCGAAAAACCAAATTCATGCTGATAGATCGGATAAAGCGGCGTGGGCAGCGTGGTGCCCACCATGGTGATCATGAAAGCGAGCGCCGCCCCTAAAAATACGCCTGCGCGCCGCGTATCCGGCGCTTGAGAAGAGCTCATAAATGTCCTTATAGAAAATACAGAGATCCATCTTCTCAGAAGGCGAGTCGAGAATGGGAACTCACATAGCCAACGAACGTTAATGGATGTGTTATGTCGCGGCCAACTGCTCTTGGGCCAGTTTTGCAAAGTGTGTGCGTGAGGGCTTTAGCCCTTGCACCGAGGGCCACGCCAACCATGCATCGGGCACCATAAAGCCCGGCAGCGCCTCGCGCACCCAACGGGCCAGAGCCTGATCTTCGCTGCTTTGCGCATGCCAATCAATAAAGGCAACGGGGCGCTCACCCCACTCGGGATGTGGCACAGCAACCACCAGCGCTTGGGCGACGCCTGGGTGATCCACCAACCGCTGTTCGATGCTTTCCGGCTGAATGTTCTCACCGCCGGAGATAAAGCCGTTATCTAGCCGCCCTTCAACCACCAGTTCCCCCGCAGAATTAAAATACCCCTTGTCCCGGGTGGCAAACCAGCCCTCGTCATTTAGGGCTGGGTCCAGCGCACCGTTACTTAAATAGCCGCTAAACAGGGTATCGCCCCGCACCTGTATTTCATTGTCGATGATCCGAACATCGCGCCCCGGAAGTGGCTTGCCGACAACACCTGGTGCCGAGGGAGTACCGGTACAGACCTGGCTTGCCATTTCAGATAGCCCATAACTAACTTTTGGCGTCAGCCCCAGCGTGGTCATGCGCTCAACCAAGGGAGCGGGGATCGCCACGCCGCCCAGCAGCAGCTCGCGCAGCTGTGTCCTAGCGGGGTCAAAACCTGCTTGTAACAAGCGCCAGAGCTGAGTGGGTACCAGTGAAAGATGTGTAATAGGCTGTTGTTCCAGGCGTGCAGCTAGCGGCGCACTCCCATCATCCAGAATGACCCGGCCACCTGCAAGAAATACGCGAAAGGGGATCGCGTAGCCACCAATATGAAACAGCGGTAGCGACAACAGCCAGCCGCTTTGTTGGTCAACCGGAATTAAGGCCGCCGAACCATTGGCCGAGGCCAAATGATTCCCCAGCCGGTGCAGTACCGCTTTAGGCATGCCGCTGGAACCCGAGGTAAAAACGGTGTTACAGCGCTGACCGGTATTCAGCTGCACCGCTTGTTCGGTCATTAACTCTTCGGAAAAATCGAGGGTGATCGGCACTGGAGCCGATGACGTTACCTGCGCGTCACCCTGCTCGCCTTCCGTATAACAAATACGACTGGCCTGCAGGCGCTGGGCAAGCGCGTGCTGCTGGGTGCCTGGAAAGGCCGGGTTAAGCGGGCAGAAAACCACCCCGACACGCAGACAAGCCCAGGCCAATAATAACGAGGCCAATGCGCCTTTGGCCGGGGCCATTAATTTGTCCCCAGGCTGAAACCCCTTTTGCGCCAGCTGTCGCGCCAACGCGGCGATACGCCTATCGAGCATTCGATAAGTAAGCGTCACTGAGCCACTGTGTAGCGCAATATGCTGCGGGGTTTCAGTGGCCCAATAGTTAATGGGGCAAGGTTGCATCACACGGCACGCTCCTGGTTATTCCTGCATAGCTTGATAGAGACACGTCAAGCGCCCGGCAACGACGTCGCCTGCCGTGGTGGTTACCCGTTCAGCCAGCCAGTTTTCGGTATCCAGCCCCGGTGGTTCTGTGGGCGCCCATTGGCGGGCCAGCCGAGCCAGCAGGCCCAGGCCAAGGTCAGACTCGAAACTTGAGGAAATAACCACCCGCAGATTATCTTCCCGTGCCCGTTGTACAAGTGCCTCGCAGGCGCTTAGCGCGCCTATCAACGTAGGCTTAATCACCAGGGCAGCAATATGAGGATGGGAATACCAGGGCGCGTTACGTGACAACGTTTCATCTAGCGCAATCTTCACACCCGCTGCATCGGCCACGGCAATGGTGTCAGCAAACGTGGAGCAGGGCTCTTCCAGGTAGTCGATCTGTTCACGCGGTAGCTGTCGACAAAATCGCGTGGCCTCCTCACGCGTCCAGCCGCCGTTGGCATCCAGAATCAGTTGGGTAGCGGGCAGCTTTTCAGACAGCCTGGCGACCAGCGCTAGCTCGTCGCTCATTGCGTAACGCGCTACCTTGAGTTTGAGGCGCGAAGGTGGCGGCTGCCCGCCCTTGCGTATGTTGTCTAACGCGCTATCCAGCATCGCGATCAGCGATACGGGCTCGCCTTGTAATAGTGGGTAAGGCGCTAACGCGGCGGGACAATGTGGGGGCCAAACGTGCTGTGCACAGTCGAACCCGAACTGTACCGAGGGGAGCGTGGGCACTGCTTCTTCACCGCGCTTCAAGGCGGTTAGGCAGGCCCTGCTTTCGGTCTCGGCATCGGTTAAGGTTTCTGCTGAAAAACCAGGCAGTGGCGCAATGTCACCCCACTGCCCGTTAATCGACACCAGCAGCCCTTCTCGCTGCGTGATCCGCTGGCCGTTAAACAGCAGCGGCTGGCGAAGTGGCAGCGCGTAGCGGTAAAGCGCTAATGGCATTAAGGGTTACGCGGATAACGTGAGAAATCCGGGGGCCGCTTCTCATTAAACGCGTTACGCCCCTCCTGGCCTTCATCGGTCATGTAATAGAGCATAGTGGCGTTACCCGCTAGCTCCTGCAGCCCGGCCTGGCCATCGCAGTCGGCATTCAGTGCCGCTTTCAAACAGCGTAACGCCATGGGGCTGTGCTGCAGCATCTCCCGACACCAGCGCACGCTCTCTTTTTCAAGCTCATCCAGCGGCACCACGTGGTTGACCAGGCCCATCTCCAGCGCTTGCGCAGCGCTGTACTGGCGGCACAAAAACCAGATTTCGCGGGCTTTTTTCTGGCCCACGATGCGCGCCATATACGAGGCACCGTAGCCGCCGTCGAAAGAGCCCACCTTGGGGCCGGTCTGGCCAAAAACCGCGTTATCCGCCGCAATGGTCAGGTCGCACATAAGATGCAACACATGCCCACCGCCAATCGCGTAGCCTGCCACCATGGCGACAACCGGCTTGGGGCAGGTCCGAATATCACGCTGAAAATCCAGCACGTTC
This sequence comes from Halomonas sp. 72, assembly GCF_052379785.1. Taxonomy (NCBI): domain Bacteria; kingdom Pseudomonadati; phylum Pseudomonadota; class Gammaproteobacteria; order Oceanospirillales; family Halomonadaceae; genus Halomonas; species Halomonas sp. 72. The sequence goes on along the minus strand of NZ_JBQSYY010000010.1, from coordinate 9,732 downwards.
AGGTGATGAGTGCCCTGCTCATCCTGGTAGCCGCCATAGTCACCGCGAATGCGCTGATCACCGCCAGAGCAGAACGCTTTATCGCCTGCGCCGGTGAGCAAAATCGCACCGACGCGACTATCGTGACGTGCGCGACCAAGCGCCTGAATCATTTCGCTAACCGTTAAGGGGCGAAAGGCGTTACGCACCTCTGGGCGATTGATGGTAATGCGCGCAATGCCCTCTTTAGAGACATGATACCGAATATCCTGGTAGTCGCCGGAGTGGTCCTGCCACTCAACCGGTTGATAAAGTTCCGCTTCTGTAAGTCCGTGGATCATTCAAGGTTTCCTGATTCATTAGGTATTGGCGTCTTTCGGGCTTAGCGCAACATACCTGCCACGACCAGCCCTAGTGCCAGAAGGCTTAACAGCGCCGCAGCGCCATACATCAGCTTTTTATTGGTGGTATCGCGGCCCAAAATAAGGTCAAACATTCCGTGGCGCAGGCGATGGGCGGCATGAAAAAGCGGCAAACAGACCGCCGCGCCAACAAACAGAAAGCCAGGCACGCTGAATAGCAGTGCCGATGCACGCTCATGGCTGAGCGCGTCGGCAGGTAGCCAGCCCAAGGGAAGCAGCACGGCAAAAAACAGGATGGCAGAGGGCAGTAGCACAGCAAAACAGACGCCACCTGCACTGAATAGCCCCCACCATAGCGACTCATCGTAGGCCTGGTGGTGGGGGAGCTGATTCGTGCGCTGGCTGCCCGCGCCTGACGCATTCATGGTTGGTTTAGTCATACGGATGCCCTCCCAAACAGCCAGATGAACAGCAGCAGTACGGCCAGCACGCCCGCCCACTGTCCCGCCACAATCGCCTTATCCGGTAGTTGGTAGTTACCGATGCGAAGCGGCATAACGCGAGGAAACAGCACAAAAAAGGTCGCCGCGTGAAACAGGCTGGCGGCTAGCGCCAAAAGGTTAAGCAGCAAAACGATGGGAGATCCCATAAAAGCGATCCATCGTTGCCAACTCTCTGGGCCCTGGAGCAGCGCGACCATGCCCGCCAGTAGGCAGAGCAGGAAAAAAACCAGCGGTAGCACCGTCGCTTCACGCAGCATATAGAGTTTAAAAAAGCGAAGTTTCAGCCACCAGTTACGTTTTAACGGCACAAAGCGTTGCGATGTCGACTTATCCATACCCTTTCTCCTAGCCCTTAAACAGCGCAATTAGCGTGTGTTTAGCGGACGCCACTTTGCTCTGATTGATAGCCGCCGCTGGGTCAACGTGCTTGGGACACACCTTTGAGCAAAAGCCCACAAAGGTGCAGCTCCACACGCCTTCATGACGGTTCAATTCGTCCATTCGCTGCGTGCTACCGTGGTCACGGCTATCCAGGTTATAGCGATGCCCCAGCGCAATGGCTCCTGGGCCAATAAACTCAGGATTAAGCCCAAACTGCGGGCAAGCGGAGTAACAAAGCCCACAGTTGATACAGTTAGCGAATTGCTTGTAACGGGCAAGCTGCCGGGGCGACTGGCGATAGGTTTCTGGCGCCTTCGGGTCAAAGGGCTTTACCGGGTTGTCGTCTATCAGATAGGGCTTAACGGCGGCCAGGTGATCGAGGAATATCTCCATATCAACCACCAGGTCGCGCTGTATGGGAAAGTGCGCCAACGGTTCAATGCGGATCTCATCGTCGAAGTCGCGCAGGAAGGTCTTACAGCCAAGCTTGGGGACGCCATTCACCATAACGCCACAGGAGCCACAGATCGCCATGCGACACGACCAGCGGTAGCTCAGAGTGCTGTCGAGCTGCTCCTTGATGTGATTCAATGCATCCAACAATGAGGTGCTGTCGTCGACAGGCAGCTCATACTCCTGCCAATAGGGCTCGGTAGAGTTGTCGGGTAAATAGCGTTTGACGCTGATGCGCCGGGTGGATACCTGCTGAGTACTCATGCCTTGCCTCCCTTGGACGCATCCCCATAGGTACGTTCTGCGGGCGCGGAAAAACGCACGTCTACCTCCTGCCATGCCAACCGAGCGTGTGCATCGCCTTGATAAAACACCTGGCTGTGCTTGAGGTAGTTAATGTCATCGCGCGTTTGCATACCGTCATCCAAGCGCTGGTGAGCGCCACGGGACTCACGCCGCTCCAGTGCACCAAGGCAAGATGCCTCGGCAATATCCAGCCCGTAGCCAAGCTCAATGCACTCAAGCAACTCTGTGTTGAATATTTTGCTGGTGTCGTTGACACGAATCTTCTGATAGCGCGCCCGCAGTTCACGAATCGTCTCCAACGACTGTCGCATACCCTCTTCGGTACGATAAATACCACAGCCACTCTCCATGGCCTGCACCATGGCATGCTTAAGCGTCACCCACGTCTCGCCGCTGCCCTCACCATCACAAAGATGCGCTAGTTTTGCCTGCTGATGGGCAGCTTGGGTTTCCAGAAGGTGCTTGTCTGCCCACTCGGTTTGCGCCGCGCGCTGGCTTGCCTGCTCCCCCGCTAAACGACCAAACACTAGTAGCTCAGTGAGCGAGTTGGAGCCTAAGCGATTAGCACCATGCAGCCCAACAGAGGCACATTCACCCGCCGCATAAAGCCCGGCAACCGACGTTTCACAGTGAGGATTGGTTTCGATACCGCCCATGGTGTAGTGCACCGCCGGGCGGATAGGGATCGGCTCTTTGACCGGGTCAACGTTAATGTAGGATTTAGCCAGCTCGCAGATAAAGGGCAGGCGCTCCAGCAGGTAGGCTTCGCCCAAGTGGCGCAGGTCAAGATAGACCACATCGCTATCGCCAAAGGTGCCAGTGCGGCCCGCCTGCTGCTCCTGCCAAAAGGCCTGTGAGAGCTTATCGCGAGGGCCCAGCTCCATGTACTTGTTTTCCGGCTTGCCCAGTGGGGTTTCCGGGCCCAGCCCGTAATCCTGAAGGTAGCGGTAGCCATCCTTATTGAGCAAAATACCGCCTTCGCCACGACACGCTTCGGTAATTAAAATGCCGGAGCCGGGAAGGCCCGTGGGGTGATACTGAACAAACTCCATGTCCCTAAGCGCCACACCGTGGCGATAGGCCATCGCCATCCCGTCGCCAGTCACGATCCCTGCGTTGGTATTAAAGCGAAACAGGCGCCCGGCACCTCCTGTTGCCAATATCACGGCCTTGGCGCGCAGCAAAATAAGCTCGCCGGTGGCCACTTGAAGAGCAATGACGCCGATGATAGCCCCTTCGTGCACGGCAAGATCAAGAACGAAATACTCATCGAAGCGCTCAATTTGGGAATATCTGAGCGAGGTTTGAAACAGGGTATGCAGCATGTGAAAGCCGGTTTTATCGGCGGCAAACCAGGTACGTGCGGTTTTCATGCCGCCAAAGCGGCGTACCTGCACATTACCATCCTCCTTGCGGCTCCAGGGACAGCCCCAGCGCTCCATCTGCACCAGTTCCTGGTAGGCATGATGCACAAAATAATCCACCACGCCTTGCTCAACCAGCCAGTCACCACCCGACACAGTGTCGTCAAAATGCGCCTGATGCGTATCCTCCTCGCTGGTTACCGCCGCCGCACCGCCCTCAGCGGCAACGGTATGGGAGCGCATAGGATAGACCTTGGAAATCAGAGCGATGCTTTGAGAAATGCCCTGTGCCTTGGCGCTTTCTGCCGCGGCGATAGCGGCACGCAAGCCTGCGCCGCCTCCACCTACAATCACGATATCGAAATCTCGATGCTGCATGATGCTCCCTTTCTGTAGCCAGGCCAAAGGCGGTAGTGGCGACACGCTTCGATGCGGTGTCTTTTGGTTGAACTTATCACACTCCAGGTACGTGCTATCCCCGCATGCCAGGCTCTATTGACGCATATCAAGAAATACACCTTTAAGACAGGCGATGCTTTAACAAGAGTAGTTACGTTTAATTTCTCATTTATTAATTTTAATAAAGAATTCCAACTACAATTTTTAACTATTAGTCGCTATCGCCATTCTCTGCAACGTATGTAACCGCAAGCAGATGAAAATCAACCGCGATAGCAGTGAAGAGATTCGGCTGCTTTCGCAGCCAATAAGAGGGGGCAGCTTGATATGAACAGTAGTGTGCAATCGGCATTTGACTGGAAGTTGTTGGCGCCGCTTGTAGTGGCCATTATCGTTGCGTTGATACCCACGCCTGAGGGGGTTGCCCCTCACGCCTGGTATTTCTTCGCTATTTTTTTGGGCTGTGTGGTTGGGCTGATTTTTGAACCCTTGCCAGGCGCGGTCATTGGGTTAATCGGTGTGACTCTGGTGGCGCTTCTCTCCCGCTGGGTGCTGTTTTCACCCGAACAGCTAGCGACCGAAGGCTTTAATGCTGCCAACCAGGCTTTTTCATGGGCAGTTTCGGGCTTCACCAACTCGACTGTATGGCTAATTTTTGGCGCGTTTATGTTCGCGCTGGGGTATGAAAAAACCGGGCTAGGCAGGCGCATATCACTTTGGCTGGTCAAGGCCATGGGCAAGCGCACATTAACGTTGGGCTACGCGGTAATGATCGCCGATGCGGTGCTGGCGCCTTTTACACCTTCCAACACGGCGCGTAGCGGAGGCACCATTTATCCGGTCATTCGCAATCTGCCGCCGCTTTACGACTCCCAGCCCAATGACCCCAGCATGAAGCGCATGGGCAGTTTTCTGATGTGGACAGCGATCACCTCTACCTGTGTGACCAGCTCGCTGTTTCTAACCGCGCTTGCCCCCAACCTGTTGGCCATTGCTCTGACAGAAAGCGCTACCGGTATTCATATTAACTGGGGGCAGTGGTTTATCGCCGTAGCGCCCGCTGGCATTCTGCTGCTGTTGCTGGTCCCTCTGCTCTGTTACTGGCTCTGCGCGCCAGAAGTGAAAGCCGGTGAAGAAGTGTCCAACTGGGCGCGGGATGAGCTGAACAAACTGGGGGCGCTTACTCGCAACGAGATACTGCTGGTCATCATGGTCGTCTCTGCGCTACTGCTGTGGATTTTTGCGGGCGATGTTGTGTCCGCCTCCCTGGTAGGCCTGGTGGTGATTTGCTGCATGTTGCTGACCGGCATCGTGAGCTGGAACGATATCCTCGACAATCGAGCCGCCTGGAATACCTTTGTGTGGTTTGCAACGCTGGTGGCGCTGGCAGGCGGGCTAAGCCAGGTCGGATTCGTCAACTGGTTTGGTGGCGTGGTGGGTGAACAAATCAGCCACTTTAATCCCGTCATGGCGATGGTGGCGCTCACGGTGATCTTCTATCTCCTGCACTACCTGTTTGCCAGCGTCACGGCCCACGTTACCGCCCTGTTGCCGGTGATGCTGGCGGCGGCTTCCGGTATTGCAGGGCTGGATATGCAGATGTTTATCCTCCTGCTGCTCCCCACGCTGGGCTTTATGGGCATTATCACCCCCTACGGCACCGGCCCAAGCCCGGTTTACTATGGCAGCGGCTATCTGCCAAGCGCCCTTTATTGGCGGCTTGGGGCTATTTTTGGTCTGCTGTTCTTAGTGGCCTGGCTGGCTATCGGTTTGCCGTGGCTGCTGTTGATTAACTGACTCCAGGTGAGCGAGCCGTTTAGCCGAGGCATTGATACCATCGGCTAATCGGTTCGGCGATGCTGTTCGCTTGCTCTGTATGCAGGTTGTGCCCGCCTTCAAGCGCTATAGAGTGCACGCGAGGGGCTATGTTAGCCAAGCGGGCGGCCAGTGTATGAAATTTAGTATCCTGCCGACCTGAAAAGTAACCAATGGGAAGTGACGTTTCAGCCAGCCACGGCCACTGAGAGGACTGCCTGCCGAGCGATGTGCTTCGCAGCATTGTCGCCACGGACGGGCCATGATTGGCCAACCGTCGTTCAATCTGCCGTGCTCGCTGCGCATGTGTAAGATCAGCAAAGACGGGCTGCCGATACCAGTCGGTAAGCACGCGTTCAAGAGGTTCCAGCGCAAAGCGTTGTGCCCAGCGTGCATCATGGGCCATACGCTCATCGCGCTCGCTTTCGGGCAAGCCTGGATGAGCACTCTCCAGCCAAAGCGCCTCAAGCCCCGCAGGTTGGCGGCGGGCGTGATCAAGCGCCAAACGCCCACCCAGCGAGTAGCCCAGCAAGCAATAGCGGTGAATATCCTGCGCGGCCAACGTATCGGTTAGCCAGTGGTGAAAAGCGGAGAAAGAGTCGACCGCCACTTGGTCATTTTGGCCATGGCCCGGTAAATCCAACGCCATGCACGGCACATCTTTCAACGCGGCGATGACCTCCGCCCAATCGTGGCGATCACCTAACAAGCCGTGCAGCATAACCAGCGTTGGGCGTGGCTGGGCTTGCGCTTCATATTCAGCCTTCATGGTTATCGCGCCTACCTAGCGTTGCCGCCAGTGCCACAAGATCGTCTGCAACCTGCTGATGTGGCACGTTAAGCTCAATCAGTGTAACGCCCCTTTCCAGGGCTCGGGCATAGGCCGCATCGAAGCTCTCCAGCGAGCCAGGTGCGGCGTAGGCAAGCCCAAACATTTGCGCCGCGTACTCAAAACTCAAACCGTGTGGCTGACGGAAATAACGCTCAAGTAGCGCACCTTCCTTGGGCACTGGCAGCATATGAAAGATGCTGCCGCCATCATTATTGAGGATGATCACCACCAGCGGCTGAACGGCCTGCTTCAGCAGCGCCAGGCTATTAAGGTCATGCAACGCGCTGATATCGCCCACGATCAGCGTGGTGGGCTGGTCGCTAGTAGCACTGGCGCCGTAGGCCGTGGCAATCAGCCCATCGATACCGGAAGCCCCGCGGTTGGTGAATACCCGCAAAGACGCTGTGCGGTACGCGCCCAGCATGTTCATCAGCCTTGCGGGCATACTGTTACCCACAAACAGCTGCCCGGTTGCCTGCTGCAACACCCGATGACAAATGCCCAACTCTGAAAAGGTATTACAGCGTTGATTCACGATATCGCTGATGCGCTGTTGGCACTGGTTAAGCCGGTGCCAAGGGGTGCGCTCAGCACCTGTCCCAGTCTCACGCTCATGTTTATTTTCAGGTTCAAGCGCGGCCACCACTGCCTCGGGCGGGCAAATGAAGCGGCGCTTAACGCTGTAATCAGGGTCGAGCCGCTGGGGGCGCGAGTCCACCAGCCAAACATCCTGCCAGGAATGACGAGCAATAAACTGCGTCAGGCGCTTGGAGATAAGACGCCCGCCAAATTGCAGCAACACATCGGCCCGCTCCAACTCCTCGACAAAATGAGGATCGTGCAGCGCCAGGTCAAAATGGATCACGTTTTGGCGGTCAAAACGTACCTGGCTTTGTAGATCCGCCAACAGAGGCCAGCCTAATCGACGGGATAACGTCACCACCTGCTGCGCCTGGTGCGGGTCATCTATACATCCCGCCACGATAACGCCTCGCTGACACGAAAAATCTGCCCACTCGGTAGAAAACACGGGCGCTTGCGTACTGGGTACCCACTGGCTCCACGGCACTGAAGAGGCCAACCAGCGTCCGAGAGGCGCCAGATAATCCGTGGCATCCTCTCTCTGGTCGCCAGGGTAAAGAGGCTCACGGTAGCGGCAGTTAAAATGCACAGGGCCTGGCGTACGCTGCTGTTGATCAATAGTTTGATCAACGGTGCTGAGTAGAAACGCGGCGCTCAGTTCAGGGCCAGGGGGCGGAAGATCGTGATGCATCACGGTATGACGAGCGAAGATGTCGCGCTGGTCGATGGCCTGGTTACTGCCGTTATCCAGTAATTCAATAGGGCGGTCGGCTGAGAGCACTACCAGCGGCACACCCATTAGCTTGGCTTCTACGACGGCAGGATACAGATTGGCAACCGCCGTGCCCGAGGTGGTGATAACCGCTACCGGGCGGCCACTTCCGCGCGCAAGGCCCAGTGCCATAAAGGCCAGGCCACGCTCGTCAAAATGGCAGTGGCAGCGTAGCCCGGCATGCTCGCTGGCCGCCATGGTGAGCGGCGATGAGCGTGAGCCAGGCGCCAGCACAACGTCGCGCATGCCCAGCCGGTAAAGCTCCTCAAGCAGCAGTGCGGCCCACACATGGTTAAAGGTAGCGTGCTGAAGCGGAAAGCCGCGCGGCATGGCGTTCGCGGTCATTGGTATTACCCCATGTTGAGCAGCGACATAATGTCGGCAATTTTGTTGTCCAGCTCACGCCACTCTGCATCAGACTGAGAGCCCGCGACAATGCCCGCACCGGCATAAAGGCGAATTTCATTAGCGCTGATATGAGCACACCGGATAGCCACCGCAAGCTCCGTACTGGCCAGACTCACCCGGCCAAACACACCGGCGTACCAGCCCCGCTGGTGGCGTTCATGCTGGCGGATAAACGCTAGCGCCGATGCGCGGGGAACACCACCTACCGCTGGGGTAGGCGGCAAACTGGCAAGCAGCGCCTGGTCCGTCACCGTGTGATGCAGCTCAGCATGAATAAGGCGGCGGATATGCTGCACAGAGCGCAGCTTGAGAACATGGGCCTCCCCGGCTTGAACAACGCGAGACAAAGGCTCAAGCCGGGCAAGAATATCCTCATAAACGCACTGGTTCTCCAGGCTGTTTTTGGTATCCGCCAGCAGTGCCTCGGCAAGGTATTGGTCCTTTTGTGCATCAGCGCCACGATGAGTGGTGCCCGCTAGCGACTCGGTTAGCAGCTGCGTACCTTCTCGCTGATAAAGGCGCTCCGGTGGGCAACCGATAAAGGCGGTCTCTGCATCCCACTGAATGCCTAATTGAAAGCACGCCTTCGCCTCTGCCTGCCAGCGGTCCAGCAGTGCCCAGGGCGATGGCGTTTTCGATGCGTCATCCGCGATGACCAAGCGTGTCTCTCGTGATAACACCACTTTGGGCGTATGGCACAGCTGATCAGCGTGGGTCACTTGGGACACCCATGCTGACCACGCCTGCTGGGCAGGGGCGTCATAACGTAAATAGGCATGCGGACGCAGAGGGGGTAGCGGTTGTTCTTGCTGGAGACTGGCTAGAAAGGCGCGTGCTTCGGCTATTTCAAGGTCGCCGCAGCGGTCGTCAAAGCGCAGATTGAGCGTCAGTAGCACCCCCTGTTGTGAGCGCTTAAGTTCAACACGCGGCAATATAAAACAGCAACTTTTGAAATTTTCCCAGCCGGGCGATGTAGCATCAAACGCCATGCCGCCGAAATAGTCCGGCTGCTCACCAGGCAAGGTTGCGAGTTTGGCAAGGTCGGCCTGTAGCGTCTCAAGCGAATCGACCGCGCTGACCATGCCTAGCGTCGCGTACTCAGGTGCACCGGCGTCACGCGCTTTCCAGTAGCCGCGCGGAAAAACCGTTTGCGCGTCCAACCATCCCATCAGGCTATCAACGCGGCAAGGCACGCTCAGGCGTATAACCCCTTGGATGGACGGCACAGACAATGCATCAAGCCGGTCCATAAGCTCAGCGACAGCGCTCTGGCTGTTCATATGCGCCAACCCGTAAGCGACGCTGCTGCCTGTTACCCAGCGCATGTGTTCAGACAATCAGTGGCCCCGCGTCTCAGATAAATCGGGTGCGGCGCGTAATGCCCAGCCTCTGTTTGATATAGGGTAAGACCCAGCGGTCTCCCCCAAAATGGCCAGCGTTCGCACCCGCTACCAGTAAGAAAAAGGTTAACGCAATCATCCACGGGTTAGTGGAGACCGTACCCGCCATTAGAAACGACATATTCATTACAATAGCGAAGAAGCCTGCAAAAGAGGTCAGCACCCCCACGATCAAG
>NZ_JBQSYY010000009.1:0-115637 GCF_052379785.1 Halomonas sp. 72 | reverse complement strand
CACCCGCTACACAACCTACTACTGTCTTACAGAGAGCCCCTCCCAATAAGACTTGACCACCGCCACCAACAACGGTAGCGGTACGTGTCAACACATCCATGCCCTCGTCACGGATGAAGCGAGGTATCATTTTAGAATGAAACTTGATGGCTTCCCAAGCATTTAACCCTAGCGGATCCACCATCCCTATTGGATTCGCCACATATCCATACAAATTAATCCCACCCAACAACCCAATCGGATCCTGGCTGATGTACCTGCCTTGCTGCGGATCGTAATATCGGTGGCGGTTATAATAGAGCCCGCTTTCTTCATCGTGCCACTGCCCCTGAAAGCGAATCGGCTGACTCGCACTGCCGCGAACGTTCTTCACCGCCGCCCAGTCATCAGGCTGCGCCTGCCATTTCGTTTCGCCGTTGACGGCGACCAGTTGCATGGGCGTACCCAGTGCATCGGTGACGAAAGCACTCAACATTTGGCCTGGCTGAGTCTCATCAATACGCAGCATGGGCACAAAACTGCCCGGCTCGTAGACAATGGTTGAGCGTTGATTTTCGGACTCTTCGCGCACGATGCGATCACCGTCCCAGCCGTAGTGGATGGTGGCAGTAGTGCCGTTGGTATGGCGTACGGTTTTGCTGATCCGGCGGCCCAGGGCGTCGTAGCGGTAGGCGGCCTCCGTGGTATGGCCGTAGGCGCTGGTGTGGGTGAGCTGTACCAGACGGTTGGCGCCGTCGTAGCCGAGCGTCAGACGCTCGCCGTCCGGTTGTTGCCGCTCGATCATATTACCCGCACCGTCGTAACGATAGCGAGTGCCGTTGAGCTGGCTTAGGCGGTTGTCAGAGAGCGCCTGCTGGCCATCCAGGCGGTTACCCGCGGCGTCTACTGTGTAGCGGTGGGCCTGGTCGCCATGCTGGCTGCCGGTGAGGCGCCCGGCGGCATCATAGCTGTACGCAATCACTTTGGAGTGTTCACCTTGCAGAGCGCGGAAGCTCATCCGGCCCAGGGCGTCGTACTGGTACTGCTGGCCGCCGTTTGCCTGAGCCCCGCGCAGGGTGAGGTGATCCAGTTGGCCGAGGTTGGTGTAGTCGCGCTCCAGGATCAGCGGTTGCGTCTGGTCGCCACTGCCGAGGCTCAAGCGGCGCTGGGTTTCCCGGTGCAGGACGTCGGGTTCCAGGTCGATGTCAAGATTCAGGTCCGGCGCGCTCAAGCCGTGCAGGTGGCCGCTGCCGTAGGTGTGCCAGTTCAGGGCGGGCAAGTCGCCAAACTGACTCTGCTGCGGGGCACCGTTGGCGGTGAGGGTGTGGTGCTGCTGCCACTGCCAGCCGCTGTTTCCCTCCATACCGGCATGCCGCTGCTGTTCGCCGGTTAGTCGCTGGGCGTGGTCGTAGCTGAATGTGACTTCGCCGTGGCTGTTAGTCACGCTGGCCAGTTGACCGTTGGCGCTCCAGCGGTAGTGTTCGCTGCTGGCCTGGGCGTGTTCGGTGGCCGGTAGATGGCGCGCTACAAGTCGTCCGGCGGCGTCGTACTCATAGCGCGTAGCCAGCGGCTGGCCGTCCGGACCTGTGCGGTGGGTTTCGGTGCGCTCGACCAACTGGCCCGCGTCGTCATAGCGGTACTGCTGTTCACGACCATCCGGACCGGTCTCGCTGGCCAGGCGGTCCATGTCGTCATAGGCAAAGCGATAGACTGCACCGTTGCCCAGGGTGAGTTCGTTCAGACGGCCGACTTCATCATAGGCGGTGGCCTGGTGGCTGCCGTCGGCCTCGATGCGCTGCACCGGGCGGCCGTGATCGTCAAAGAAGAACTGCTGGCGGAAGCCTTGCGGGCCTTCCAGCTCGACCAGGCGGCCCTGCGGGTCATAGTGATGGTGCCAGTGGGTGCCATCGGGCTGTTGAGTGGCAATACGGCGCCCTAACTCGTCGTGCTGAGTGCGGGTGGTTTCTCCCAGGGCGTTAGTGACACTGGCGAGAAAACCGTGGCGGTCGTAATCGTACGCGGTGCGCTGCTGGGAGCAGTCGATCTCGGCGGTGACCTGGCCCAAGGCGTTCCATTCACGCTGGTGGGTCGCGCCCACCGCATCGGTGACCGTGGTGGGGCGGTCAGGTAGCTGCTCATTATCATAGGCAAAGGCAGTGGTGCCTTCCGGCCCGGTAACCTCCAGCGGCTGGCCGCGCTCGTTGCGTGTAATTTGCCAGCGCTGGTGCTCGGGGCCTTCCACACTGGTCGTATCGCCCATGGCGTCGCGCTTAAGGGTCCAGCGCTGACCATCCGGCGTGATCTGACCGATCACCTGGCCGTTCTCGTCACGCTCGATCTGCGTCTCGCGGCCCAGCGGGTCGAGGGTGGCCACTTTACGCCCAGCGCGGTCGTAGCGGAATTCGATGCGCGAGCCGTCAGCGCGGGTGTGGGCAGTCCAGCGCTGGCCGGGGCCGCTGCCCACGAAGTGATACAGCTCTTCACGGCCCAGGCTGTCGGTGACCTGGGTGTGATCGACGTGATAGGTGTAGCGTCGGGCGAGGCCGCCCGCTTCCTGCTGGCCGACCACGCGGCCATCCGGGGCATGGCGGTCCCAGGTGTAGTGGGCTTCCATACCGCCGGGCACACGGTGGGCGGTCAGCATGTGATCCTGCCACTCGAACTCGCGCACCACTTCGCCATGGCGGTGACGCACAGCGAGCAGGTCACCGGCTGCGCTGAACGAGTAGCGCACCAGCCAGTCATCCTGCACGCTGCCGTCGTGGTCCTGCACCAGTGTGACGCCGGTCAGGCGCTGACCGGCATCATCAACTTGCTTGGGCAGCAGGGCATCGTAGACGAACTGATAATGACGCCCGGCGCTGTCGATGGCGCGTACCAACACGCCATTGTCCCACTGGTACGCCGTGGTATAGCCGTTGCGGTCGCGCTCTTCGATTAGCGGCCAGCGTGTGCTGGCCTCCTCGGGGCGGGCAAACACGTAGTAAAGACCGCTGGTATCGCTGAGCACGATGCGTTCGGGGTCGTCGCGCAGCGTCTCGTCCAGCGCCTGCCAGCGGGGATCGTTATCTGCTGCTTGGTCTTGAGACACGGATTCGCCCCCGCGGCGTATCCACAGCTGTTCGGTAGGCGAGAAGCGCGCCTGCCCCGGTGCGAGTGATCCAAAGGTGATGGCTCGCCCCTGAGCGTCATGCACGATATATGCGTCATCTTTTAAGGTAATGGCCAGACTTTCGCCGGGCAGCGACCAGCCCTGGCCGAGTACGCCGATCCGCGCGTTGCTGGAAAGGTACCCACGGCTGAACACAAAAGGGCGCGGTGCGGGTAGCGCAAAATCGGTCTCGGCGGGGAGCAGCTTGGCGCCCAGCAGCGGGTTCACCGGGCTGCCGACGGCGGGTTCGCAGGCGCTACAGTCGTCGGCCAGGCCATCGGTGATGTCGATGTCCTCCAGCGCCAGGGGCGTGGCCGCGGCAATGTCGCTGCTCAGCAGGGGCATCTGGTGCGGCTCGAGGGTAACGTCTTCGCTCTCTTCCGGCTCCGCTTCGCCCGGTAGGCGGGGCAGCATGATCGCCTGCCCCTGGCCACGGCCCGGGCTGCCGCCGGAGTTGATTTTCACCTGCGAACCCACAATGGTCACACCGCTCGGGTCGAGTTTTACAAAACTGCCGCCGGCCTTGAGGGTGATCTCCGCGCCGGCCTCAATCACGACCTGAGAACCTGCCTTGTAGTGTACCTCGCGGCCGGCTTCCAACAGCTGCGAATCGCCGTAGAACTCGTGGCGGGTCTGATCCACCTGAAGGTGGTCATCGCCCTTGATGTGGGTAAAGCGGTCGTTATGTACTGTCAGGTGATCGTCGTTGTGAATCTCGCTTAAACGATTGCGGTGCAGCTTCAGGTGGCTGTCGCGGCGGATCTCTTCGGTGCGGTCGTTGAGCGTCAGAAGCTCCAGGTCTTTCTGGGCGTGGAGCCAGATCTGCTCTTCGCTCGCTTCATCTTCAAAGCGCAGTTCGTTGAAGCCCTCGGCTTTATGGCTCTGGGTGCGGATCACGGTGCGGGTCTTGTGCTCGGGTAGCGGGTAGGGCGGGATGTTGACGGCGTGATAGGTACGCCCGGTGACCAGCGGCTGGTCCGGGTCGCCTTCGAGGAAGGAAACGATAACCTCATGCCCGATGCGCGGAATCGCAATACTGCCGTAGCCGCCGCCTGCCCAGCCCTGAGCCACACGCACCCAGCAACTGGCGGTTTCATTGGGCTCGGCGTAGCGGTCCCAAGGGAACTGTATTTTTACGCGGCCGTGCTCGTCGCAGTAAATTTCCTCGCCTTCCGGGCCGACCACGAACGCCACCTGGGGCCCATCCACGCGCGGTTTGGGGTTGGGCGTAGCACGCCAGGGGGCGTCGCCGGGCATGAGGGTGACCTGGTTGACGTAACGCGTCATGCCGCCCGATTCGCTACTGCTGATGCCATCCTCTTCCAGCGCCTGGGGCTGCTCGCCCGTGTGGTGTACGGCCACTACCTGCCAATCGCGGTTAAGGCTTTGCGTGTCGTGGTCAGTCAGGCTAAAGCGCACGCCGGGGGCAAGTTCGGGCAGGTCGCTTTCGGCATTCGCAGTGATCGCGTCGCGGCGAAGCTCTTCCAGGCGGATGCGGGTAAACGGCTGGCCCGAAGCGTCCTGCTTGTAGCGGCCGGGGTAATCGAAGTGCTCGTAGTCGGTCTGCTGGCCGTGGGCTTCCACGTCGCGGCCCAGGTGTTCGTGCAGTTGGGCGTAGGCCGGATTCTTGAAGCTGTAGTCTTTCAGGGTGGCAGTGGCCGCCGCTACGCGGGCGGTGTGGCTGAGCTTGCGCACATGGCGCGTGGGCGCGGTGCCGCCGGCGCGGCTGTGGTAAGTGCGCTCGCCTACATTCGCCAGCACTTGAGGGTCATCGGCGAATACCAGCCGGTGGGCGCTCTCTTCAAATTCATGGAAGTAGAACAGCCCTTCTTCGGCAGCCAGGCGCTCGATAAATGCCAGGTCAGTCTCGCGGTACTGCACGCAGTATTCGCGCTCGGGCAGCTCGCGGGTGACGGCGAAGGCCACGTCGGTAATGCCACGTTCGTCGCACAGGGTATTGATGATGGTCAGCGGGTCGACTTTCTGGAAGATACGCGAGTTGTGGCGCAACGAAAGCCGCCAGAGCGCCGGGCGCAGCACCAGGGAGTAAAAAGTGCGTCGATGGCCGCGGTCGCCGCGACCAAACTCGCTAACGATACCGTGCACATGACGCAACGCTTCACCATCCTGCCAAACGGTCAGGGTGGCTTCGCGGTCCAGCAGCTCGGCGGCGTCCAGCCGGCCATCGCGGCTGGCCAGGTTGAGCACCAATTCAAAAGGCTGGGAGAGCGCTTCGCGGTGGGTAAAATCGATCACCGCGATATCATCAACGCCGGGCAGCGTTAGGGTGAATTGTAGGCCCTTACCGTTAGCCATCGTGCCACTCCCTGGAACGTAACAAAAAGACAAACGTCCAGAGTAGCGGTAACTCACTGAAGAACAACCCTTTAAGCGCGCAAAGCGACAATATCCTACAAAAAAGTAAGAGATCTCTTACAAAAGCAGGATAAAACTGACGTACTAAAGAAAAACGTGCTGCTACTTAATTAGGTAATCCCTGCACCAACCCATGGCGCACATACCAAACGTGCTCGGCACGTTCCGCTACGTCTTGGCTAAACCAGCCGTTTAAATCACGCAGGCGGCGTTGGTGGCGCTCGATGGGCACTATGCCTCGGCCGATATCGCTGGCGATAATAACCAGCGCTGTTTGCTGCGCCTTGGCAGATTGCAGAAGCTCGTTTAAATCATCGCACCATTGTGACCGCCAGCCATCGCTTCCTGCATCTGAGTCCATGGAGGCTGAGAGCCACTCCAGTACGCCATGCAGTATTAATGGTGTGCTGGGCAACATTACCCCGGCGCACTCACGTAAGCGCTGCCCAGGCGCTAACCGCCACCAGACAGCACTTGGAAAACGTGTTTTTACAAGGCTTCGCTTACCGGCACAGGCACCGCCGATGAACAGTTGCATAGCCACTCTCCTTTTCCACAATCGCCGGGGTGATACGTCAATTGCCAGCGTCTTCCCTGGGCCTGAGTCACCGCGCCATCCCAAAACTCAATCGTTTCAAAGCGGCGACGAAGCTCGCGGATAACGCCGCCATGCGTCACGACCAGAATCTTGTGATACCCATGCGCCAAGGCATCTTTCGCTACATCGGCAAGCCAAAGCGCCAAGCGCTCACGTAACTGAGCCGCGGACTCGCCACCGGGAATTTGTAGCTCGCCGACACTATCCACCCAGGCTCGATAATGCGGCAAGTCCTTAAGTTCATCGTAAACCTTGCCTTCATAATCGCCAAAATTGAGTTCTTGTAGGCGAGACTCCAAACGTAGCGGCACCCCCGGCTTGGCCGCTTGAATCCATTCAAGCGTTTGTTGGCAGCGGTGAAGGTCACTTGAATAGATCGCGTCAAAACGCTCGCTTGCTAGCGCTTCGCGAAGTGCTAAAAGCCCCTCTTCAGCATCAGGAAATAACAACGGAATATCGCGCTGCCCCTGATAGCGGCGCTCTACATTCCAGGCGGTGATGCCATGGCGTACCACCACCAGCTCAACATTAACCCCATCAGCCACAACTCACCCCCTTCTATCGTCGCACCCACCATATCACCATTAATACCCTGGAACAGTGTCATCAGCGCCCATCGGCTGGCGACTACAAATAAGCCCGTCGCAAGACACATTGCCATAATGCCCGACCAAAAAAGCGCGAGCAGCAGCAAAGGTACCAGCGCCAGCAGTACATCACGCAGGCCAAGCGACTGTTTCCAGGCCCAGGCCAGCCCTGTTTGTTGAGCACATGGCGTGAATACCAGTAGCATTGCACCGCCCCACCGCCCCAGCGCGGGGAGTACCACCAACCACCAGAGCGGAGCACCGTATTGCAGCAATGCCCAAAGCAGGACGCCTTTCCAGGCAAGCAAAAAAAGCAGCGCCAGGATGCCGAAACTGCCAATTTGGGGGTCTTTCATGATTTCCCAGCGGCGCGCCAGCGGCTGATTGCTGCCCAGTGCATCGGCTAAATCCATTACCCCATCCAGGTGCAAGCCACCGCTCAAGCCCACCCATAGGCTGAGCAGCGCAAGTGCGGCAATTGGCGTGGGCGCGTTTTGAAGCAACAGCGCCAGCAGCGCTAACAAACTACCCAACAATAGCCCCACCAGGGGATAGACACGGATAGCCCAGCGGCGGGTTTTAGGTGTCCAAGGGCAAGCAATCGGTACCGGTAAGCGGGTTAAAAACTGCAGGGCAAGCGCACCACCATAAAAAGCATTTTTCATGAAGGCTCACTCTTGGGTTTCCACTCAATGGCATGCCCAGCCACCACTTCAAGCACCGAGTTTGCCTCAGCCGCCAGCCAGCAATGCAGTGCCTGTAAAAACGTCAGGAAACTCCAGAGCTCTTTATCAGGTGAAGGCAGATCCTCATTGAGGTCGTTGGAAACCAGCACCAGGTGAATGCCTCGCGAGCGCGCATCTTGTACGCTCTTAGCTAACAGCGCCTTGCCTTGGGAGTCAGTTAAACCACCCGCGTAACGCACCTGACTGGCCCAGAGTGTCAGGCAGTCCAACAATACAGCGGCGCCATCGGGCACTTGTGCGATCGCCTGGTCAATGGCAATGGGCGCCTCTATCGTGATCCAACGCGTATCCCGTGTACTTTGATGGCGTGCCACTCGCGCCGCCATCTCTGCGTCATAAACCTCCGCAGTAGCAATGTAGTAGCAACTGCTCCCCTTGGCGGCTTTTATTACCAGTTGCTCGGCCACTGCGCTTTTCCCCGAGCGAGCGCCGCCACTAACAAAGACAATCATTCAGTACCTTTAGTAATCGTTGGTTCGCTGTTGCGCCACGCAGGGCAATGCGCACCCAATCGCCGTCCAGACCTGCAAAGTTATGCGTATGACGAACCAGTATGCCGTTTCGCAACAGATGCTCAAAAAGTACGTTACTGGTAAGCCCCCTTTCACGCAAAGTGTTATTAGGCCTTACCAGAAAAAAATTCGTCGTGCTGGTGACGACATCAAGCCCTTTTGTAGGCAGAGATGCCTCCATCAGCGGATGCTGCTGGCTTAGCCAGCTGCGAGTTTGCTCAGCAAACACCGCATCCCGAAGAAGCGGCGCCACCAACGCAGCCGCCATCTGATTTACGCTCCAGGGAGGTTGATGCACCGCCAGCGTTTGGATGGCCACCGAAGACGCCAGCACGTAGCCTACGCGTAACCCCGGCAACGTATAAAACTTGGTCATCGAGCGTAGCAGTAGTAGATGCGGATACTCGGTCAACAGGGGCGTTAACGACGCTCTTTCCCCCACCTGCACGGTCATATCGACAAACGCTTCATCAACCACCACATCGCAACCTATCGCTGCCGTGCGGGCCAATAACGCCTGCATGATACTCAGTGGAATCAACGTAGCGGTAGGGTTATTGGGGCGGCATAAAAACAGTACGCTGATGCCTTTTAGTGATGCCATTAACGCGTCGAGATCAAGCTCAAACGTTGGAGCGGATAACGCAACATAAGTAATTGGCAAACGATGTGCGCGGCAGGCGCGCGCATACTCTCCAAAGCCAGGCGTCACGATGGCGGCGCGCTTGCCCGCATACCGGGCTGCCGCTAAAAAAATCGCCTCGGCGCCCCCGTTGGTCAGCAGTACCTGCTCGGGCGTAACGCCGTGGTAGGCGGCTATCGCTTCCCGAGCCACGCGATAATCAGGTGCCGGGTAATGGGCAAGCGACGCAATCGACGTAGTGAGCGCGTTTGCCACCCACTCAGGCGGGCCAAGCGGATTAAGGTTGGCGCTAAAGTCTTCTATCGGATGCGCATCGGGTAGCCCAAAGCGCTTTAAAAGTGCGGCTGGCTGGCCACCATGGCTTGGCCAGTGAGAGGCGCACTGCTCTGCTTTATAGCTCACCTTACCCCCACCCATAGCAACCCCATCAGCCCCATAAACAGCAGCCACCCTACATGCATTAGTTGAATGGTCGCCCCAATGTGCGTCACGTTTAGTGGCGCCAGTGGCTCGCCAAGCGTTGCGCGCCGAGAAACAGCCCCTTGATAGGTATTAAGCCCACCCAGCTGCACACCCAATAGCCTGGCAACCATGGCCTCTGGCCAACCGGCATTGGGGCTTGGGTGACGCGGGGCCTCTTGGAAAGTGGCACGTAGCGCGCCTCGCCAGCGTAGCGGCTTATTGGCCACCAAGGCCAATAAAATGCCGCCTAACCAAAGGCAACACGCGGTGATTCGGGCAGGCAACCAGTTGGCTATATCGTCCAGTTTGGCCGAGGCAAAGCCAAAATTCTCAAAGCGCTCGTTACGGTACCCGACCATGGAGTCCAGCGTATTAATCGCCTTATACGCCAGAGCTAACGGCGCCCCACCTATCACGGCAAAAAACAGCGGTGCGGTAATACCATCCACGGTATTTTCAGCCACGGTTTCCACCGTCGCCCGAGTGATTTCAGCCTCATCGAGCGCTGCCGTATCGCGCCCTACAATCATGGAAAGCGCTTGGCGTGCGCCCGGCAAATCGCCGTTAGCCAGCGGTACCGCGACGGCTCGGCCTGCATCCGCCAACCCTTTAATGGCAAGCGTTGTAGCCAGCAGCCAGAGCTCTGCAACTAACCCAAGCCAAACGTTAATCGCCGTTAACAGCGCAAGCACTGACCAGCTAACACCCCATACGGCAATGACGACGGTTGCGGTGAGTAGAAATCCTCGGCGCTTTCGCTGTGAATCAGTGCCTCGATTCCAGCACTTTTCTAAAAAGCTGATCATGCGGCCAATGAAAACGACCGGGTGCGGCAACGAGCGAGGGTCGCCTAGTAGTAAATCCAATCCGATAGCGAGTGTAATAAGCAGTAGCAGGGTCACGCTGTTTTGTCCGCGATACCGGCGGAGGTAAACGTCGCCATTTCAGCCATCATGGCGGTAGCCGCCTGGAGCAAAGGGAAAGCCAGCGCGGCACCGCTGCCTTCCCCCAAGCGCATGCCCAGCGCGAGTAACGGTGTTGCCTCAAGCGCTTCCAGCGCTACCCCGTGGCCTGGCTCTTCAGAGCGATGACCGAATACAAGATAGCCGCTTACAGCGGGGCAAATTCGGCAGGCAGTCAGTGCGGCCACGCTAGCAATAAAACCATCGACAATGACGGGCAGGCGATAAGCGGCTGCAGCCAAATAGGCGCCGGTCATCGCGGCTATTTCAAGCCCACCCAAGGCGGCCAGCACGCTTAACGGTTGATTCGCCTCAAAATGCCGCGCCGCAAGCGCCCGTTCAATAACATTCACCTTATGGGTTTGCTGATGGCTATTAAGCCCTGTGCCTGCGCCCACCACCTGAGCCACCGGCGTACCGGTCAAGGCCGCTAGCATGGCGCTACTCGCGGTGGTGTTGGCAATGCCCATCTCGCCTACTATCACACTACGGCAACCCGCCTGGTGAGCGCGCGTCACGGCATTAATGCCTGCTTCAATTGCCGCCTGGGCTTGCTCGGGGAGCATGGCATTTTCAATAGCAATATTTCCCGAGGCGCGACGTATCTTATTGACGACCACGCCCGGCATATCAATATCGCCTACGACACCCACATCGACGATTTCCAGCCTGGCGTTCACCTGCCGGGCAAACACGTTGATTGCCGCACCTCCGCTGGCGAAGTTGGCGACCATCTGTGCCGTAACCGCTTGGGGAAAGGCAGAAACGCCTTCGGCGGCAACGCCATGGTCCGCGGCAAACACCACGACCCCAGGCGGCGTAAGAGTAGGCGCACGTTCACCGCTAATTTCGCTAAGCTGAATCGCCAACTGCTCTAGCATCCCAAGGCTTCCAGGCGGCTTGGTCAGCGTGTCCAGATACGCCCTTGCCCTATCACCAGCAGCGTAATCAACAGGTTGTATCTGGGCAATAAGGGAATGCATAGCGAGCTCCGGTAGCGTAAAAGAAAACAGACAGTTAAGCCTCAAATAGTAACAAACGTTGGGGCTTTAACGTTGCTCTTTCATCGCCGCGCACCTGGCTTTTTAGCCGTTACGCTGGTGCTATTGCAGTGTTGCCGGAGGATTGGCCTGCCACCCGCCGCCCAGGGCTTTAAATAACGTCGCTGCCGCCGCCAACCGTTCGCGCTGCACATCCGCACGGTCAAGCTCGGCTGAAAGCAGCGAGCGATCAGCGTCGAGCCTTTCCAGCATGCTGACTTGCCCTTGCTCATGCATCAGCACCGCAAGCTCCTGCGCCCGCTCTACCGCCTCAAGCTGGTCATTGACTGCCTCGACGCGCTGCTGGCTGATATCGTAGTTATACAGCGCATCGCGTACTTCGTTGAAGGCGGTCAACACGGTTAGTCGATACTGCGCATCGGCTTGTTCGACCAGCGCTTCCGCGCTTTCCACATTGGCTCGGCTGCGCCCGAAATCCAGAAGCGGCCCAACAATTGATGCACCAAGCCCCCAAGAGTGTGCATTATCGGTAAACAGGTCGCTGGTATTGGCCGCCACGCTTGCCAGGGAAGCATTGAGGTTCAGCGATGGCAAACGGCCGGCTTCGGCCACACCAACCTGGGCGTTAGCGGCGATCAGCTCAGCCTCCGCTGCCCGCAGGTCTGGCCGCCGCTGAAGCAGTTCTGAAGGGAGTAAATGCGGAATACGCGCAGGCTCAGCAATTTCGCGTAGATGCGTATCGCCAAAATCAAGCTCGCCCATTAGTTCACGCGGTGACATCCCCGCCAGCACGGCCAAGGCGCCTCTCAGCGTCTCTACCCGCTGAGTAACCTGCGGGAGTTCAGTACGCGCGCCCTGCCACTCAGCTTCAGCCTGGCGCACCTCAAGTTCACTGCTTTCACCCAACTCGAACCGCAGTTGTTGCAGCCGGTACGTCTCTTCGTAAGCGGCCTGCGTCTCTTCAAGTATCGCCTGCTGGTACTGAGCGCTTTTAAGATCGAAATAGGTAGTGACAACATCCGCAATGACGCCAATTTCAGCGGCATCGTGGGCAAACTGACTCTCTTCAAACATGGCGATGGCGGCCTCGCGTTGGCGCGCCAACCGTCCCCAAAGGTCAAATTCATACTCAAGGCTACCCGCGAGAGAGTATTGATTGCTGGTCGAGGTGAGCAAGTCTTGCACCGGCTCAATATCGATGGGTATGGAAGCCCCAGGCATGCGTTCGCGGTTAGCTTCAGCTTGGTAACCAACGCTTGGGAATAGCTCGGCATCGGCCAACCCCAACTGTGCTCGGGCCTCTTGAATACGGCCCAGTTGAACGGCCAATTCGAGATTATCCTGCGTGGCACGGGCAACCAGCGTATTTAAGGCGGGATCATTGAACTGCTTCCACCAATCGCGCCATTCGCTGCGCTCTGCCTGGCTGAGCGTAATACGCTCAGGCCAGGTATCCGGTAGCGCTATTTCAGGACGCTGATAATCAGGCCCTACCGTACAGCCACTTAATAAAGCGACAAGCGCCACCCCTAACCAACGGCGTTTGACGTTCCCCTTGTACATCTGCACTCCTTTGCATTCTTCTACAGTGTTTGCCACCGTTGAGCTATTCATCCACTCAAATAATTATCTCAGGATAAAATTAAACAACCGTTCGTCGCACTCCCTGCTAACTACTATAGTTCTAACAGCTATGGCTCTAACGACGATGGTTCTAACGACTATGATTCTAACGACTATAGTTGCTAGCTTGCATAACGACACCCTGGTTATAAAGATACCCTAGTGATAATAATACGTTAGTTAAAAATGGATTTGACCGCTTGCATGGAGGCAGCTAATGAGGCCGGGCTTTTTATGGATTTTGTTGGTGCTCACCCCCTTATTAACCGTGGGTTGTGGCAACGATGATGAAACGCAACCTAACCCGACCCAAGTTGTGAAGCTCTATGAAACAAGCCAGCAAGAGGTCTACCCAAGCCGCCGATTTGTAGGCCGCGTGGATGCACTGAGCACGGTGAACCTGGCCTTTCAGGTAGGCGGGCGCATTGAGGCGCTTCCCGCCGTTCAAGGTGCAACGATTCCACGCGGCGAGTTAATCGCCCGGCTCGACCAGACCGACTATGCCTTACAGGTTCGCAGCGCCGAAGCCGAGTACGAGCAAGCTCGCCGCCACCTGGTAAGACAGCGCAACCTGCGGGCCCATGACGCCGTTTCCCAATCCGCATTGGATAGCGCCCAAACGGAGGCCGAGCTTGCCGAAACCCAGCTTGAGAGCGCGCGTCAGGAACTTGCCTACACCACCCTTAATGCGCCGTTCGATGCGCTCGTATCCCGGCGTTTAGTCGAGAATCATACAACGGTCCCACCCAATACAGAGGTGGTGCGCATTCAGGATATCTCCGAGCTGCGGGTACGCTTTAACGTGCCCCAAGCGTTAATGCAGCACCTTGAAAGAGACCATCACTTTAAGGTCGAGGCCGAGATTGCCACCCTACCGGGGCAGCGCTTCTCGCTTGAGTATCGGGAACATGCCACCGAACCTGACGAAATCGCCCAGACCTATGAAGTAGAGTATGCCCCAACCCCGGACGTCCCGTTGATCGCCCTCCCCGGCACGACCGCCAGCGTTTTTATCGCGTTTAAAAACACCCTTGAGACACCGCTGATCATGGTGCCCAGCAGCGCCTTGGACAACGATGAACAAGGCGAATTTCAGGTGTGGATTTACGACGGCGATGAAGGCACGGTATCGCCGCAACGCGTTACCCCCGGCGACATCGTCGGTGACCAGGTGATTATTACAGCGGGCCTTGAAGACGGTGCGTCTATCGTTGCAGCGGGTGTTCATTTGCTACGTGATGGCATGCAGGTCAAACCGCTTGAAGCATCGCTATAAGGGGCGTGGTCATGAATATTGCGAAGCTTTCAATCGAGCGGCCCATCAACACCTGGCTGATTGTTGTACTTTGTCTGTTTGGGGGTATTTGGGGGTTTAATGCGGTGGGCAAGTTGGAGGATCCATCGTTCACCATTCCCTACGCGATCATCAACACTCCCTACCCTGGCGCCACTGCTGAAGAGGTTGAGGAAGAGGTTACCGAGCGCTTGGAACGCGCCATTCAGGAAATGCCGCAAATAGACGTGCTTGATTCCAAATCGGTGCCCAACCGCTCAGAAATCCAGGTAGAAGTACGCTCTACTTATGGTAGTGACGAACTGCCACAAATCTGGGATGAGTTGCGCCGCAAGGTTAATGATACCCAAGCCGACCTGCCGCAAGGCGCCCAACCTTCTCAGGTCAACGACGACTTCGGTGAAGTATATGGGCTGTTTTATGCCGTCACCGCCGACGGTTTTTCTACCCGTGAGATTCGCGATATTTCAACTTTTCTTCAGCGCGAACTACTGGCGGTACCGGGTGTTGCCCGCGTCACTAGCGCAGGCGAACGCGAAGAGACGATTTATCTCGATATTTCCAATGAGCGGCTAACCACGCTCGGCATTCCCATCGAGCAGGTAATCAATACCATTCAAACCGAAAACGCCGTCGAAGACGCCGGAGTACTGCGGGTGGGTGATCGACAGGTACGCCTTGTCGCGCGCTCGAACATCGACAGTACCGCGCTACTGGAATCGATCCGCATTGGTGCGCCAGGCACAACCGACCAGGTAGCGCTGGCCGATATCGCAACGATTTATCGACAGCCCACTGAAATCCCCGACCAGGTCATCCGTTATAACGGTCAAACCGCGTTTACGCTGGGTATCTCGGGCATCGAAACCGAGAATATCATTGAGGTCGGTGACGCTGTTGAAGCGCGTATGGAGCAGCTGCAAAGCCGTATTCCGCTCGGTGTTGAACTTCACCCGCTTTATGAACAGCACGATGTCGTTAACGACGCCATCAATGACTTTCTGATTAATTTGCTGATGTCGGTGAGTATCGTTATCGGCGTACTGTGCCTGGTCATGGGCTGGCGGATTGGCGTGGTCGTCGGCAGCACGTTGCTGCTGACCGTACTCGGCACGCTGATGTTTATGGCCATTTTCAATATCGAGATGGAGCGCATTTCACTCGGCGCGCTGATTATCGCCATGGGCATGCTGGTGGATAACTCCATCGTGGTGGCAGAAGGCATGGTCACCAATATAAAGCGCGGTATGAAGGCCAAGAAGGCGGCCAGCGCATCCGCACAACGCACTCAGATACCGCTATTAGGTGCCACTATTATCGGCATTATGGCGTTTGCAGGCATTGGCCTTTCCGATGATGTAACCGGTGAGTTCATGTTCTCGCTGTTTATCGTCATTCTGGTGTCGTTAATGTTGAGCTGGCTGCTGGCCCTCATCGTTACCCCGCTGTTCGGCTTCTACCTGCTGCGCAAGAAAGGTGAAGAGGATGAAGAAGAGAATAATCAGGATGACGAAGAGGATTTATACGGCGGCCTGATGTATCGCAGCTACCGCAAGGTGCTCTTGATGGCGCTTAAGCTGCGCATTATTACCGTCGCGGCGCTGGTGGTGATTACTGGAGCCTGCATGTGGGCTTTTACGCTAGTGCCCCAATCCTTCTTCCCTGATTCAAATACACCTATATTCTTTATCAACTACGAGCTGCCTCAAGGCACCGACATTCGCGCCACGCTACGCGATGTCGAAGAGATAGAAGCTTACCTTCTCGAACAGGACGATGTGGTATCGGTGGCAAGTTTTGTGGGCAGTGGGGCAACACGCTTTATGCTGACCTACTCACCCGAGCAGCCCAATACCGCTTACGCACAATTCATCGTGCGTACGGCAGAGCTCGACGCTATCCCCGCGCTGGACCGACAGTTTTACCGCGCTTTAAATGAACACTTCCCTAATGCCCAAATACGTACCCAGCGCCTGCAGTTTGGGCCCGGCGACGGCGCTGATATAGAGGCACGCTTTCAGGGCGCCTCCGCCAGCGTGCTGCGTGGGTTAGCCGCTGAAGCCGAAGCACGTATGGCGGCCAACCCCTTTCTCATTGACGAGCGCACCGATTGGCGCCAACAGGAGCTGATCGTCGCACCAGTGATTAATGAGGAGCGCGCGCGTATTGCTGGCGTCACACGCGATGATATTACTCAGGCACTTCAGTTTGCCACGTCAGGCATTCAAGCGGGCACCTATCGTGAAGGCGAGCATTTGGTGCCTATTGTGGCTCGAGCGCCTCAAGCGGAGCGAGATGACGTGGCGCTGCTGCCTGATCGGCAGGTATGGAGTGAAGCGCAAGAGCAGTTCATCCCCATTACGCAGGTGGTGGATGCCTTTGAGGCGCGCAGTGAAGAGGCCTTGATTCAGCGGCGTAACCGCGTGCGTACACTCACCGTGGGCGCCGAGCCAGGAGCAGGTTACACGGCGGCCCAGGCCTTCGAGGAGATCCGCGCTGAGATTGAAGCCATTCCGCTACCGCCCGGCTATACACTGGAATGGGGCGGCGAGCGCGAAGACTCCGGCGACGCTCAAGCATCACTGGCGCAGCAGCTGCCTATCAGTTTCTTAATCATGGTACTGACGACCATTCTGCTTTTCGGAAAACTCAGACAACCGTTAATTATCTGGCTGGTAGTCCCCATGTCGGTATGCGGTGTTGTTATAGGCCTGCTGGCGACCGGCTTGGCCTTCTCGTTTACTGCCCTGCTCGGCATGTTAAGCCTTTCTGGCATGCTGATGAAAAATGCCATTGTGCTGGTCGATGAAATTGATGAGCAGATTCGTCAGGGTACGGCACGTTTCCAGGCACTGCTTGAGGCCAGCATTAGCCGCCTGCGCCCGGTACTTTTGGCGGCAGGCACCACCATTCTGGGCATGATCCCGCTGCTGACCGATGCGTTCTTCAACAGCATGGCGGTCACTATTATGGGCGGGCTAGCATTCGCTTCGCTTCTCACTCTGGTCGCGGTACCCACGCTTTATGCGCTGTTCTTCAGCATTAAACGGGACGAGGTTGAAAACGAGTAACTATTGAGTGCCCCATCCGCTACGACAGTCGACGTTCGGTACGGGCCAATTGAATTATACTAGGCTTGTGTCTATGAGCCTCTGAGCGGCTTTAGCGCTGCATGGAGGCAAGGAAGCAAAAGACGCAAGACCTTGGATATAGTAATAAAACCAAATGAATAACCTGTTTTATTATTTATTTACTTTAAATAGTATAAAAATATGTAAAATAACTACACAAACCGTGCCGTTTCTATCATGCAGAGGTCATTATGCCGAGCCCAACACCTGCTACGTTAAATCCTACCGTTGCCAAGGTTACTCAACGTATCCGTGAACGTTCTCGGCAGCGGCGTGCGCTCTACGAAGCGCATATGGCGGACCAACATAAGCAAGGCGTCCATCGTGGCGAGCTTTCTTGCGGGAACCTGGCGCACGGCTTTGCCGGCTGCGATGTTCCTGTCGATAAGGGCCGACTCAAGTTAACCAATAGCGCCAACGTGGGCATCGTATCGTCCTATAACGATATGCTTTCCGCTCACCGGCCTTTTGAAGACTACCCTGCGGTTATTAAAGAAGCCGCGCGGGGCATGGGCTCAACCGCCCAGTTCGCAGGCGGCGTACCCGCCATGTGCGACGGCGTGACCCAGGGGCAGCCCGGTATGGAGCTGTCGCTGTTCTCCCGCGACGTGATCGCCATGGCGACGGCGGTCGCACTTTCTCACAACATGTTTGATGCAACGCTGTACCTGGGTATCTGCGATAAAATTGTGCCTGGGCTATTTATTGGCGCTGCACGCTTTGGTCATCTACCGGCCATGTTTGTGCCTGGTGGCCCCATGACCACCGGCCTTCCTAATGACGAAAAAGCCCGCGTTCGCCAGCTTTATGCTGAAGGCAAGGTTGGCCGAGACGAGCTGTTGGAATCCGAATCCCAGTCCTATCATAGCCCCGGCACCTGCACGTTTTACGGTACCGCCAATTCCAACCAGCTAATGATGGAAATGATGGGCCTCCATCTGCCCGGTGCCTCGTTTGTTAACCCTGGCACCCCACTGCGTGAAGCGCTCACCCGCTACGCCACGGAACAGGCCATTCGCAATACCGAACAAAGCGGCAACTACCGCCCGTTCTATAAGCAAATTGATGAGCGAGCGATTGTTAACGCAATTGTCGGCCTACTGGCCTCCGGCGGCTCAACCAACCACACGCTGCACCTGGTGGCCATGGCAGCCGCGGCGGGCATTACCATTAACTGGGATGATTTCACCGAGCTTTCCGCTGTGGTGCCCAGCATGACCCGCATTTATCCCAACGGCCAGGCGGATGTTAACCACTTCCAGGCGGCGGGCGGTATGAGTCTGCTGATTCGTGAATTGCTCCAAGCGGGTCTTATGCATGGCGACATTCCTACCGTTTTTGGTACGGACATGACCGCCTACACGCAAGAGCCTTTCCTTGAAGATGGCAAGCTCACTTGGCGCGAAGGCCCTGAATCCAGCCTCGATTCAGAGGTACTCCGTCCGGTCAGCAATCCTTTCTCGCCAACTGGCGGACTTACCGTACTCGACGGCAATCTGGGCCGCGGCGTGATTAAAATTTCCGCAGTGAAGCAGGCACACCGCATCGTTGAGGCGCCTGTTCAGCTATTTGATGATCAAAACCAGGTAAAAGCGGCGTTTGAATCGGGTCAGTTGGATCGCGATGTCATCGTAGTGGTGCGCTTCCAGGGCCCTAAAGCCAATGGCATGCCCGAACTGCACAAGCTCACGCCGTTTTTAGGCGTGCTACAAGACCGTGGCTTTAAAGTGGCCCTGGTGACCGATGGCCGCATGTCGGGCGCTTCAGGCAAAGTGCCTGCCGCTATCCATGTCACGCCTGAAGCCATTGACCGTGGTCCTCTATCCAAACTGCAGGATGGTGACATTGTGCGCCTGGATGCCGAAACCGGCGAACTTAACGTACTGATGGATGCCGCCACGTTTGATGCCAGACCTTGCGCGCAGGCCAATCTTGAGCAGAACCACTTTGGCATGGGTCGCGAGCTTTTCGGTGGCTTCCGCCACTTGGCCACTAAAGCCGAAGAAGGCGCAGGCGTGTTTGGCGGCTTTGAAGCTGACGTTCTTTCCCGAGAGCTGGAAAAAATAGAGCAGGAGGACCAATGAGCCGACCTGCTCTCATTGGCGATATCGGGGGAACCAACGCCCGCTTTGCGTTGGTCACCCCGGGGGAGAAAACGCCCCAACACATTCTCAACCTACCCTGCTCCGACTACCCGGGGGTGGTGGAAGCCGCCCAGGACTATTTGAGCCAAGTGGGCGCGACCGGCAGTAACGCGCCCACCGAGGCCTGCTTAGCGTTTGCCTGCCCGGTGCATGCCGAGCAGGTCAAAATGACCAACAACCACTGGCAGTTTTTAAAAAGCGAGGTTCAGCAGACGCTGAACCTTTCGCTGTTTAAAGTTATTAATGATTTCACCGCTCAGGCATTGGGCATCCCCCACGTGCCAGATCACGACCTGGTGGAAGTGAAGCCCGGCACGCCTCAAGCACATGCAGCGCGCCTGGTAATTGGCCCGGGCACGGGGCTGGGCGTGGCGGGCGTTTTCCCTGGTCTGCACGCATGGATTCCGCTGCCCACCGAAGGCGGCCATGTTACGTTTGCCCCCACCGATATTCGAGAGCGTGAACTGCTGGATGAGCTACACAAGCACTACCCGCGCGTCAGCGTAGAGCGCCTATTGTGTGGCCAGGGCATTGTTGACCTGTATACGGCTGACTGCGCCCTTGAAGGCATAGCGCCAGCATTTACCACTGCTGCCGAGGTGACTCAGGCTGCCCAGCAGGGTGATGAAATAGCCAGCCGCACGCTGCTGCGGTTTCTAAAAATCCTGGGGGATGTGTGTGGCGACGCAACACTGACGATGGGCGCTCGCGGGGGCGTTTATCTATGTGGCGGTATTGTTCCACGCCTGCTGGACTGGCTGCCCAACAGCGAGCTACATACGGCCTTTATCAATAAAGGGCGTATGCACACCTATAATGCGGATATTCCTATCTGGGTCGTCACTCACCCATGGACAGGCCTGCTAGGCGCTGCCGAAGCGCTACATAACGAAGAAGTGTTTTAACGCGCAGGGCGGCAGCAACCTCAAAAACAACAAGGACAACCCATGATTTCTGTTATTGCGTTTGGCGAAGCGCTGGTGGATATGCTTTCAAGCCGCTTAGGCGATGCTAACGACCGCCAGGAAACCTTTACTCCTTACGCTGGCGGTGCGCCCGCGAATGTTGCCGTCGCTTGTGCTCGACTGGGGGTGCCTAGTCACTTTTTAGGTATGGTCGGCGATGACACATTCGGCCATTTTTTGATTCGGGAACTGAATAGCCACGGTGTTAATACCGATGGCGTTATGCGGACTAAAATGGCCCGTACGGCACTCGCGTTTGTCTCCCGAGATGCCCTCGGCGAACGCACCTTTGACTTCTACCGCCCACCGGCCGCTGACCTGCTCTATCGCATTCACCATTTGCCCCAAGGAGTATTTGAAACGCCAGCCATCGTGCATCTGTGCAGCAATAGCCTAACCGACCCTGACATTGCCGAAACCACCCTCGCCTTGGCAAACATGGCCAAGCAGTCTGGCTGTCTGGTGAGCGTTGACGCCAATCTGCGACATAATTTATGGGCAGATGCCGCCGCCGATATTGGCCTGGTGATGCAGCTTTTAGATACTGCCGAGCTGCTCAAGATATCGCTTGAGGAGCTGGATTACCTGCGCGGCGAGCAGTCTCAGGACACCTGGCTTAACCAGCGTTTGGCCGCAGGCGTCAACGTCATTTTGATTACTGACGGCCCTAACGATGTGGTGCTTAAAAGTGCTGCCATGGCACAGCACATTGCGCCGCCCAGTGTACAAGCGGTGGACACCACAGCAGGTGGCGATGCGTTTATTGGTGGCCTACTGGCAGAGCTTTCTCGCCACGGCATTGCCCCAGGTTGGCACGAGGATAACGCCTTCTTAAGCGCTGCCGTGGAGACTGCCTGCCGCTGCGGGGCTCATGCCGTTACTCGGCCTGGCGCGTACGCCGCGCTACCCACTCAGGATGATATTGCCGCACTACGGGCGCGTTAAAAGCAGTTTCCAAGACTCGTCCTTTTAAAACGGTACTTTAAAAACAGTCCTTTTAAAAAGGCCCCCCTAAAACCAACTTTCGTCTGGTTGTTAAAATGTCTGACATTTAATAAGCTCACGCGATTACAGTCATTCATAGAGACATCCCATGACGCTGGATACCCTGCCCGCCCACCATGGTGGCGCTGAACACTTGGCACGCTTACTGGCCAGGGCGCTATTAACCGGCCACTGGCAGCCCGGTGACGTTTTTCCCAAGGAGCTGGATATCGGCAAGCACTTTGCCGTCAGCCGCAATCAGGTACGCAATGCATTGGCAAGCCTAACGGCCGCCGGGCTTATAGAGCGCACGGCGGGCCGGGGCACGCTGGTTCGTGAAATGAGTGAATGGCACCTGCTTGACCCATTGATGAGCGAATGGATGACAGGGCTCGTCAACCTGGACCCTCAGCTCGTGCGCGCAATTTACGCTTTTCGATTCTCAGCAGAGCCCACGGTTGCGAGATTGGCGGCCCAAGCGGCCACCGGTGATGACATTACACAGCTGGAAGCAGCGTTTGAAGGCATGCGCTGTTCGGCAGGCACCCCTGACGCGCGTGCCCAGCACATTGAGTTCGATGTTGCCTTTCACGATGTGATCTACCAAGCGACGCATAACCTGGTGTGGCGGCAAATGGGCCATTTATTACGCCCTTCAATCATGGCGCTGGTATATCGCTCGCAACACGATATTAAAACGCTCGACGACAGTTTGACCCGGCACCGCCACGTACTGGATGCGATTAAAGCCGGCGACATTAACGCGGCCGACACCGCTGCGCGCGAGGTATTGCGGCGCACCGCTATCGATCTGGGCATCGTCTAGCTGGGCTGAAACCAACTTCTGCAGTAACGCTTGCCGTACCCACTCGGCTAACCGTGAGGATTATATCGTATGAAAATTACGCGTCTTAAAACATGGCAAGTCCCTCCCCGCTGGCTGTTTCTTAAAATCGAAACCGATGAAGGCTGTTATGGCTGGGGCGAGCCGGTCATCGAAGGCCGTGCCGCAACGGTAGAAGCGGCTGTTCATGAACTTTCCGACTACCTGATTGGCCAGGACCCTCATCGGATCGAACACCTTTGGAACACGCTCTATCGTGCCGGGTTTTATCGCGGCGGCCCCATTTTGATGAGCGCTATTGCGGGTATTGACCAGGCACTGTGGGACCTTAAAGGGCGTGATTTGGGTGTTCCCGTTCACCAACTCTTGGGGGGAGCGGTGCGCGATAAAATGCGCATGTATGCCTGGACCGGGGGCGACCGCCCAAGCGATGTGGGCGCCGGTGCCAAGGCGCTGGTCGAAAAAGGCTTTACCGCGTTCAAGATGAACGGCACGCCCGAAATGCAAATCGTCGACTCTCATCGCAAGGTCGATGAAGCCGTGGCCCGAGTGCGTGAGGCGCGCGAGGCCGTTGGGCCGGATGTGGGTATCGGTATCGACTTTCATGGCCGCGTCCATCGTCCCATGGCCAAAGCATTACTGCGTGAGCTTGAGCCTTACCATCCCATGTTTGTTGAAGAGCCCGTTGCACCGGAACACTTGCCTTGCTTGAAAGATATTGCGGGCGGGTTGAGCTACCCCTTGGCGACCGGCGAACGCTTACATACCCGCTTTCAGTTCCGCGATCTGCTGGCCGATGGCATGATCGACATTATCCAGCCGGATATTTCCCACTGTGGCGGCATTAGCGAAGGGCTGAAAATCGCCACCCTCGCCTCTGCCTACGATGTGGCGCTGGCGCCCCACTGCCCGCTTGGGCCGTTAACCCTGGCCGCCTCACTTCAGCTGGATGCTGTCTGCCATAACGCCTTCATTCAAGAACAAAGCATGGGGATTCACTACAACCAGGGCAATGACGTGCTGGACTACCTAGTAGACAAAACAGCCCTAAGTATCACCGACGGTTTTTGCGCTATCCCCCAAGGCCCCGGCCTGGGTGTAGAAATTGATGAAGCCTATGTTGAAGAGCGCGCAAAAACAGGCCACCGCTGGCGCAACCCGGTATGGACGCACGATGACGGCTCTATCGCTGAGTGGTAAGCCCTGCCTTCTAAATCGTGGAGAACCTTATTCGTGGAGATATCGTCACATGCGTACCGATTCTGATGCGTTACCGCAAACGCTCGCCTGGATCGCGGTGGACTGGGGCTCAAGCAACCTGCGTGCTTGGGGGCTCGATAAGCAACACCAGGTGATCGCCAACGCCAGCAGCGATAAGGGCATGCTTTCGCTCACGCCGGATGAATACGAGGCTGAATTGTTGCGCCTGGTGGGCGATTGGCTACCTGCCAACGGCCACATAGCGGCAATGGTGTGCGGCATGGCAGGCGCTCGACAAGGCTGGCTGGAAGCCGCTTACCTGCCGGTGCCTATCTCGCTTGACCAGCTTAGCCACGGCGCGGTGATGCCTAGGCTGGTTGGTGGCCAGCTGCGTGTGCATCTGCTGCCCGGCCTGAGCCAAACCCACAGCGCGGCTCAGCATTTTGATGTCATGCGCGGAGAAGAGACCCAGCTTGCTGGCCTGGCGGCCGAAGCGCCCGATTTTTCAGGTCGGGTCTGCCTGCCGGGCACCCACTCCAAATGGGCGAGCATTGAGTCAGGCGTGGTAACACAGTTCACCACCTATCTAACA
Organism: Halomonas sp. 72; assembly: GCF_052379785.1. Taxonomy (NCBI): domain Bacteria; kingdom Pseudomonadati; phylum Pseudomonadota; class Gammaproteobacteria; order Oceanospirillales; family Halomonadaceae; genus Halomonas; species Halomonas sp. 72. Next base: position 91,843 of record NZ_JBQSYY010000009.1, on the reverse strand, counting down.
GGCGAGCTTTATCAGCTACTGGCGAATCAGTCGGTTCTAAAGCACTCCATTGGCAGCGATGCGCTAAACGAGCCCGCCTGCCGTGATGCGTTCATCGCCGCCGTCAGCGAGATAAACGCGGCCCCAGAGACGTTTAGCAGCCGCCTGTTCGGCCTGCGGGCGCAGGATTTACTGGATAGCCGCCTGCCCATGGGTAACACCCGGGCAAGCGTGCTCTCGGCACGGCTTTCTGGCCTTGCGATTGGCCTTGAGCTAGCGGGCGCCTGCCCATCATTATCTACCGATGAAACGGTTACCTTGATTGGTAATCCAGCGCTTTGTCATCGTTACCATTTGGCCCTTAACGCGCTCGGCTTTCAGACCCATCACGTTGAGGGCGACACTGCCGTACTGGCAGGTCTTCGACTCGCCCACCAGGCGCTAACAAATAATGCAGAGAGAGCTCTATGACGTTACCCCTGATCGGAATTTTGCGAGGCGTAACGCCCGATGACGTTATCGACGTTGCTGATGCGGTGCTTAACGCAGGCATCACCCAGATTGAAGTGCCGCTTAACTCGCCGAAGCCGCTAGAGAGCATTCGCCGCTTAGTTAACGCCTTTGGCGAGCAGGCGGTCATTGGCGCGGGCACCGTGCTTACCCCCGCACAAGTGCGAGACGTTCATGCCGCTGGTGGGCGTTTAATTGTCTCGCCTAATTGTCGTCCCAGCGTGATTGAAGAAACGCACCGTCTTGAGATGGCGAGCTGGCCAGGCATTGTTACCCCTTCCGAAGCATTCGATGCACTTGACGCTGGCGCGACAGGGCTTAAGCTTTTTCCTGCCGTCCAGGTCGGGCTGGAAGGTATGAAAGCCGTACGCGCCGTACTGCCTGAAGACACTCGTTTGTACGCCGTAGGCGGTGTTGGCATCGATAATTTCGCCGCTTGGCGAGCAGCCGGGGTAGATGGTGCTGGCCTGGGCAGCGCACTTTATAAACCCGGGCAAAACGCCAAGGCGGTTGCCCAGCAGGCGGTTGCGTTAGTTAACGCCTGGAAAAAAGCCGGAGAAGAATAATGTCATTACCCACATGGCAGGCAACTGTCGCAGTAGATAGTGGTTGCCTGCTTGGAGAAGGCCCGCAGTGGCAAGCCAGCAGCGGACGGCTTTACTGGTGCGATATTATTGGCAAGCGCTTGCACTGGCTCTCTCACACCAGCCAGCAGCATGATCATGTAGCGCTAGACGATATGGTTTCTCTGGCCGCGCCGCTTGAGGATGGCCGCCTGCTACTAGTGGGTGAGCGCTCATTGAGCCACTTCGACCCTGAAAGCGGCAACATTACCCACTTTGCCGATGTTGAAGCCGATAACCCTGTTACGCGCAGCAATGACGCACGTGTGGACAGGCATGGCAGCCTGTGGTTTTCAAGTATGGGAAAACAGGCTGAGCACCAGGCGGGCAGCCTCTACCGACTGCATCGCGGCAAGCTAAGCCAGCTGCGTACCGGGCTTAGCATTCCTAATGCGCTGTGCTTTTCACCCGATGGCACCACCGCTTACTTTACGGATACACCAACCGGCGTTGTGATGCGCTGGGCGCTGGATGACCAAGGCTGGCCGCTCGGAGAACCCGAGCCTTTTGCGGATTTTTCCGGTCATATTGGCAGCCCCGACGGCGCCGTGATGGATAACCAGGGCTGCCTATGGCTAGCGCTTTGGGGTGCTGGTGAGGTTGTGCGCTTAAACGCTGACGGTGAGATTATTGGCCGAGTGCATCTATCAGCCAGCCAACCCTCTTGCCCGGTGTTTGCAGGCCCAGAGCTTAAAACGCTGTATATCACGACGGCTCAAGAGGGTTTCACTTCAGAGCAGCTTGCTAAAGAGCCGAACGCTGGCGCGCTATTTTCCGTGCAAATCGACATAGCCGGGCTCGCCGAACCGCCGCTACGGCTTGCATAAACCCAACAATAGCCGCTAAAACGACAAGGCCCCGCTAGTTGATACTAACGGGGCCTTTCTGTTACTGGCTATTGATGACAGCGCTATTGCTAACAGGGCTAGCTTTCAGCGCCTAATCGACAATTATCCAGCAAAGCTTATATAAATAATGATCACTAAAATGATCAGCGCGACACCTGAGGGTAGTGCACCTTTCCAGGGCGTTAAATCAACACCGCCGACATGCTCCTGCACCCAGTCCGTTTCGCGCGGACGTAGCTTGCCAACAATCAGCATCATCACCACTAACAAGGCAAACACCAATGCGACGAAGTGGAACTCATTCATAATCTCAGGCAAGAGATTAAATGGCGGCACAAAGTAACCAGCAGCGATCAATAAACAGCCGCCCACCAGCGCTATTTTGGCGGCCATGGGAGGTACCCGTTTGGTCAGTAGCCCCACCAACACAACAGCCAGAATAGGAATAAAGTAAATGGCGTTCATCTTCTGCAGGTAGCCGAATAGACTATCCTGCCCGGCCAGCAGTGGCGCGATAATCATGGTAATAATCGCCATGATCCAACCAAAGATCTTGCCCGATTTAACAACCTCCTGCTCAGTAGCGTCTTTATTCAGCACGCCTTTATAAATACCCAGGCTGAAAATGGTGGTGGTACTGTTAAGCGCGGAGTTAAACGAGGACAGAATCGCCCCGACCATAACCGCCGCAAAGAAACCCGTTAAATAAGGCGGTAGAACGTTAAACACCAAGTGCCCATAGGCTTCATCAGCCTGCACACCCTGATCAGCATACAGGTTATAGGCAATAATACCTGGTAACACGAGATACAGCGGGCCAAGCAGTTTAAAAAGCCCTGTCAGCAGCACACCCTTTTGGCCTTCGGCCAGGTTTTTGGCGGCAAGCGTTCGCTGGATAATCTGCTGATTCGTGCTCCAATAAAACAAGTTAATCAGAAAGACCCCGGTAAACAGCGTGAAGAACGGCACCTGCTGCTCTGAGCCACCAATCGAGTTGAGCTTATCCGGGTCGCTCTGCTTAAGAATGCTCCAGCCTTCCATGATGCCCGTACCGCCACTCACCGCTTGAAGGCCAAAATAGACGACCACAAAACCGCCCAATACCGTTCAGCGTGTCGGAAACGGCAACCGTACGTAGCCCGCCAAATAGGGCATAGATCGCACCGATAATGCCCACAATCCATACGGTTAGCCAAAGCAGTGTGCTTGATGACTGAATACCGGTTAGCCCTTGCAGGTCCAGCATCCCCTGCAAGCCAATCGCACCAGAATAGAGAATGATCGGCAGCAAAATAACGGCATAGGCAATAAGGAAAATAACGTTGGTAATCAGCTGGGTGCCTTTATCAAAGCGGATTTCCAGCAATTGCGGCAGTGTAGTAATACCGCTTTTTAAAAAGCGCGGCAGGAAAAACAGCGCCAGCGCGACCAACGCGATAACTGCAACGACTTCCCATGCCATAACGCTTAGCCCATCGGCAAACGCAGCCCCGTTTAGGCCTACCATCTGCTCAGTGGAGAGGTTGGTCATTAGCAACGAACCCGCAATCAGCGGGAAGGTCAGCGAGCGCCCTGCCAGGAAATAACCAGTGGTACTGGAGTGATCATCCCGGCGTGTGATACGCCACGTAATAAAAGCGACCAGCCCTGTAAAAAACAGGAAAGACGCCAGGGTCAGCATATGCATGTTGGCTTGCTCCATTATTTAGTCATCGTGTTGTACATGCGCAGTGCGAATAAATGTCTGACATATCTCCGTAGAGATTCTAACGGAGCGGTGGATTAACGTTTATCCCCCTTTGGTCTTACCTAACGTGTTATTTTGCATAAAAAAACCGGGCAACATGACGTTGCCCGGTGATTGGGCAGGAAGACCTTTAGAAATCGCCTAAACCTGTGGATAGCCCTTGAAATAGTCTTTGGAATAGCCCTTGAAATAGCCTTGGGCGTACAAACCCAGGCGCTCCATTAATGATGAAAACGTTCAGCGGCTTCCTGAGCCAATTTGCGAATGCCTTCCCAATCTTCGGCTTCAACCAACTTGGCGGGCGTGAGCCAGGAGCCACCTACGCACATGACGTTGGGCAGTGACAGGTAGGATGCCGCATTCTCGACCGTGATGCCGCCCGTGGGGCAAAATTTCGCGCCAGGGATCGGGGCACCAAAGGCCTTGAGTGCTTTAACGCCACCGCTGGACTCCGCCGGGAAGAACTTGAAGCGGCGATAACCGAACTGCCAGCCGGTCATCAGCTCTGATATGGTCGAAACACCCGGCAGCATGGGTACTGAGCTTTCGATACCGTAACGATAAAGTGCCTCGGTCGTGCCCGGCGTTACGACAAAATCAGCACCTACTTCTTCGGCCTGGCGATATTGAGCAGGGGTGAGTACGGTACCCACACCAATGCTTGCTCCGGGTAACGCTTCACGCATGCGCTTAATGGCTTCCAACGCACAGTCGGTACGCAGGGTGACTTCGAGAACTGTTAAACCGCCCTCTACCAGGGCCTTTCCAAGCGGCACGGCATCTTCAAGGCGATCAATAGTGATCACCGGAATCACTTCCGCTTTAAGGCAAATGCTGTCAAGTTCAGCGGTGCGCGTTGAAGGTAACTGTTTATCTATCGACATCGTAAGTCTCCGGAAATCTATTATTAATTGATTGTTAAGGTGCCCAGTAAATAGCCAAGGGGCATGACAAAAAGGCACGTATTGGCAGTTGCCGCACATCATCGCCGTTCAAGGCATTGGCCAGTACGGCACGCTTATCGTCACCGGTAATATGTAAAATATGCCGATGTGCCTGGTGTAGCCGGGACGCTGAAAAGGTAATCCGCGGCTGTGGTTGACTAGGGGTTCTCACCGCCACCAACGGCTCATCAGTAGAAAGCGCTAACCCGAGTTCCTGGCTATCCGGGAACAGCGAGGCTGTATGGCCATCCCCCCCCATACCAAGTATCACCACGCTGGCTGGCCAGCTAAGCGATGCGGTCTGTTCGGCTACCGCCGCGACGCCCTCTTCTGGCGTTGAAGCTTCTGCGGTTAGCGGCACAAAACGCGCCGCGGCGGCAGCGCCTTGCAGCAGGTTTTCACGCACCAGCCTGGCGTTGCTGTCGCTGCTTTGTTCATCCACCCAGCGCTCATCCGCCAAGGTGATATCGATACGCGACCAGGCTAGCGGCTTGGCGGCCAAGGCTTTAAAAAAAGGTACCGGGGTCGTGCCACCGGACACGACCAGAAGCACGCGCTCCTGGCGGTCTAGATCTTCACTCAAGGCCTGCGCGACCGCTTCAGCTAGCTGTTCCGCCAGCTTTTGACGTTGTTGGCTCATGTTAATAATCCTCGTACCAGCTGCGGCCATCCTGGGTAATCATCGCAATGGAGGCAACCGGCCCCCAGGAGCCCGCCGGATAGCGCCTCGGTGGGGTTTCACGACTCTGCCAACCGGCAATTAACTGATCGCACCAGCGCCAAGCGTGCTCCACCTCATCACGGCGTACAAACAGATACTGTTGGCCTTTCATGACTTCAAGCAAGAGGCGCTCATAAGCATCGGGAATACGTGATTTAGGGAAGGCACTATTAAAATCAAGATGTAAGGGCCCTGGGCGCAAACGCATGCCTTTATCCAGGCCACTGTCTTTGGTAAGTACTTGTAGGGCAATTCCCTCTTCCGGCTGAAGGCGAATAATTAACTTGTTAGAAGCAATATCGCGCTGGTCCGGATCAAAGATATAGTGCGGCTGCTGGCGGAAATGGATCACAATTTGCGACAGCTTTTCGGGCATCCGCTTACCGGTGCGAAGATAAAAAGGCACACCCGCCCAACGCCAGTTAGACACCTCGGTTTTCATCGCAACAAAGGTTTCCGTCTGGCTCTGGGTATTAGCGCCCTCTTCCTCCAGGTAACCAGGCACCGCTTGGCCATCGCTGGTGCCGGCAATATATTGCCCGCGTACCACATCGCGCCCTAGCGCCTCCCCTGTAAAAGGTTTCAGCGCTTTCAACACTTTTACCTTTTCATCACGAATGGCATCCGCATCCAGGTTAGAGGGTGGGTCCATGGCGATCAGACATAACAGCTGCAGCAGGTGGTTCTGCACCATGTCACGCAGTTGGCCGGCATCATCAAAATAGCCCCAACGCCCCTCAATACCGACCTTTTCGGCCACGGTAATCTCAACGTGGGAAATATGATTCTGGTTCCACTGAGTGCCGAAGAGCGGATTGGCAAAGCGCAGCGCAATCAGGTTCTGAACCGTTTCTTTACCCAAGTAGTGGTCAATGCGGTATACCCGTGACTCAGGAAATACAGCACCAATGGCATTGTTGATCTGTTCAGACGATGCCAGATCGTAGCCAATCGGTTTTTCAACAACGACGCGGGAGTCTTCGTCCAGACTTCCACTGGCCTGAAGATGGTGACAAATATCGCCATAAATACGAGCGGCAACAGAAAGGTACACCACCATCGGTTGTTTTGAGCCTTCTCGCCATTCGCGAATGGCTTCAAAGCCCTCTACTGTTGAAAAATCGAGCTGACGATAATCCAGACGATTTAGAAAGCGCTCAAAGCTTGAGTCCTCTAGTTCGCTGCTTTTGAGCCGTTTACGCAATGCGCCGCCAACCAGTTGCCTGAACGACGCCACATCATGCTCCTGACGCGCCAGCCCCATAATGCGGGTGCTTTCGGGCATCAGACCTTCACGGTCAAGATGATATAAAGCAGGAAACAGCTTGCGCATGGCGAGGTCGCCCAACGCCCCGAAAAGCGCTAGATCAATGGCATGGTCACGTTCACCTAATGGGGCGCCTGGGGAGGCATATGACTGGCTCATCTCTGCTCCTATTTATTATCCACGACCATCTACGTGGTTAGATTACCTAAAATCTATCTAGAAAAAGGCATCATGCGCAATATTTAATGTAATTTTACTACAATAAAATATTTTTGGAGCGGTTCGACGCGCTTTTATTTCGCTATAAACACACTCTACGTGCTTGATAGCACCTGCCGCTACCACTGGATACCCCCACTGATGCCGCCACCATAGGAAGAATGACCTCCATAGCTGGGGCACTTATGCGCTGGCTCGCTTGCCAGCCATAGGCCTCTTAGTGCGGCATGACTGAAGGATGCAATCAGCGCTGCGCCTAGTGCGGTACGCGTGAAATGATGAGTGGTCATTTTCAGTCTCCTTGAGGATTATTATCAACCGCCGTAAATAGTGGCTGTATAGGGGATACACGCGAGGAGACGTTTTGAATGCAGTCCTGTTAAAAAAAGATTCTTTTTATTAAAAATAAAGGCCGAAAATAAATTTTCGGCCTTTAAATCAAACATTAACAGCGCACTTCAAAAATAACTATTTTGCGGTTGCCTGCATCGCAATGGCGGTATCCAGCATACGGTTGGAGAAACCCCACTCGTTGTCGTACCACGCCATTACTTTCACCAAACGGCCATTCACACGAGTGTGATTGGCATCAAACGTTGATGAATGCGCGTCATGGTTAAAGTCAATGGATACCAGCGGTTGAGCATTGACAGCCAGTACGCTCGAATTGGCAGCGGCCTTTTCGAGGATCTGGTTGATCTCTTCCTTGCTGGTATCGCGCCCTGCGTTAAAGGTTAGATCCACCAACGACACGTTAATCACCGGTACGCGCACGGCCAGCCCATCCAGCTTACCTTCCAGCTCAGGCAGCACCAAACCCACCGCAGCGGCGGCTCCGGTTTTGGTCGGGATCATGGAGTGAGTGGCGCTGCGTGCGCGGTACGGGTCGGTATGATAAACATCCGAAAGATTCTGGTCATTGGTATAAGCGTGAACGGTCGTCATCAGGCCGTTTTCGATACCTATGGTGTCGTTCAGCGCTTTGGCGACAGGTGCCAGGCAGTTAGTCGTGCAAGATGCATTAGAGACAACCTTATGCTCAGCAGTCAGCACGTCATCATTAACACCGAAAACAATCGTTGCATCCGCATCCGGGCTGGGTGCCGAAATCAGTACTCGTTTAGCGCCCGCTTCCAAATGCTTGGCAGCAGCTTCTCGCTTGGTAAATAGCCCCGTGCACTCCATGACCAAATCGATATTCATGGATGCCCAAGGGAGGCTGGCAGGATCGCGCTCGGAAGAGATCGCAATGCGGTCGCCGTCAACGCTGATACTTTCTGCGTCGTGCTCTACAGTGAAGGGGAAATGCCCATGCACCGTATCGTGGCGTAGTAAATGCGAATTTAGCGAAGGATCGCCAAGGTCATTAATCGCCACTACCTGAATTTTGTCACGGTAATCGTTTTCATACAGGGCGCGTAAGACGTTACGGCCGATCCGTCCAAACCCATTAATAGCAACTCTGATCGTCATGCTGACACCTCATGCTCGGTGGTGGATGGCTTCATTCAAGTAAAAAAATTACCAAAAAGACACGTAAAAGCGTTTTAAAAAGAACAAAATCGCTTACAACGCTGCTTTGCTGGCTATCGAATAACCTATTTGTAGTAAAATTACTATATTATCACTATGGTCGTCTACACTTCACGCCGACAATTAAGCAGTCACCTTGCAGTCTGACAACACTGGTTTTTTGCTTTTTTTTAATATTTAAGGAGAGCCTGCTCATGAGCCTATCGAATTCACCTTTGCCGCTTCGCCGTACCAAAATTGTTGCCACACTAGGCCCTGCCAGCGACCAGCCAGGTATTCTTGAGGCGATGATCACGGCAGGCGTCGATGTCGTTCGACTTAACTTCTCCCACGGTTCTGCCGATGATCATCGCCGACGCCTACAGGATGTTCGCGATATCGCCCAGCGCTTAGGTAAATGTGTTGCTGCACTAGGCGATTTACAAGGTCCTAAAATTCGCATCGCGCGTTTTGCTGAAGGCCCTATTCATTTATCAGTAGGCGAAGCGTTTATTCTAGACATGGCGCTGGATACCAATGCGGGCAACAGTGAACGCGTTGGTTGTGACTACCCATCACTTATTGATGATGTAGCCCCCGGCGACCGGCTGCTGCTGGATGACGGCCGCGTTGTCCTGGATGTGACCTCCATTGCGGGCCAGGAAATACACACGAGTGTTCATGTGGGTGGCAAGCTCTCCAACAACAAGGGCATCAACAAACAGGGCGGTGGCCTTTCTGCTCCCGCCTTAACCGACAAAGACAAGGCCGATTTAAAAACGGCAGTGGAAATCGGCGTGGATTATCTGGCGGTCTCCTTTCCGCGTTCAGCAGACGATATGCGGGAAGCACGCGCACTGCTGGGCGAAGAAGGCAAAGAGATTGGCCTAGTCGCCAAGCTGGAGCGTGCCGAGGCAGTGGCAGATGATGAAACGCTGGACGGCATCATTATTGCCTCTGAAGCCGTTATGGTGGCGCGTGGCGACCTGGGTGTAGAAATTGGCGATGAAGCACTCATAGGCACCCAAAAGCGCATCATCAAACATGCCCGCTCGCTTAACCGCGCCGTGATTACCGCCACCCAAATGATGGAGTCGATGATCGAATCCCCGCTGCCCACACGCGCCGAGGTGTTCGATGTGGCCAATGCGGTGCTGGATGCGACCGACGCCGTTATGCTTTCAGCAGAAACGGCAGCCGGTGAATTTCCGGTAGAAACCGTTGAAGCCATGGACCGTGTTTGCTTAGGCGCCGAGCGCGAGCGGCTGGCACAGTCGTCTGGCCACCGCATGCATGAAGGCTTTGAGCGCATGGATGAAACCATCGCCCTTTCGGCCATGTACGCCGCGAACCATTTAACCGGCGTTAGCGCGATTGCCTGCATGACCTCCACCGGTTACACACCGCTGATTGCCTCGCGCATTCGTTCTGGCCTGCCAATTGTTGGCCTGGCGCATAGTCCCGTCGCCCAGCGCCGCATGGCACTTTACCGTGGCGTGGTATCGCTCCCCTTCAACACCACCCAGATGGAGCCCACTGAAGTAAACCAGCAGGCGCTGAAATTGCTTAAAGCCTATGGCCTAGCACGCCCGGGTGGGCATATTATTCTGACTCGCGGCGATCATATGAACGCTCATGGCGGCACCAACACCATGAAGATTATCGCTATTGAGCAGGAAACATCAGGAGAATAAACAATGAACGATGCCCGACCGCCTCGCCAAGCGCTACGTACCTTACCCGCTCAAAAGCGTATTGCGCTTATCGCCCACGATGGCAAAAAGAGTGAACTACTGGAGTGGGCGGAACGCTGGCAGGAGACGCTGCGCCAGCATCACTTAATGGGTACGGGCACCACCGCAGGCCGGTTAACTCAACAACTGGGCTTGACCGTTGAAGGATTAATGAGCGGGCCACTAGGCGGCGACCAGCAGATAGGCGCACGCATCGCCGAGCAAAAGCTCGATATATTGGTGTTCTTCTGGGACCCGTTTGCTCCACAGCCCCACGACCCCGATGTTAAAGCGCTGCTACGCCTTGCCACGCTGTGGAATGTACCTGTCGCCAACAACGCAGCCAGTGCGGACTTCCTGCTCTCATCGCCCTATCTAAGTGAGCGCTACGATATGTCGATACCCGATGCTAACGCCTGGGCCAGCGCCAGGGTTTAACTTAAGGATTTAGCGCCCTTACCCACGCTGAAAAAGATGCCGCTTAACGACCTGCTGCCCGACGCCCCCCTGGCCTCGGGCAGTTTTTAGCGCACTGTTAAGCGTCAATTCTGCTATCCGATCATAATCCTGGTGCACCGAATTAATCGGCTGAGGCAAAAAATCCAGCAGGCGGTGATCACCAAAAGTGGCAAGCCGGATATGCCTGGAAAGCCCTCCACGTTCTAAAAACGCATCTAAAACGCCCTCCATCAAGGTATACGATGCGGTCACCAGTGCATCCAGCCCCTTGGGCTCGCTAATCAGCTGTTGGGCAAGTTCCATCGCCTCACTACGCTCGTAGCGCTCAGCGCTCAAATACACTTCCTCGATATCGCGATCTTTTAACGCGGCCTCAAAACCGGCCCGGCGCTCACGACTAATAGACAACTCAGGCATGGCATCAAGCCAGGCAACTCGCCGCGTATCCTGGTTAAGTACCGAGAGCGTTAAACGCTCAGCGGCATCGTGATCATCACTAACAACACTGGAAAAGTAGTGGCTATCCAGCCCTCGGTCCATGCCCACCACGGCCCAGCCGTCGTTAACCAATTCCCTATAAAATGGGTCAACGTCGGCCAGGCAGCTGGCAGTAATCAGTACTTCACAGCGCTGAGCACGCAGGGCAAGCGCCAGGGCGCGCTCACTTTCGGCACAGTCATCCGAGCTTACAATCAGCAGCCGATATCCTTGCTCGCGCGCACCACGCTCCAAGCGCTTCGCCAAGCGTGCATAGCTGATGTTTTCAAGGTCAGGCACGATTAAACCAATCAGCCGACTGGCACCTCGGCGCAGCGCCGCCGCCTGTGGATCAATCTGATATTGATGCTCACGAACAACGCTCATGACCTTTTCAATCGTGGCGGCACTGATACGACGCTGTTCAGCCTGCCCATTAATGACATAACTGGCCGTGGTGCGTGAAACACCTGCAAGCCGCGCAATATCGGCTAATGTCATGTTTTTTCTCCTTATAAGCCTGCAAAGTGTAACAGCGCCTTGACGAGACCCCCACCAAAGTCTAAAAACACACCCCTTGCGCCTTTAGCTGAATCGTTTCAGCATTATCATCATAGACGGTAGGCATCGATCAATACCGTTACTCGGCATTTGTGTCCTTTACGTCGCCGTCGAGCCGTTACCGGACTCGTCCTTACAGGAGAATTGCATGCTCACACTCGGTCCTAATGACATCTTGCTTGACCGCCACGCCAACAATTGGCAAGCGGCGCTGGATGAGGCCGCCCGGGTACTGGCTGACGCGGGGCTGGTTGATCCTGCCTATCGCGAGGGCCTGCATGCCCGTGAGGCGCAGTCATCTACCTATCTGGGTAATGCTATCGCCATTCCCCACGGCACGCCCGAAAGCCGCCAGCATGTTAAGCGGACTGGCGTTCGAGTACTGCAATTTCCAGAAGGCATCGAATGGCACGATGGCAACCGCGTCTATGTACTGGTGACGATTGCCGCACAAAATGATGAACATTTGGATATTTTGCGCGCCCTAACGCACGTACTGGACCGTGACGGCGTTGCTGAAGCGCTTGCCGCAGCCCGCTCCACCGAGGACGTCGCTCGCCTGCTGTCTAAATCTGCCCCCGCGCCCAAGCTGGATAGCGACACGCTTTGCCTGCAGTTTCCCGCACAGAGTGTTCAGGAACTGGCCCTGGCAGCGGCCGCCCGCTTACGCCAAAGTGGCTGCGTAGATAACCACTTTATTGCCGATATTGCGGCGAAACCGCCGGTTTGGCTGGGCGACGGTTTTTGGCTTGCCAGCAGCGCCAGCGGCGTCCAACAGCCTGCGCTGGGCGTGGCGACACCGGTCGAAGCACGCATGGAAGAGAACGGCCATGCTGTTCACGGCCTGTTTTGCCTGGCAGCACAGGGAAGCGCGCACACCTCCCTGTTGGAGCAACTTCAGAAGGTGCTCGAAAACACCCCAAGCCACGCGTTACTAAAGGCCGATGCCGCCCAGGTGCTGGCTCAGCTTGCAGGTGAAACGGCCAATACGCATACCCAGCGCGTGCGGGTATTAAATCCCCACGGCCTGCACGCCCGCCCGGCTAAACAGTTGGTGCAGGTAGCTCGAGCACAGGCCGTTGCGATTAACGTTCGCCTGGAAGAAGGCAGCCCCGCCAGCGTTTCCGCAGCGAGCCTGACCAAAGTCATCGGTTTGGGTGCACGCCGTGGCCAGTGGCTGGTGCTTTCTGGCGAAGGCAGCGAAGCACCACAGGCACTGGCCAACGTCGCGAATGCAATTGAAGGCGGTTTGGGTGAAAAGGTAGCGCCTTTTGACAGTGGCCGAGAGCAGCTGGCGACCCACCCTGCTCACGAGGAAACCGTTAAGCCTTTGACAGCCGATACACCGCATACGGCGATTGCGGCCTCCCCCGGGCTTGCGATTGCGCCGGTGTTTGTTATTCGCCCTCAGCACTTTGATTACCCGGAACAGGCTGACAATCCCGACCGCGAACTGACCCGGCTGCACAATGCCATCCAGGAGGGCATTGCCCAGCTGGAAGCCCTGGTGCGCAATGCGCCGGGTGGCGAAGTGGCCGACATTCTCTCCATGCATGAAGAGATGCTGGATGACCCCGAGCTGCACCGCGCCGCCGAAGATGCCATTCGTGAAGGCCGTTCAGCCGAGGCGGCCTGGTGGGAAGCGATTGAAACCGCCGCCCACGCACAGGAAATGCTCGCCGACCGCCTGCTTGCCGAGCGTGCCGCCGACCTGCGTGATGTGGGTCGCCGCGTGCTGAGTGTTTTGTGCGACACCCAACTTCCCGAGCCACCCAACCACCCCTACATTCTGGTGATGGACGATATCGGTCCTTCCGACGTAGCGCGCCTGGATACCTCCCGTGTGCGCGGTCTTTTGACCGAACGTGGCGGCGCCACTGCCCACAGCGCTATTTTGGCCCGTGCACTGGGCATACCCGCGGTGGTAGGCGCGGGCAAAGCGGTAATGGTCTTAGCCAATGCCAGCATGATGATTCTTGATGGTGAACATGGCCGCCTCATTCCTTCGCCTTCTGAGCAGCGCTTACGCCGCGCCGAGCAGCAGTTGCTTGATTTACAGGCCCGCGAAGCCGATGCCTGGGAACGCCGTTATGAACGCGCCCAAACCCGCGATGGCCACTACGTGGAGGTGGCTGCTAACCTGGGCAACACCGCTCATGCAGAAGATGCGGTTGAACGTGGTGCCGAGGGCGTTGGCCTGCTGCGCACTGAGTTCCTGTTTATGGCCCACTCAAGCGCACCCGACCTTGCCACGCAAACCGCCGAGTATCGGCAGGCCATCGACGCCCTGAATGGCCGCCCGTTAGTAGCGCGTACCCTGGATGTGGGTGGCGACAAGCCTCTGCCCTACTGGCCAGTCCCCCAGGAAGACAACCCGTTTTTGGGTCTGCGTGGCATTCGCCTGGCGTTAACCGAGCCCGACGTACTCGAAACCCAACTGCGCGCGCTACTCATGGCAGCCGCCCCGGTAGCGGGTTCAGAAGAGACGTCCAGACCGCTGCGGATTATGCTGCCAATGGTCAAGGACGTGGCTGAATTTCGCGCCGCCAAAGCCATTTTTGACCGTTTGCTTGCGGAAATTCCCGCGGATGAGCGCGCAAGCGACGTGCAGCTAGGCGTGATGATTGAGATTCCCTCCAGCGCATTGCTGGCGCCAACGCTTGCCGCCGAGGTGGACTTCTTCTCGGTTGGCACCAACGATTTAACCCAGTACACGCTGGCGATTGACCGCGGTCATCCAGAGCTCTCTGCCCAGGCAGATGGCCTGCACCCGGCGGTTCTGCGTTTGATCCAGATGACCGTTGACGCCGCTCATGCCCAAGGTAAATGGGTCGGCGTTTGCGGTGAACTAGCCTCGGATACGGCGGCTATTCCCGTATTGGTTGGGTTAGGCGTTGATGAGCTTTCAGTTAGCGCCCGGCAAATTCCGCTGGTGAAAGCTCGCCTGCGTGAGTTCGATCTGGCCGATGCCCAAGCCAGTGCGCAACTGGCCCTAAGCCAGGCGACCAGCGCCGCTGTGCGCGACGCGCTGGAGGCACACTAATGGCCCGGGTTATTACCGTTACGCTCAACCCAGCGCTGGATTTGGCGTTTGATCTTGAAGAGTTAACGCTGGGCATGGTTAACCGTCCCAGGAACGCGCAACTGGAAGCCGCGGGCAAAGGCGTTAACGTTGCACGAGTGCTGGCCTCGCTGGGCCATCACGTGGTAGTGAGCGGATTTCTCGGGCGCGATAACGATGGCCCCTTCCAACGGGCGTTTACCCAGCTGGGCGTTACGGATGCCTTTGTCCGCGTGCCGGGGGAAACCCGTATTAATGCCAAGCTGGCGGAAAAAAGCGGCCGGGTGACCGACATTAACGGCCCCGGTATCGGCGTAGACGCCACGCAAGTCGCCGCCCTTCTAAACAGCATTAAACAGCAACTAAACGCTGAGCCTGTCGATGCCATTCTTGTGGCAGGTAGCCTGCCCCCTGGCTTAAGCCTGACAAGCTTTGCCACGCTGCTAACGGAACTAAAAGCCACCGGCGTGCCGTTATGGGTGGATACCAGTGGCGAAGCCCTGCTGTGCGCGATTGAGGTAGCCCCCGAAGCCGTTAAACCCAATGAATTGGAACTTGCCCACTGGGCCGGTGAGGCACTGGATGATCACGCCAAGCGAGTAAGCGCCACCTGCCGCCTTTATCAGGCAGGTATTGGCCAAGCGCTACTTTCTGCCGGGGCCGACGGCGTTATTTGGGTAAACGCCAAGGGCACCTGGCAGTCAACGCCGCCCCGCGTTCAGGCAGCCAATACCGTGGGTGCCGGCGATACCTTTGTGGCTGGCATGCTCCACGGCGTGCTCAGCCAGCAAAGTGACGAAGAAACACTGCGTTTTGCCACGGCGCTTTCCGCCGAATCTGTTCGCCATGTTGGCGTGGGCAATGCCCACGCGGACGACTTTGCCGTACTCCTACAACATACTCAGGTCCAGCGCCTGCACGCCAGCCGCACCGAGGGAACGTCACAATGAATATTATTCTAATTACAGCCTGCCCCAGCGGCATGGCAACGACTTTTTTGGCCGCCCGACGCCTTGAACAAGCCGCTCAGCGCTTGGGTTGGAAAGTGCATGTAGAAATGCACGGAGAACTGGCACCGGTCGAGGCCGCCACTGCCGAACAAATTGCCCATGCCGATTTAATTGTCGTGGCCGCCGAGCACGTACCCGCACCGGAGCGATTTGAAGGCAAACGCCTTTACCAGGCACCGATTGCTCAAGCACTGCCTGACCCGGACGCGTTTTTAACCACCGCTAAACGCGAAGCACCGTTGTATAGCGCCCTGGCGGCTACCTCTCAAACAAAAGCGCCAGCCGCTGCAGGCGGCCAAACCATTGTAGCCGTTACCGCCTGCCCCACCGGTGTTGCTCATACCTTTATGGCCGCAGAAGCGCTGGCTGAGGCGGGCAACGCCATGGGCCACTCCATACGTGTGGAAACCCAGGGCTCAGTCGGCGCCCAAGACAAGCTAACGGAAGACGAAATCGCCGCCGCCAACGTTGTCATTCTGGCCTGCGATATTGAAGTTGATCCAACGCGTTTTTCCGGTAAACGCGTGTACCGCACCTCGACCGGTACGGCGCTTAAAAAATCCCAGGCAACGATTGAAAACGCCTTGGCCCAGGCCAGTGTGGAAAGTGCAGGCACGGCTAATACGGCTTCAAATGAAAGCAAAAGCCTGAAAGAGAAAGGCGTGTATAAACACCTGCTCACCGGCGTGTCGTTTATGCTGCCCATGGTAGTGGCGGGCGGGCTGCTGATCGCCCTGTCGTTTATGTTCGGCATCGAGGCGTTCGAGCAGGAAGGCACCCTGGCCGCTGCGTTAATGCAGATTGGCGGCGGCACCGCGTTTGCGTTGATGATTCCGGTATTAGCAGGCTATATCGCTTACTCAATTGCCGACCGCCCAGGTATTGCGCCGGGTATGATTGGCGGCATGCTGGCGGCGGACATTGGCTCGGGGTTTATTGGCGGTATTCTGGCAGGCTTTCTAGCCGGTTACGTAGCCCTTGCAGTCACTCGCCATGTGAAGCTGCCTTCGAGCATCGAGTCACTTAAGCCCATCCTGATTATTCCGCTGATCGCGAGCCTTGTGACTGGCCTGGTCATGATTTACATCGTGGGCGAACCGGTTGCTGCGCTGCTTAATGCGTTAACCAACTTCCTCGCGTCGATGGACTCCACCAATGCTGTATTGCTGGGTATTTTGCTGGGCACCATGATGTGCTTTGACTTGGGCGGCCCGGTTAACAAGGCGGCCTACACCTTTGGTGTGGGCCTCTTGGCCTCAGGCACCTACGGCCCCATGGCCGCGATTATGGCGGCAGGCATGGTACCGGCCATTGGCATGGGTATCGCAAGCTTCGTGGCACGCAATAAGTTCTCCGAGCCGGAACGTGAAGCCGGCAAGGCTTCGTTCGTACTGGGGTTGTGCTTTATTAGTGAAGGCGCGATTCCGTTCGCGGCCAAAGATCCGCTGCGCGTTATTCCCGCTTGTATCGCTGGGGGCGCCGTTACGGGTGCACTTTCGATGCTGGTGGGTGCCCAATTAATGGCCCCGCACGGGGGTATTTTTGTCCTGCTGATTCCTAATGCAATCACCCCGCCACTGCTTTACTTGGGCGCCATTGTGGCAGGCTCACTCATCACTGGCCTGAGCTACGCCTTTATTAAACGCGGCGCCGCTCAAGTGGCCGTCGCCAGCTAAGTGTTAGCTCAACACGAGCAGGCGCAATGCCTGCTCGTGGTTAGCCCAGTATAAAAGCTGCTGACGTCATTGCTGTTTTATTACCTGTTTTATCGCCACGCTCAACCGATAGTTGCCCTTATCACTTTTTTATGTAGTATTTTTACATAATCGATATCACCGCCATTTACCCCAGTTAACATTTGCCACTCAACAACAACGGACACGCGCTCTATGTTTCAACTCACCCGTAGCGTTACGTGGCAGGCGCTTGAACGCCTGCGCGACAACACCCATAACGACCGCATCCGGGACTACTTCACTAACGACCCAAAGCGCTTTGAGAAGATGAACCTCAAGGTAGGCGGTCTGTTTCTGGACTATTCAAAGCACCATGTTTCCGACGCAGTGCTCACCAAACTGATAGAGCTTGCTGACCACTCCGCACTGGTGCAGCGCCGGGCACAAATGTTTTCTGGCGATATTATCAACGTTACCGAAAACCGCCCGGTACTGCATACCGCGCTGCGTAACCTGAGTGACGAACCGGTGTATGTCGACGGCGAAGACGTCATGCCGGAAATTACCCGCACCCGCGAACAGATCAAACAGTTTTCTGAAACGGTACGCAGCGGAGAATGGAAAGGCTACAGCGGCCAATCGATCAAGGATGTCGTTAATATCGGGATTGGCGGCTCGGACCTTGGCCCCAACATGGCGGTGCGCGCGCTACTTAAATATCGTCATCCGGAGATGCACTTTCACTTTGTATCCAACGTGGACGGCACGCATATCCAGAAGGTGCTTTCGCGCCTGGACCCGGCCACCACGCTGTTTATCGTCTCGACCAAGACATTTTCCACCCAGGAAACGCTGCTCAATGCAAAAACAGCGCGGCGCTGGTTCCTGGAGAACGCCGGAAGCGACGCGGATGTAGGTGCCCACTTTGTAGCCGCTTCTACCAACCGCAAAGCGGCTATAGAATTCGGCATTCGTGAAGAGAACGTGTTCGAGTTCTGGGCGTGGGTAGGCGGGCGCTACTCCATGTGGTCCTCAATCGGCTTACCGATTGCGTTATCTATCGGTTTTGAAGGGTTTATTGAGCTACTGGAAGGTGCCCACGAGATGGACCGCCACTTTATTGAGACGCCTTTTTCCGAGAACATGCCGGTGCTCATGGCGCTTATCGGCATCTGGTATATCAATTTTATTGGCGCAGAAACCCAAGCCATCGTGCCTTACGACCAGGCGCTTAACCAGTTGCCCTCCTTCCTGCAACAGCTGGATATGGAGTCCAACGGTAAATCGGTGGATATTTTCGGCCACCCGGTCAACTATAAAACCGGCCCGATTGTATGGGGTCAAACCGGCTCCAATGGTCAACACGCCTTCTTCCAACTGCTGCACCAGGGCACGCGTTACGTACCTATCGACTTTATCGCCTCGCTCAAACCCGAATCAGGCATGGAAGACCACCACTTTGCGCTATTAACCAACATGCTCGCCCAGGCTAACGCTTTTATGGAAGGCAGCCAGGGCGACGGTAAAGAGTTAAGCCAGCACGACCCCTACAGCTGTCCCGGCAACCGTCCATCCAGTACGTTACTGTTGGATGAACTCACTCCCCGCAATCTCGGCGCGCTAATCGCACTCTACGAGCACAAGGTCTTTGTTCAAGGCGTGATCTGGAACATCAACTCGTTTGATCAATGGGGTGTTCAGCTAGGCAAGCGCATTGCCGGTGAAATTAGCGAACGTATTGATACGAACGCAGCCGACTTTGATGCCTCGACCCAAGGGTTGTTAGAGTTGGTGCGGGCGCATTTTCCGGGTGGCGACACCAACAGCCAACACACTGAAAGCGCCAAAAAAGCGACCAGGAAAAAGAGTTAGCGGGTTTAATAAACAGAGAAAAGCGTTTATTCAAAGCCCTAGCGTAATAGCCGGGGCTTTTTATACGTAATCTGTATTGATTGATGCTGTATCGACGAAAACAGCGTGTTAGTTCGCTTCCATCCAGTACTGCGTTGATGTCTCACCGCATATTGTAAAACCCAACCGCTCGTACAAGGCGATGGCTTGGCTCTGCTTTAAAACACGAAGCCGTAAAGGCACGCCCAGCACTCTGGCCTTTTCAAGCTCCTGGCGCACAATGTGTGCACCAACTCCCCGCCCTTGATATTCCGCTAAAAGAAACAGATCCCGAAGTTGTAGAAACTCCACTTCATTGGTTACCCATACTGCCCCTACACACCTACCGTTTAGCTCCAAGACTTCAAAACCACCCTGGCGCCATTTTTCATCAAAAGCTGGCATTTGAAGCTCGGCCTCCCACGTGCCGAATTGACGCTCGACAACATTCTGGTAAGCGCTTTCATAAGCACGCCAAATAAAATCACGATCACTCTGTGCTGCTTTCAACCTAGCAATGTGCATTGCTTTATACCGCCCAAACCGATTTATGGAAGCTGAATATAAGCTTGCTGCCACAATACCGAAGGCTCATTGTCCAGGCCCGGCCATCATTGAAGCTACGATGGCCATTCGCCATGCTCTTCTCGCCACAACAGCGGGTAGTTAGATACAAAACCTGATGATTTTACCGTTAATTCCGTTTCGAAATCACCGCCGCTCAATACATAGTGAAATATTAATTCTGATAGCCTTGTGTAGCGTTGGGGGAGCTTTTCTAACGTCATCTCTGGAAATGTTAACCAAGCAGCGACTGCCTGCTCGGAGTCTCCTATAGCCATATTGCATCGTCTGATAGGCAGCAAATTCGTCGCTGGTGAAAAGGCGAGATCAACGTCAATACACCCTTCAACCTGAGGTTGCTCAACTCCGTTCAACGTCCACACATTGCCAGGCTCGACCATAAGTATCACATCAATCGGCTCATCATTAATGTTACCGACCACATGCACTTCTTGCGTTTTCCAAGCCGCATCGCACACGACTCTGTAGGAGAGCAAGCACTTGTTGCCCTCGGCTACGAAGATGGAAGATCCTGTCAGTAGGTGGCCTTTTTCGCCGCTGCTCACGCTACATAACTCATGCCCTGGCAGGTCCAACCGCTGCCAGACAATCGTATCGTTGGTTGGCATCGTCATAAATTCCGAACCTTACTCCTATCAATCATCCTAAGCGGCGGTATCCCTCAAGCCAGTTCAACCTTACTAAAGTTAGCTTACAAATGGCCGATAACGTCTATTAATAACAAAGAAGGATCGACCATGAAGATCGGATTTTCCAATTTTATGTTGATAGGCACCCGTCACGAATCGTCTTCCGCTTTGAAGGTGTCTCGGGTCGCGAGCCAAAAGAGCCCGATGGTGGCAGCACCGGATGCTGACGATGCACTGACTAAACGCCTTAAAAAGCAGAAAGAGGCGTTTGAGCAACTGGCGGCCCTGCCCAGCCCGAAAGAGTCAGCGATGCAAAATGCTTCGCAGAAAGTCGGCTTTTTAAAGCAGCGGCTGGAAACGCTTAAAGCGATGATGCGCTTTGCATCACCAGAACAGCTCAAATCCATGGCTAAAGAGCTTAAAAGCATCGCCCGCGAGCTAGGTGTGGCAGCGCGGCAATTAAATGATAGCGGCGGTGGTAGCGCTGGCCCCTCTGTCACGCCTACGGTAACGAGCGCCCAGCCAACAAGTGTCACCCCTACCGCGTCTTCTGACAGTGCTGAAAACGGCAGCGCCGATGCACAAGCTGACGCTCAAGCCGCCAACGCGACGCTCGCCAGTGCGGAGGCGGCTATGGCGAACCAGGAGGATGAGCAGAGCGAGCATGCCCAAGATGCAGCCACCACGACCAATAACGCGCCAAACGAGCCGGCCGTAATCATCACTTCGCAACCGCAGGATGATCGCCGTTCTCAAGGAATTAGCGCCAGCGAACACGCTCTACGCAGTATTTTGATCGACACAAAAAAAGAGCTTCAGGAAGCGATGAACGAACTAAAGATTCGCCTACGTCAAGAGGATAAAGAAGCCCGCCGAGAACTAAAAAAGGCGGAAGAAGATATGAGCAAACTTGACCGTACACTGGCCCAGTCAACCTCTAATGCTCTCTACTCTTCGCTAGGCCAAATGCTACCTACTACCGTAAACAGTGCCAGCGTAGTCACTGGCAGTATTAGTGTGGAAGTTTAATATCATACTTGCGCTGCACTCGTTGGTTGGTACGTCCGCTGTCGGTCGATGGACGGATAAAGGTTTACTTGAATATTGTCGACCCGTAGGCTCTCCTAATTCACTATTCGCTGGCGCTTTCTAGCTGCTTACTCACATACTGCATCAAAGCTTCTCACTTGGTATCAAGGTTTTTTTCTGAATATCGAACGTGCTGGGCGTAAGCGAGGTCGTGAGCACAGAAAACATTTTTTCGACAAAATCCATGAGATGATCAGAAGCTTTCTCGGCGGCGGCGGCATCAGCATTGACCACCGCGTTCAACACGTCCAGATGCCCGTCGATAGTGCTATTCAGTGGGGCGCCTTCCGGCGTAAGCGAGTGATATAGCCAACCAATGCGGCGGAAAATGGTATGAAGCGGCCGTAATGTCGATTCGAGAAAAGGCTCACCGCAGGCCTGTAAAATGATCGCGTCGATTTCCCGATCAATGGTATTGAATTCAGAAATCGATATGACCGAACGCCTCGTATTCAATACCTCCACCAGATACGTCATATGCTGGCGGTCGTTGTTGCTTGAGCGCTGGCTCGCCAGCGCCACGACGAACCGCTCGATATCCCGGCGTAGTTTGAGAAGTGTTTGTGCTCGGTGCAGATCGATCGGCGATACCTGAATGCCCTGCCTTGGCTGAATGATCAGCAAGGTATCCGTCGAAAGGCGAGTCACCGCCTGATAAACGGGCATTCTGTTGAATCCGGTCAGTTCCTGTAAATCCTGAATGCGCATGAAAGCACCCGGCTTTAGCTCGCAGGTGACGATCAGCTCCTCGATACTTTGATAGGCGAGTTCGAGCAGATTTTTCCCGCTTCGACCGTGATGCGAAGCCCCGTGGCTATTTTCTTTAGTCATGAAAGCCCATTCTTGTTCATTTATATGCCTGCCTCACCAAGTGATAAGGCTGAATGATTTCTTGACGTCAACCAAACTTGCAGCGGTATAAAGCCTGATACCTTGGCACCCAACACTTGGACTCGGATAGCTCGCCCCTTATGGGGCGGCTTTCATAATCTAGTTGAAAAGAGATATGGGCAGCAGTGAAAGCGATGGTACGAACGTAATGATGATCAAGGCAAGGATCATGATGATAACGAAGGGTAAAACGCCGTGAATCACCGTGCCCAGCGAGGTGCTGCCGATTCGTGCGGCGACGAATAGATTGATACCGAGCGGCGGCGTAATGAAGCCGATAGCAAGACTGACGACCATGATGACCCCGAAATGGATCGGATCTATCCCCACGGCCGTGACGACCGGATAGAGAATAGGTGCCAGTACCAGAATGGCTGGGGTAGTATCCATGACGCAGCCTACCAACAGCAGTAGCACCAAAATGAGCAGCAAAAGCGCCACGGGTTCCAAGGATAACTGTAACATCAAATCTGCGATCGTCGAAGGAATGCGCTCGATAGTGAGGATGCGTGCGAAAGTGGAGGCGCAGCCCAGAATCACCATGACGGTCCCAGTTGTCGCGCAGGAACGGGCGATTGTCTTGAAGATATCGCGTGCCTTGAGTTCCCGGTGGATGACGACACCGCAAATGAACGCATACACAGCCGCCACCGCCGCTGCCTCTGTCGGCGTGAAGACACCGGCATAAATGCCCCCCAGAATGATGACCGGATTGAGCAGCGCCCACTTTGCTTCCCACATTAGTATTAGTGTTTTGCGTCCATCGAATTTGGCTGCATTGCCCTTCCAACCCATTTTTCGAGAATAAACATAGGCGTAGATGATCAACATGAAACCGATCAGCAGACCCGGTAGAATACCGCCCAAAAACATATTCGTGATGGAAGTGCCCGTGGTTACCCCGTACAGCACCATGGGAATGGACGGGGGAATGATGACCCCGATACTACCCGCCGCCGCGACTAGCCCCAAAATGAACGATTTGGAGTAACCCGCCTGAAGCATGGCGGGAATGACCATCGACCCCACCGCCGCTACTGTGGCCGGCCCAGAGCCAGAAACCGCGGCGAAAAACATGCATACGATTACCGTTACGATGGCCAAACCGCCGGTGATACGGCCAAAAAACGCATTAGCGACCTCTAGAATCCGCCGCGACACACCTCCGGCCCCCATCAAATCCCCCGCCAAAATAAATAAAGGAATCGCCATAATGGGAAAGCTATCCGTGGCTGTAACCAAGGTTTGCGCGACATAAAGATCAGACAACATCCCAAAGGATAGAATCGTGACCACGCACGCCAAACCGATGGCGATACCCACCGGTACGTTGAGAATTAAAAGCACCACGAGACTTAGAAAAAGGACGCTGGCCGTCATGTGATATCTCCCCCACTCTGTGCCATGCTGGGGTGCTTAAGACGCCAGATAATAGTCTGAATTTGGCGTACCCCGGTAATGGCAAACCCCACAAATGGGGCGGCATAAACGATCCACATCGGAAGGCCGACCGCGGGAGAAGTTTGACCCAGCATCATCTGACGCTCAATCACTGACCAGCTGGTCCATACGATGTAAAGAGCAAATGCCAGAAACAGAAGATCGCCCAGAATCACGATGGCCGGGCGTATTCGGCGAGGAAACAGATCAAGCGCGGCATCGATTTTGATATGACGCATTTCTCGCGCGCCATAGCTGATCCCCAAGTAGATAAGCCAGATAAACAGATACCGGGCAATCTCCTCGGACCAGGACAGAGAGGCACCCATAACATACCGCATGAATACCTGCACTGCGAGTAGTACGGTCATGGTAGACATCAATACGACGCAGACGGATATTTCCGCGTACTCATCAAACCATTTCATGACTTTCATTGGCTCTCTCCGGCTTAAAGACAGGCCGAAACAACGTGTAAAACCGGGTAACCTAAAACCGATTTCGCCTTGGGGCAGACCGAGCTACCGTAACAACGCACCAAAATGACATGGCGCCATTACGGTCGTAATGGCGCCATGTCGATCAATCGTTCAGCAACTGTTCGAGGTATTCCGGATGATCCATCATGGAACCAACCAGCGAATAGATATCGGCATCGATCATCGTCTGCTGCCATAGCGCTTTTTGCTCTGGCGTAAGCTCAGTAACGGTCACGCCGGACTGCTCAGAAAAACGTTCAACGACCTCGGCTTCCAGCGCCTGTGAACGCTCACGCTGAAACACTGTGGCCTCTTCAATAGCTTCGTCGATTGCTTGCCGCTGAGCCTCGTCCAAGGCGTTGTAGCGCTCCAGGTTCATGAAAACGACAAACGGAGTGTAAACGTGCTGAGTCAGCGAAACGTAGTCCTGCACCTCCAAAAACCGATTACTGTCGATCACCGAAAGTGGATTCTCTTGGGCATCGACTGTGCCCTGCTGCAAGGCAGTGAAAAGTTCGGAAAACGCCATAGGCGTGGGGTTAGCGCCCAACGCTCGCCAAGCGGCCAGATGCACCTGATTTTCCATGGTGCGTACTTTCATGCCGGCAAGATCCGAGGGCTCGGTCACTTCATGATTGTTGCCGGTGTAGTTACGAAAGCCGTTTTCCCAAAATGCCAGCCCTTTTAATCCTTTTCCTTCAAGGGAGTCGAGGATCTGCTGACCAACCTCTCCATCCAAGGTCGAATAGGCTTCTTCGGAAGAGAGGAACAAAAAGGGCGCATCGAACAGATAAAAATCAGGCACCAAATTGGCCAGAGGACTGGTAGAGGCAATGCCAATATCGATATCTCCAAAGATCGTGCTTTCGAGCACTACGCGATCGTCGCCTAACTGGTTATCGGGAAAGAGGCTGATCTCCAGTTCGTCACCAGTTTTCTCCTCGACCATACGTTTGAACTCGATGCCAGCTTCTTTTGCGGATTCGGCCACGACGTTAGCAAGACGCAAAGTATCGGCCTGGGCCAATGCAGGAGTGGTCAGCAGTGCCGCAGCCGCGAGGATATTTTTGAGTTTGGCGCGCTTAATCATACTTGTTTTCCTTATTTATGATGCTTGGCTGATGCAAAGCGCCCGTAAGGGTGCCTTGTTCTGACGTTCACGACTAAACCTTCACAGTTGGCCAGCGTGTTCATGCGTTTTCGAAATCGATTTGAACCTTCATGGCGCGATCACGCCGAGCGGCCAATTCAAATGCTTGCTCTGCATTGGCCATGGGAAGCACAGACGTGATCAACGGGGCGACATCAATACGCTTGCTGCCTATGAGCTCTACCGCCTGTTTGAATTCCTTGTCGAAGCGGAAAGTCCCTTTTATGTTTATCTCTTTCGCCACAACAAGATTCATTTCGAGATTCACTGCGCCGCCAAGCCCCACCGTCACGATAGTGCCCCGCGGGCGTACCACTTCTAACGCAGCACCCAGCGCTTGCGGGCTGCCCGAACACTCAATAATAACGTCCAGCGCCCCTTTTCCCTTCGCCAACGACTGAAGCTCTTCCGGCGACGAGCCGACGTTAATGGTGCGCATCGCCCCCATCTGCCGAGCAATTTTCAAGGGTGCTTCGTGCATATCGGTCACGATCACTTCTTTCGCGCCGGCGTGGGCGGCCAGCATGGCCGTCAAACAGCCGATGGGCCCGCATCCGGAAATCAGCACGCGCTTGCCCTCGAGCGCACCCGCCTGGCCCACGGCATGTAGGCAAACGGCTAAGGGCTCGGCACATGCGGCGTGGGTCAAGTCGATATCGCCGGGCAGTGCGACGAGCTGTTGACGATCAATCGTGATCGTTTGACGAAACAGCCCCTGCTGATGCGGAAAGCGCATGGCGCTTCCAAAAAACCGCATGTCGTCACACTGATTGAAAAGCCCCTGATGGCAATAAGTGCATTTTTCGCACGGTATGGAAGGGTTGATAGCCACCTTGTCATCAACGCGAAGATCCGTCACGCCATCGCCGACCGCGCTTACCATGCCGGACACCTCGTGACCCAACGTCATCGGCTCGCGCAACCTGACTTGGCCGAAACCACCCTGGTGGTAATAGTGCAGGTCGGAGCCACAAATGCCGCCCCTACTGATCGTGACCGTCACTTCATGCTGCCCTGGAGGCGTGGCATCAGGCTCCTCTTCGACTCGAAGATCATGGGCCTTGTGTATTTTAATCGTCAGCATCACTTACC
This sequence comes from Halomonas sp. 72, assembly GCF_052379785.1. Classification (NCBI taxonomy): domain Bacteria; kingdom Pseudomonadati; phylum Pseudomonadota; class Gammaproteobacteria; order Oceanospirillales; family Halomonadaceae; genus Halomonas; species Halomonas sp. 72. The sequence continues at coordinate 65,251 of NZ_JBQSYY010000009.1, read as the reverse complement.
CCACTCGATGAGTGTTACAGCACGGAAATCATGCCGCCATCGACATAAACGATGTGGCCGTTGACGTAGTTGGAGGCGGCCGAGGCGAGATAGATCGCCGTGCCTGCCAGCTCGTCTGGTCGGCCCCAGCGCCCTGCCGGCGTGCGCCCTTTAACCCAGCTGTCGAACTCAGGATTGCTCGTCAGGGCTTCGTTCATATCGGTCAGCATATAGCCCGGGCCGATAGCGTTGGCCTGGATACCGTACTGCCCCCACTCCGCCGCCATCGATTTGGTCAGCATCTTGATGCCGCCCTTAGCCACCGTATAAGGAGTGACGGTCGCTCGGGCCAGGTCGCTGGTCAAAGAGCCGATATTGATGATCTTGCCTGCCCCTTTCTCTACCATCCGTTTGGCTACTTCACGGCTCACGATGAAAGCCGAGGTCAGGTTGGTATCGATTACTCGCTGCCAATCGCGAGTATCCAGTTCAAGCATCGGCTTTCTAAACTGAATCCCCGCGTTATTGACCAGTATGTCGATTTCGATACCGCCCTGGTCCAATTGCGCCAGGGCCTGACAGACCGCAGTTTCATCGGTAACGTCGAAGGCCGAGACGTTAACCTCGTAGCCTTCGCCCTGCATCCTTGCGGCGCTGGCTTCAAGACGCTCGGTGTTCATACCGTTGAGTATGATCCGGGCTCCGGCCGCGGCCATGCCTTCGGCAATGGCCAGCCCAAGTCCGCGCGATGAGCCCGTTATCAGCGCGGTCTTTCCGGTTAAATCAAACAGCTTGATGGACATGACGTCTCCTTCGCGTGATCTCGTTTATACCGTCGACGTACGTACGGATAAATCCGGCCTTTCGAAAACGCTGGGCAGTAATTCGACCCCTAGGCCTGGCCCCTCCATGGGGTAGACATAGCCATTTTCGATTTTGGGCACCTGGGTGACAAGCTCGTTGTACCACCCTTTATAAAATGCTCGGACGCTTTCCTGAATAAGCGTATTGGGCTGGCTGAACGACATGTGTATCGCTGCTGCAAAGCCGACCGGCCCGATGCAATCGTGGGGTGCAAACGGGCGGTGCCAAGTTTCCGCCAGCGCCGCGATCTTGCGCCCTTCCGTCAATCCGCCGGTCCAGCAAAGATCCACCATGACCACGTGCGCGGCGTCCCGGTCCAGCATATCCTTGTAGGGCCAGCGCGAACCCAGCGTTTCACTGGCGCATGTCCACACGCTGGTCGACGCTGCGAATTCGGCAAGCGCTTGGGGCGAGTTCATGCGAATAGGGTCTTCATACCAGGTGGGCGCGAACTGCTCGAGCTCGCGGGCGATGTTCTTGGCGGTCGGCAGGTTCCACTGCGAGTGGAATTCGACCATGATCTCCATTTGATCGCCTACCGCCTTACGGATCTCTTCGAAGGGCTTGACCGCCTGCTTCATCTGAGCAGCCGTAATATACTGGCCCCGTGTTTCGGCCGCGGCAGGATCAAACGGCCAGATTTTCATGGCCGTGATACCCGATTCGAGCAGGTTTTCCGCCAGCTGTGCAGGGCGTCTCATAAAACCTTCAAGATCCTCGTATGGACCTTCCGGCTTATCCAGATTCCAGTTGGAAACCGGCTTGATTTCATTAGTTCTAACGTACTTATAACCGGCGCATGTGTTATAGATGCGAATCTTGTCCCAGCACAGCCCGCCCAGCATTTGATGTACAGGCAAGTCGCACACCTTGCCAAAGATATCCCAAAGCGCGATATCGATGGCCGAGGCGGCTCGATATTCAGCCCCTGTAGAAGACTGCGCCATGGGCAGCGATACCATCTCCTTATGCAGTGCCTCAATATGCAGGGGGTTTTTACCCAACAAGCGGCCTGCCAGCGTGTCATGAATGTGCGCCTCAACGGCCCCCGCTCCATAGAACGTCTCGCCCAAGCCCACGATGCCGCTATCCGTTTCAACATGCACCCAGAGAACGTTAGCGAACTCCTTAAGCCTAAAGGTTTTAATTGAGGTGATTTTCATTATTTCATGCACTCCTACTGCCCATCCGGGTATTGGAATCAGCCATTACTTGCATCGGGGTTTTATTGGTAGCGCGAGACGCCGTATCGGATTATTGAAGCAGTGAGTACCGCTTTCTTTAAATAAGTATCGAACTCGAACGACATCTCTTTAAAGCGTTAGGTTCTGTTCAAAGTGCGTATCAACCCAGTACAATCCAGACTGCCTCCCACTCGTGATATATCACGAAATATTAATAACACACGCTCGTATAACCGGCAATTAGCCCACTATGAGAGGACAAAAAAATCGTCGTAAGAAGTGAAATAAATATATGATTAAAAAAGAAAAAAATAATAAAATACTTTAGGATATTAACCCAAAGTATAAGATCTCAAGAGACTTACCAAACGACGTGTTGTGTTTTTAAGATAAATAGCAATGAACACTCGTGCCTTTGGAGAAGCCGAGGAAGCACGCCGTTATAAATGCCGTTTTGTTAAGCCCGCTGAAGTCAAGGCAACAAAAGTCAGAGGAACTTACGCGTGTGATACAACGCCAAGACGCTAAAAAAGCGCTTGAAAAGACTGTCTGAAGGTTCAGCCATTGCAACGCCCCCCATAGGCTACTGGATTGAAATCAACGCCTCCAATATGTCTGCCGCCTGCGTAATAGCCGCATACTCCCCTTCCAGATTCGCCAGTGACATAGCATGCACTTCATCCGCCGTGCGATAAGTACCTGCGTAATCCTGCTTAGCAAAGGTAAACGTGGCATCGGCGACGACGTGGGTATCAAAGCCAAGATTACCGGCCGTGCGAGCGGTGGCTTCAACCGAATTGCTGGTACTTACACCGACGATAACCAGCCGCTTGATCTCGCGAGCGTGAAGCCAGCGCTCTAAGCCTGAGTGGGTAAACGCACAGGGTATGTTCTTTTCTACTACGTGCTCTTTAGGTTGCGGGACTAGTGCGGGCTGGAACTCTGCGCCTGGCTGTCCCGGCCAGAACGGCGAGCCGGGGGTCCGAGAGATATGCCGTACATGCACCACCGGCCAGCATGTACTACGCCACTTTGTAAGCAGGCGCTGGATATTTTCCTCCGCATTAGGGTTATTGCGCTCGCCAGCGGCAGGGTCTCTCATACCCCGTTGCATATCGATGATCATCAGCGCGACAGGTTGATTACTCGTTACCAATTCAACATCCTCGTTTATAGGCTTCTTGGATCAGGCGTAAACCCAAGCGCTTACGTGGAAGCTATGCGTTACTAGCCTGCCCCTTCCCAAAATTACTCGAAATACTTCAACCTTCTATACAGCTTGGCTAGAAAACGAGCGCCAACTATTAGGCCAATGCTGAGCACCACCGCTGCTAGCGAACCATAGGCTACTATGCCTCCCCATGCCCATTGGCCAATCGCTGTGCTCAAATGCTGAACGAAAAGATACACACCGATCAAGAAGCTGCCTGCGCGTACCAGGCCCTCCTCGGCAATCGTTAAAGCAGGCTCAGCACGCTCTTCTCCAAAAAATTTATTGGCCAGCGTTACCGCAGAAAACCACAGTACGATACCCGCGATGATAGGAATAACAGCAGTGGCTGCGAGCCATGGCAGCCACTGGGCTAGCTCCGCATCGTAGCCGGGGCTAAACAGCAGCGGCGATACGCTTAGCAAAGGCGTAATGGCGAGGTAAATAGCGAGTAATCGAATCAAAAGAATGGAGAAAGGTTTCATAGGCTTACCTTACACTTAAACCTCCAGCATAAGCCAAATTTGGCCCAAAAACCTGGTACCCGATACAACATTGCCTTGGTAATTTCTTACCAAGGCAATGAAGCAGTACGGCTACACTCTGTATAACGGACGGATGTAGAACCGGTTGTTTAACGATCCCGAATGACAATCGGACCAATGGGCGCAACATTAGGCATGAACAGCATGACTTCGTTAACGTCGTGCATGGGGGCGACAAAATCGGCTTTCCAGGTGCCTACGCGTGGGTTCTTGTCTGGTTCGTAGTTAAAGCTCAGGCGCAAGCTGTCTGGCGCGACCACACCTCCATCTTCACGCAGCAGCGAGAACGACTGGTCGCCGAACTCGGCGTAGATCTTCCCGTCAATTCGATCTAGCGGGATATCGTCATAAATGATCTCACCAGAGTAACCTGGGTAGTCCGTCACGAAACGTACTTCAATATGTAAAACGCCCTCTTTGCGAACGGCTTTATAAGGCTCAGCATAGGCGTGACCACTGGCGGTGGGCGCGCGCTCAGCATTAAGTGCAAATGCTGACGTGCTGGCTAGTGTTGTCATTAACAGCAGTGAAAGCGTGTTATGAAGCTTCATATCTGACTCTTTTCGGGGTAGTGAGTGGATGGTCGTTGGCGAAGTGATATCAGTCAGTGGTTACCAACGGAACAGAGCCACCCGAAGGCGGCTCTGTTGTACTTGCTATACTTGCCTATTTATTCAGCTTCGATACCGAAAGCGTTTAGGCCCGCGCGGAATACGTCGGTGTTGTCGATCCAGTAGTGGCTGTCTTCGTCTACTTCATAGCGGGAAAGACCGTCTTCTGCCTGAGCAATGTCAAAGAAGAACTCAGCGCCTGCGCCGTGGGCATACAACGGTACCAGCTCACGCGTGTGGGTATCGGAATGCCAACGTACCAAGGGTAGCGCGCCAGCACCCTGATTAACGATCGGGCTATAGGCATTCACATCAGAGTCAGGACCTTGAAGCAAACCGTTACCGTGATCAGTCGTTACAATGATCAAGGTATCGTCCCAGGAACTGTTGTTTTCTACCCACTCAACGGCCGCTTCCACAGCTTCGTTGAAGTCGATTTGCTCTTCGATAATACGCGGCAGGTTGTTAGCGTGAGCAGCCCAATCCACAGCGCCACCCTCAACCATCAGGAAAAAGCCATTTTCGTTGCCGTTTTCACTGGCATTGAGCACGTTCAAAGCGCCTCCCGTCAGTGTGGCAAGGCTTGGTGACGTATCCAGTAGATTACCGCCGGTTACGCCGGGGCGGCTGTATTGCAGCGTCTGAATGTTCTGCACCAGGCCCAGTACTTTGTCCTTGGGAAGATCCAACTCACCAGCAGCCAGAGCTTCAAAATCGTCCTTGCTTTCGATAAAGGCGTAATCCGTTTCGCCGCCTACCAAGCGCTGGTAGGTCTCTTCGCCACCGATAAAGCGGAAATCGCTCTCACCGGGGTTATCGACATGCTCGCCGGCTGCATCGTAATAGGGGTGCCCGGTACCGATGGCGACAGTGGCAAGGCCAGAATCGACAATTTCGCGGCCAATGGCTCTATAGTCGTTGCGGCTTACGTTATGGGCCATGAAACCGGCAGGCGTCGCGTGGGAGACCTGCACCGATGAGACAACACCCAGAGCGCGGCCGCTATCAACAGTGTATTCGCCAATATGCTTAAGCGGCTCATCATCGTTGGACCAGTTGATGGCGCTGTTATAGGACTTATGGCCTGAAGCCAGCGCCGTTGCCGCTGCCGCGCTGTCGGTGTAATCAGCCCGAGCGTAGTCGTAACCGGCAAAGTAGCCCTTGTAGTTACCCAGGCTACCTTCGTAAACGGTATCTACCGCCTCGTCGTTCCAGAGCTCGGCTGGTTCAAACGTAACCGTACCGTCATCACTCTTGGTGGGCGTGGTAGAGGTGTTTAACGGATGCGTTGCCATGAAAAGCTGTGTGTCAAACTCATCATAAACTTCATGGCCCAGCGCGCCGTGACGGAAGTAACTTGCCGCACGGAACGTCTCGATACCGGTACCGTCGGTGATCATCAAAATAACGTTCTTAGCTGTATTTTCCTGCGCTAATACCGGCGTAGCCATGACCGATGCCAGTGCCAACGTGAGTGCGTTGCGCGTAAAGTTCTTCATTTTCATCCCTAAAATAAATTTAGCTAATTTGATATCCAACAAATCGTAGCGCCTAAAAATGTCATTTTCATGACTGCTAATGAAGGTAAGTCAATTATTTCTAATAAACATGAATCGCAATCAGTAGCCGATCCGTAAAACTGTTCATTGCGGGTTTCTCCTGAGTAACGCTTGCACGCTTGGTCACAACGCATATACTGTATATATATACACAAATATAGAAAGAGGCAGGCGTATGGCGTCTCTCGGCAAATCACCAATACGGCCTCCCGTGCACAAAGGCCGCGGGGCAACCTATGACCCGCACAACCGCTTTGCCCCAACCCATAGCGTGGCAGAAGACGACGGATGGTGGCGCGAAGAGACTTCCCCCACACGGGCAACTGAAGTACGCGAAGAAACCAGTAAGAGTGCGCTTTCCTGGAACCGGTCGCCAGACTTGCCTTTTGATCGCTCATTGAACCCTTACCGAGGTTGCGAACATGGCTGTGTTTACTGCTATGCCCGCCCTTCTCATGCCTATTGGGATCTGTCCCCGGGGCTTGATTTTGAAACCAGGCTGATTGCCAAAAATGGCCTGGTGGAGCAATTAAGTGAGGAGTTTTGCAAGCCTGGATACGTCTGCCGACCAATCAATCTCTCTGGTAATACCGATTGTTACCAGCCACTAGAAGCCAAGCGCCACTTAACGCGCCAGTTGCTTGAGCTATTATTGGCTTGCCGCCATCCAGTCACTATTGTGACCAAAAGCACGTTAGTGTTACGGGATATGGATCTGCTGGCTGAGATGGCCGAACACCGCCTGGTGCGCGTATTTATTAGCCTGACCAGCCTAGACGCCAATATGAAACGCACGCTGGAACCTCGTGCGGCCTCTCCTCAAGCGCGTTTAAAAGTTATCCGTGAGCTGAATACTGCTGGCATTCCCGTCGGAACGCTTGTTTCTCCGGTCATCCCCGGATTAACGGATCATGAAATAGAGCGGATTCTTGAGGCCGCCAGCCGTGCTGGCGCACGAACGGCGTCCTGGATGCTGCTGCGCTTACCCCATGAAGTCGCTCCTCTTTTTGAAGCCTGGCTGGAAGCCCATTACCCCGAGCGTGCGGCCAAGGTAATGAGCCTGATTCGCCAATGCCGGGGCGGCAAGGCCTACGACGCTCAGTTCGGTAAGCGCTTTCGCGGCGAAGGTATTTTTGCCGATATGATTGCACAACGCTTTAATCGCGCCAGCCGCCAGTGGAACTTTCAATCTCGTACCGAGCAAGGGCTGAATACCCGAGACTTTCGCCCGCCCAACGCTCAGGGCGAGCTTTTTTATTAAAGCCCATGAAAAAGGCATTTGCCTGACATACTCTCAGCTTACTGAAAGTGCCAAGCAAATGCCTAAGTGATTAATACTACTGTTTTTCGCTATTCGTCATAGCTCTGCTTAAAATCTAATGACGACCTTTCTAAACATCCTCCCATGGTTCATCAATGCAGCTTTTCTCCATCAACAGTGATGTGATGCGTACTGCGGGCTTTGGGATGAATAAAGTAGTGACCTTCGGGCGCGGTATGGGGCTTGATATGGTGTAGTTTAAGGTTTTTTGGCGCAGCGCTTTTATTATGCACTCCATAAATAATAAACGGAATCGATAGCACTACAAGGAAACAGCCGATCAGCAAACCGGTATACACTTCGTTAGACTCTTTTCCTGGCAACCCCGTGGGAGGGAAGAAGGAGACGACAAAAGCAACTAAAGAAGTAAGTAACCCCACTACTGCAACGGTAATTTTTATTTTGTTACCGCCAGGGATATTGAAGGTACGTTGATTTTCAGGCTGTTTTCGAACAAGGGTAATGTAAGCCAGAAATAGCATAAAGTAGCTGCACAGATAGATAACGACGGTTAGCGCTAGTGCAATCAGGAAGGACATATTATTTCCTCCCCCCGTATTCGTCAGAATAATCAATGCGATAGTTGTAATGGTTAGCTGAGAAATAACCAACGCCACCGGCACGCCGTTCTTGTTTACTTTAGCAAAACGCGCCGGCAATATACCCTGCTGCGCGGTTACCAACATGCCGCGTGATGGTCCAACAATCCATGCGGCTATTTCAGCCAGCACGCCCAGCAATAGCAGCGCAGCAATAATCCGAATAGCCCATTCAAAATGGCTGCCAAAGTGGTTAATCAACACACTGAACGTTTGCATCACGCCCGCAGATAAGTTGATTTGCTCGTGAGGAATAACAGATGCAATCGTCAACCCACCGAGAGAACTTAAGAGAATGGCAGAAACCATAAGAAATAACATGGCGAGAGGATAGTCACGACCAGGGTTTTTCATCTCATTGACATGAGTCGCCGACGCTTCAACCCCCATATAACTCAGTATAAAAGCGACAAACACTACCAAGGTACTCATACTACCAAAGGTGGGGAAAAACGTCTGTGCACTCATTTCAATAGCGACCGGCGCACCTGAGCGAAGATACAAAACTGCAAGCCCAATTAAGATAAAAGCGGGCAGTAGAATACCTGCAAAAAAGCCTAGCTTTGCAATCCGCGCCGTATTCTTGGTACCGCCAAACTGAGTTAACGCTAATCCCCACAATATAATCAACGCCGCAATCGTTTTGACTATCGGGTCGCTATTCAGTGCAGGCCAATTAAGAATATAAGAGAGTGCGCCTAGCACGAAGTAAAGCATAGGAATAAAGCCGACAGCAATTTGCAAATAGCCAAAGGAGATTGCCGCAAATCCCCATCGTTCACCTAGCGTTTTGGATACCCACGTAAAAACCCCGCCCTCTTCCCAGCCTTTAACCGTCGCCATTTCTGCCGCGCAAAGCCCTACCGGAATAAACCACAGAACCCCACCAAGAATAAGAAAGAAGACCAACGAGAAACCCGATGTTGCAAAGGTAGGATATTCATATACCGCCATTACCATTGAAGCCGTTATCGCGAAGAAACCCAATAACGAAAGCTGCTTTGGCGCGGCTGTCGATTGTGTATTATCCATATTTATTCCCCGAAGAAACGAATTATTAATCCGTCATTCTTTTATTCGCTAATTAGAGCGGCGATGTCTAGCCGCCCTAACAACCAAAGAGTCTCAAATCAGGAATGATTAAAGCCGCTGGCTTCATCTTCTGATAGTGGATTAACCACGGGATGATCTTCAAAATGCTGAAGTGCTCGCTTCATATCTTCAATTAACAAGCAGCCTAGATCGTAGCTCACCCCATGACGAACAAGGATACGCTGGATAACCAAGTCTTCACGGTGAGCTGGCATAGAATAAGCAGGGACTTGCCAGCCGCGCGAGCGTAATTTGTCGGCCAGGTCATAGAGCGTATAACCGCCAATATTTGCTCCCTCTTTCAGCTTCCATGCCAACGCAGGAATACCTTCATTGCTGTTCCCATCAAAGAGGATTTCGAAGGGGCCTAGTTTACTAATCTCATCTGCAATATGCTGCGCGGTAGCGTAACAGGCATTATGGATTTTGGCGTAACCTTCACGGCCAAGTCGCAGGAAGTTGTAGTACTGCGCAATGATTTGCCCGCCGGGGCGCGAAAAATTGAGCGCGAATGTCGGCATATCACCGCCGAGATAGTTAACGTTAAAAATGAGCTCTTCGGGCAAGTCTATTGCTTCACGCCAGACCACCCAGCCAGCTCCCAAAGGTGCAAGCCCAAATTTGTGGCCAGACGTGTTAATGGACTTTACTCTCGGGAGTTGGAAGTCCCACACTAGATCTGGCGCGCAGAACGGAGCCAAGAAGCCCCCACTGGCACCGTCAACGTGCATAGGAATATCCAGGCCGGTTTCTTGTTGCAATTGATCCAGCGCATCGCTGACAGCTTTTACTGGCTCGTATTGGCAAGTAAAGGTAACGCCCAGCGTTGGTATGACGCCAATCGTATTTTCATCAACGCGTTTGATAACTTCCTCTGGGCTCATAATCAAGCGATCGCCTTCCAGCGGAATTTCACGCAGTTCAACATCAAAATAACGGGCAAATTTGTGCCAGCAAATTTGTACTGGCCCACAAATCATATTTGGTTTATCAGTGGGCAACCCTTCTGCCGCACGTTTTTTCCGCCATTGCCACTTAAGCGCTAGCCCGCCAAGCATTGCGGCTTCTGAAGAGCCAATCGTCGAGCATCCCATGGTTGTTTCTGGCGAGGGTGAGTTCCAGAGATCTGCTAACATCCTAACGCAGCGTGCTTCGATCTCCGCAGTTTGTGGATATTCATCTTTATCGATCATGTTTTTATCGATTGAAAGATCCATCAAATTACGAATTTCATCATCAACCCACGTTTGGCAAAATGTTGCCAGGTTCTGGCGGGAATTTCCATCAAGCATTAATTCGTCACGAATGGCGCTAAATACATTGTGAGGATTCCGTTCCTCATCGGGAAACCCGGATTTCGGCAACGATGTCGCCAAGTCAATTGATGCATATACATCGTCATTATCATTACGTGCATTTAACCCTTTGACATCCATCGTACTACCCCCAGTTTTTTTATATGGATCACGTTTACTGCTCAAAGATCAGCTAAAACCACCCTACCAAACCATCAACATTTACTATACCTACATAGATGGTGCTTTTAGTCTATGACAAAATCTTAAAAATGAAAAATCGTAAGTATGATTTAAAAAATTATTTCGCCAGCAAACGTCTATCCATTTGAAAATGCTAAAAATATTACCAACCAAGGCGTGACATCTCTTTCTCATAGCACCCAACGGGTAGAAAAGTGGTTTAATAACGAGTATAAGAAAATATACCAACTCATCAATAGATTAAAAACCTTGACGCTACAAACATCCAAACAATGGCTCCCATATTAATCTACACAACGGTATAGGATTATCTTCAAGGCCATAGCACGATATGACCACTCAATAAAAACAACTTAAGCCACTGTTTTACAATAAGGTATCATGAGTGAAAAAGGTATTTTATCCAGCCATCATTTAATGAATACTGGGTGACTCGACCAAGAATTAGAAAGATAAATATTCAACAAGCAACCATTTGTGCTGACGAATAAACAACAGTGCTATAATGGAATATAGTCAAGACATGAAAATACAGTATGGCATGATCTAACAGGTCCCATAAAAAGGCATTTGCCTGACATACTCTCAGCTTACTGAAAGTGTCAAACAAATACCTAAAGGAGTAGCCTTTGTTGCTTTCGCTATTCGTAACGCTTATTTAGGCCGGTGGCGTAGCTCATTAAGCACTAACGTAAAGAAACTACGAATTTCGTTCATTTTGGGTCGTGCTTCTTTAATCAGCGTATCGAAAGGTTCTAGTTCGCGCTCTTGCGCTTCTCTTTGTGCAATTTCTTCTCTTATTTCTTCAATGAGCTCGGAAGAGTCATCCAGCATGGCCTTGAGTTCAGCGGTCGATGTTGATACTAGCTCGTGTTGATGGGTCATGGGTGTTTCCTCAAAACAGCGTGGTGAGCGCAATCAGGATAGCTGGCACGGCAATAAATACGCCTAATACCCAAGCAGCGGCGAGTGCTTTTCTTTCTGAGGCGGCACGGCCTAGCCACTCGGCACCCTTAACAGGCAGTGGTCTTAAAAACGGTAGGCCAAAAATCACCACAACCGCAAATAAATTAAAGAAGAGGTGAACCAGTGCGATTTCCAGCGCCAGTATGGCAGTTGCCCCAGTGATTGCGGTGGCAGCAAGTAGCGCGGTAAACGTCGTGCCAATATTGGTGCCCAATGTAAAAGGGTAAATCTGACGTAAAGAGAATGCGCCTGACCCAGCTAACGGCACCATTAAGCTTGTGGTGGTAGAGGAAGACTGGACTAAAAACGTCACCACAGCACCAGAAGCAATACCGGCGACGGGGCCACGTCCAATGGCGTTATGCATAATGTTTTTTGCCTGCCCTACCATCAATACTCTCAGCAGTGCGCCGATATAACGAATCGCTAAAAAAATCACGGCAATACCAAAAATAATCATGGCAACGCCACCGGCAATCGTGGGCAGGTTCATGGCGACACTTTCAACCGAAGAGGTAATCGGCTTTGTTGCCATCCCAACAATATTAATACTACCCATGGAAAGGTCAGCATCACCGTAAAACAGAAACGCCGTAGCGTTCGACAGCTTTTCAAGCGGATGAAAAATAAGCTCAATGGGCAGAAAAATCGCCACGGCCAGCAAGTTAAAAAAGTCATGCACCGTTGCGGCAGAGAACGCCCGCCTAAACTCGGCTTTATCACGTACATGGCCCAGACTTACCAATGTATTGGTAACAGTAGTACCAATATTGGCCCCCATAATCATGGGCACCGCCATAGCGACAGGCAGGCCACCCGCCACAAACGCCACGATAACAGAAGTAACGGTTGAAGATGACTGTATCAGGGCCGTCGCGACAATCCCAATCATCAAACCAACAAAGGGGTTGGTGGCAAATTCAAACAACTGAGCGGCATGGCCGCCCGCGGCAATCTTAAAGCCATTACCTATGATGGATACGGCACAGATCAGGAAATACACCAGCAATGCAAGCGTGAGCCACTGCCTTAGCGTGCCCTTGCGCCGGACTTTTATTCTGCGACCCTGGCTTGGTAAGACCTCTTGCACAGCACTATTGATATTTTCGGCCATTGCCACATCCTCTTGGAAGGAAGAACGCACGTATAACCCACCCACTCCTGCAAAGAGTGGCGTCTATAAGTGACATAGGCGTGACAACGGCGTGGCACTATCGTGTTAGAGCGAACGGTATTGGATCGAAGAGAGGTTGTTCACAATGGGCAACATCAAGCGAATGCTGCTACTTCCTGGAAACGGCATCCCATGTAAGTTACCCACGCTTGAACAATCGAAAGTGCTTTTTACCTTTTTGTACGATCCAGTATTGGTCAAAAAGCGCGAATGCTTGACTTAGCTGCCCTTGCTCGGCGCGCTCGCCATTGATACGTACAGCGTTCTGGTCAATCAATTCACGGGCCTGCCGCCTGGATGAGGCGAGTTCGCTTGCCACCATAGCTTCTTCCAGCGTCTGTCCAAACGCTACGTCTTGGCAGCGTAGCCCATCAAGTTCAAGTTGCTGTAGCTCACTACATGAGAGCGCAGCTACTTCACCACTGAACAGCGCCTGGGAAATACGCTGAGCAGCAGCCAGCCCCTCCTCGCCATGCACAAAGCGGGTAATGGTTTCAGCAAGTACACGCTGCGCTTGGGGCTTGCCAGCGGCCTGCTTGTCTTCTGCTTCGATTGCGTCGATGTGATCGCAATCCATGAACGTGTAATAGCGTAAAAAACGGTAAACGTCAGCATCATCCGTATTCAACCAGAACTGGTAAAACTGGTAAGGCGAGGTCTGTTCCGGGTCGAGCCATACCGTGCCGCTTTCCGTTTTACCGAATTTGGTACCGTCGGATTTGGTGATCAACGGCAGCGTCATACCGAACACCTGCTCGCCGTTCAGGCGGCGTGTGAGGTCGATACCACTGACGATATTGCCCCACTGGTCGTTGCCACCCACTTGTAACCGGCAGCCCAACGTCTTGTTGAGGTGGGCAAAGTCATAGGATTGCAGCAGCGCATAGCTGAATTCAGTAAACGACATGCCCTGGTCAGGCCGTTCAAGACGCTGACGAACGGATTCACGGTTAATCATCGCATTCATCGAGAAGTGTTTGCCCACATCGCGAAAGAAGTCGATCACGCTAATCTGGCCAATCCACTCTGCATTATTAACCGCTTTCAGGGGCGCTTCGAGGTGCGGGGCCATCAACCAATAAATCTGTTCGCTTAAGGCGTTAACCCAACCCTCAACCGTTTCGGGAGAGTTAAGCGAACGCTCCGCCGCCTTGAAGCTGGGATCACCAATCAAGCCGGTGGCCCCCCCGACCAACGCCACACTTTGGTGGCCGGCATCCTGAAAGCGTTTGAGCATCAATAAGGGCACCAAGTGCCCGATATGCAGGCTGCCCGCCGTGGGGTCAAAACCGCAGTAAACGGTCTGCGGTGATTCGAGCAGAGCCTGAAGCTCATCCAGGTGAGTTGTCTGCGCAATCAAACCACGCCGTTCAAGGTCGTGAAGCAATGCCTGTACAGTCATCATGCTCGCCTTTTTAGCCATTAGAGAAGATGGTCATAGGCTAAAAGTTGGCGGCGCAATCCGCGATATCCCTAAAGGGATAGAAATCAGGATTGGGTGACGGGCGGTGCGGTAATGGCATGATTGATAAACAGGCCAAAGATCTCGCTTAACGACGCCACACCCAGCTGGGCGTAAATACGTTTGCGGTGATTCTTGACCGTACCTTGGGTGATCTGCAGGCGCTCGGCAATCTCTTCGGAATCCAGGCCCTGCACCATCAAGGCAGCCACCTGCTGTTCACGGTGGGTTAAATGCGCCTGCCCAAAGCTGCCAATGGCCTGGTGAATGTGCTGGCTAATCGGCTGATCGGGCTGCAAAGGCTCAGAAAGATACAGCGGATTATTGCCCCACTGTTTGCGGCACAGCGCGGCCAGCAGCTCAATATACAGCTCAAGGTAGTGGGCATCGGAGGAAGAAAACCCGCCACTCTCCGCCAACAATCCCAAGTAGATAACTATCCAGCGGGCATCATCCAGACGAATGGCGAGACAAAGTTCACCCTGCCAGCCGGTTCGCTGATAGAAGTTGCTGGCATACTCGTTATACCCGGCAGGCGGTACCACATCGGCCATACACAGCACACCTTGGCGCGGTGCCTGGTCGAGCGCTACCAGAAAAGGGTCCTGCTGGTAATCCTGTAGCAAGTAACGCTGAAAAAGCAGCTCACGGCGCTCGGGAATGGAATCGAACAGGTAGATAGGGTGTTTATCAGGCCGGTACCCAATGATCACCGCACAGTCAAAGTGGATAATGGTTTTGAGAAGCGCCGTCAGCTGTGAGGTGAAGCTCACCGTGTGCAGCGCATCAATCGTCTGCGTTAACGCATGCGGCATGACGTCTTTAAAGAGAGTAGGCATACGTATTAAACGGTGGCTGTGGCAGAGGACGTTCAGTATGCTTTAGTCCGCGCTCATTTATAAGACATTCACACGGTAGATTTTATGACCGACTCTCTCAGCAAGACAAAATCCAGCTTTTATCGACGTCTTTACGTGGCTTACCTGATCGACCAGGGCGTCGCTAGCGTACCTGCGCTCGTAAGCGCCTGCGGCATGCCGCGTCGTACGGCTCAGGATACGATTGCGTCACTTGCCGAACTGGACATTGAATGCCAGTTTCAACCAACCCAAGGCGAGCGCCATAACAGTGGTGAATACCGGATTATCAGTTGGGGGCCAATTGACCCTTCCTGGGTCAAAAATCAGGCAAAACGGCTGGCCGAGGCACTGGGTTATCCCTCGATCTCGTTTTGATTGCCTGCTGGTTCAGATGCTCAATCACGCCAGGCAAGCCGAGCAGCATTCAGCGTAACGCTTAATGAACTGGCGACCATGGCCAGTACCGCCACCAGCGGGGGGATGGCCATCACGATCACCAAGCCCAGTGCTAGCGTATTATAGACGGCCGACAGGGTTAAATTCTGCAACATGACACGCCGAGTTGCCTGAGCAGTGGCAAGCCCCTCAACCAGGCTAGAAACACCCGGTTTCAGTAAATGCGCAGCTGCACCTTCACGGGCGGCATCACTGGCGTTGAAAGGGGCTGCCCCAATATCGGCGGCCGTCAGGCTTAAGGTGTCATTAACCCCATCGCCCACAAACAGCGTAGGCCCTGGCAGCCCCTGAACCAAGCGGGCTTTCGCCTCCGGCGAACGCTCTGCAAAACATGCATTCGGCACCAGCCCAAGGCGCTCAGCCACCGCCTCAACGGCGCCAGGCCTATCTCCACTCAGCATGACCACCCAGTAATCGGCTTGCAGTGATTGAATACTCGGCGCGGCATCCTCATACGGCGTATCTTCAAGGTAGAAGCTGCCTAGCCAGCCCAAGGCGTCCGCAAGTACCACTTCAGAGGCGGCAAGTGAGGTATCCGTTTCATGTTCAGGTAGCTCAATACCCTGACGAGTTAAAAAGCGCTGGCTGCCTAGCCAAATATCGCCATGTTCTGGCAAGTGAAGATGAACCCCTTGCCCAGGCACCTCTTCTATCACCTGGGCTTGCCGAGGCACGTATGCCGGGTCAGAACCCGCCCAACGCTTGAGCGCTTGGGCCAAGGGATGCTGGCTGTTGGCTGCCACTTGATACAACGTGGCTTTAACCGCTGGCTCGGTCATCCCTTCGCGGCCTACCCAGTTTACTAGCACCGGTTCGCCCTTCGTTAACGTGCCGGTTTTATCCAGGGCAATGGTTTTTACTCTCGCCAGCGTTTCAAGCGCTGCTGGGTCGCGCAAGGCGATCCCCTGGTTTAACAGTCGGCCGCTCCCCGCGAGGCTTGCCAGTGGCACGGCCAAACCTACGGCGCAGGGGCATGCGACTACCAGAACTGAAAGCGCTCGAACGGCGGCATCTTCAAGGCCAAGCCCCAACAATAGCCCAACCGGCAGAGTAGCTAACCCCAGTATCAACGCCACGGGGCTTAACCAGGCAGCAAAGCGGTCGGCGAGTTTTTGCAGCTCGCCCTTTTGCGTCTGATAGTGGCGCATTTGGTCGCGGAGACGGTCCAGACGCCGATCGCCCAAGGCATGAGTGACCGTCATAGTGACATCATCGCTGCCTAGTAACCGACAGCCGGCATAAATTGGCTCGCCTTTAGGAAAGTGGCGAGGTGTGCTCTCCCCTGTCAGCGATGCGGTATCCACCCACGCGGCCTCTTCTAAAATGCCGTCCAGCGCAATAAACTCACCTGGCGTGAGCATTACGCTGGCACTCGGCAGCACCTCAGCCAAGGGTTTCACCTGCCACTTGGCGCCCTCCCACACCAGCGCCTCACCCTTTGGTTGGGGCAGGACATCAAGGGCTTTTAACCCGCGATGACGACACAGCGTTTCCACTAGCCGCCCGCCTAGCAAAAGCACAATGAGCATGACGGCCGTATCGAAATACACCTCGGCAGAGCCGCGCCACAAAAGTCCGAACGACACCACGACCGCAGACCAAACGCCGAGGGTAACCAGCACGTCCATGCCCGGACGTTTGGCACGCAGCGTGCGCAGGCCTGCTCGATAAAACGGCCACCCGGCAAAAGTCACAACGGGAATAGAAAATGCCCCCGACACCCAAGCGACGACCCACTCAATCGTTGGGTTGGGCAACGCTCCTGCGTAAATTAAAAGAGATGCCAACATGGTCCACATGCCAAACACGGCCCCCACCAGCAGGCGTAAACTCAAATAGCGGCTTTCCTGCTCAAGGCGCGCATGCGCGTCCGCACCAGCTTCCAGCTCGGTTAATCGGTAGCCCAGGCGTTTTACTCCAGGGGCCAACGTGTCGAGCGAGATAGCCTCAGCAGCTCCTTTTACCCATAGCGTGGCGGTTGGGTAGTGAACGCTGATGCTCTCAATCCCCTTTCGGTGGCTAAGCACGCCCTCCACGGCGAGCGCACAACTGGTGCACCACATGCCGTTTAGCGTGTACAGCGCTTCTTTGGCGCTTGGCTCCCCCTGCGCCTGCATCGGTGGCTCTTTACCGCTTACAGACAAGGCGGTAAGCCAACCATCGGCCCGGCGACAAACACCACGCCCAAGGCAGAAAACACGTATAGCCATGCGGACACAAAGGCATTAAAGTGCTGCCGCCCTTTATGTTGTTTCGCTTCCTGAAAACACCCCCAGGCAAGCCCGGCCAATAACACGGCGGTTATCAGGCTCAGCAACAGCAGAGTGATATTGATATGGTTAAATGCACCTTGGTCAGGCTCAGGCGGCACCAGGGCACAGGCAACCGATAGCCCGCCGTAAATGGCGACAAACCAGATGCTCCAAAGCGTCAACCCACCTACAAAATGGCCCGGATGAGTAAGATTTAATCGCTGCACGATTGCTTTCATCGCTTAGCCTCCAATCACGCGCGGTAACACGGCCAGCGCAATAACCAATATCCAGAACACCACCACGTTATAGCGCCAGAAATAAGCGACGACTACCGGTTCAAACGGCGCATGCAATCCCACATAGCGATAACCAACACGTAAGCCCTGGAGCAGGGAAAGTACCGCCCCCAAGGCGCTATGCAGCAGCGCGTAGTAGAGGCCTACCATCAGAATTGCATCATGCGACGTTTCAGTAACCGCCAGGTTAGCGCGTACCATTACCCATAAAATCAGCGCAAACTGAATGCCGCCCAATAGCGCGGCGCCGTAAAAGTTAAATGCCAAGCCACGCTCTTGTTGCTTACGCAGTCCTCGTACGCTCTTCTCCATTAACGCCGCACCACCCAGTAATGCGCCACCCGCGATGACAAGCGCTATTAAGGAAAGCGGCGATGTCTCGGGCATCCGCCATTCAGGCGATATCGTCCACAGATAAAACCAGCCAAATAGATAAGATAGGAAAAAAGATCCATTGGCGATCATTGCGGTTGTCATGGCCCAAACGCCGGGGCCATCCATGGTTCGGGAGTGCAGTGGTGGGTCGCCAGGCGTAACATTAGCGTTAGGTGCCGCTTTAGGATGGGCCCCGTTCTCCCACGACCAGCGCAGCAGGAAAACGACCGCCACCACTGCCCCCAAACCGGCCAACGGGTACCAGCGCAATAACAGGCTGATACACACTATCGCCAGCGCCATAGCAGCAAAAAGCGGCCACCAGGAGTTACTGGGCACATGAATAACTTCACGCACTTTGCCGGTTAGCGGATCGGTGCCCCACATCTCGCGGCGGCCGTGGTCTGCTGAGGCCAGGCCGTGTTTGCCTTCTTCCATCTCCTGCGGCAACTCAGGGTGCTCCCAAAGTGGGTGACGTGTTTCAATAGGAGGCAAGCTGACAAAGTTATAGGGAGTCGGTGGCAGTTTATTGGCCCACTCCAGTGTATCCGCATTCCATGGATTGGTTTTGGCGGGTTTGCCGTAGCGAAAGTGCAGCGCGATATCAATCAGCACCATGGCGAACCCTGCCGACATCACAAACCCGCCGATGGAAGACAGCAAGTTAAAAATATCCCAGCCCAATCCCGTGTCATAGGTATAAACCCGCCGGGGCATTCCCAAAAGACCTGTCCAGTGCATAATCAAAAAGGTGGCATTGAAGCCGATAAACACCAGCCAGAAGCCCCATTTGCCAATCGTTTCAGAGGGCATCCGCCCTGAAAAGAGCGGCAACCAGTAGTAAAGCCCGGCCATTAACGGGAAAAGCATGCCGCCTACCAGTACATAGTGCATATGCGCCACGACAAAGTGCGTGTCATGCACCTGCCAGTTAAAGGGCACTAGCGCCAACATAACGCCGGTTAAACCACCGCACACAAAAATGACCAAAAATCCGACGATCCATAGCATCGGGAGTTTCATTTTGGGTTTACCAAGCCACAGTGTGGCCAACCAGGCAAAGATTTGAATACCAGTAGGTATCGCCACCAGCATACTGGCAGCTGAGAAAAATGCCTGAGCCAGTTGGGGGATGCCCACCGTAAACATGTGGTGGACCCATAGCCCAAAGCTAATAAATCCCATCACGGTAATGGCGAATACAACCCAGCCGTAGCCTACGATAGGCCGACCGGCGAAGACGGGAATCAGCGTCGAAACAATGCCGGCAGCCGGCAGAAAGATGATGTAAACCTCTGGGTGGCCAAATAGCCAGAACAGGTGCTGCCAGAGTACCGGGTCGCCGCCGCCTGCGATGTCGAAAAATGGCATGCCTACAGCACGCTCAAGCTCTAGCAAGATACTGCCCAGAATAAGGGGCGGAAACCCCACCACAATCATCAGCGCCATGGCCAAAATGTACCACGCAAACAGCGGCATCTTGTGCAGCGCCATCCCTTGAGTACGGGTTCGTAGAATGGAAACCACCAACTCTACCCCGGCTGAAAGCGCCGAAATCTCAACGAAGGTGATCCCCAACAGCCAGAAATCGGAGCCGAGGCCTGGCGAATACTCGCTACTGCTAAGCGGCGTGTACATAAACCAGCCGCTGTCCGGCGCCATTTCCAGCACCATGCTGAAAGAAAGAATGATGCCGCCAAACAGATAACACCAGTAGCCCAGCGCGGTTAACCGCGGGCACACCAGGTCACGCGCGCCAATCATCTTGGGGATCATATAGATCGCCAAGCCTTCCAAAATGGGGATGGCGAACAAAAACATCATCACCGTGCCGTGCATGGTGGTAACTTGACTATAGATTTCGGGCGTTAAAAAGCCTTGATCGGGTGTCGCAATCTGCGTGCGAATCAGCATCGCCAAAATGCCGCCAAACAGAAAGAAGGCCATCCCGGTGACCATAAATCGAAGGCCAAGCGTGGTGTGGTTAACTATGGTTAACGCTTTTAAACCAGGAGGATTTGCCCATACCTCTGCAAGGTCATTGTGTAACTTTTGAAGGTCTTCAGGGCCAGTTGCGTCGCGATCAATCGTTGTCATGGGGCCAAGGTCTCCAGCCAAGCACCCAGGGACTCCAAGGTGGCAGTATCCATATAGTTATGAGATGGCATTTTGTTACTCGGCTTAAGCGTTTGGTGATTTTCCAACCAGTAGTGAATAGCGCCCTCCTCCATGGGGAGCGTGCCCGCGCCCAGGGTATAGCGCGCACCAACATCAGAAAGATCAGGCCCAATAGTGGAGGCAGAGAGCCCAGCAACGCTATGGCAGCTGGCACAGGTAGATGCAAACTCATCCCGCGCTTGGGCAAAGTCATCATTTGCAAGTGCTAGTTCGGCCAAGCGCTCTTCCTGCCGTTCAGCGAGCCACGCGTCATACACTTCACGTTCTACGGCTTCAACGTAAAACTCCATATTCGCATGCTGAGCACCGCAAAACTCCGCGCACTGACCACCAAAGACGCCCGGCGCATCGGCCTCAAGACGAATAACATTGGTGCGCCCGGGTAGCATATCGATCTTGCCACCTAGCCTGGGTATCCAAAAGGAGTGAATAACATCGGCGGAGGTAACGTGAAAATCTACAGGTTCCCCCGCAGGCATGATGAGCTGGTTCGCGGTGACGACTTCTCCGCCTTCTGCTCCCGGGTAGCGAACTTCCCACCACCATTGATGGCCGATCACCTCAATCACTTCAGGGGGCTGGCCCAACGGTAGCGGCAACATTCGCTTGCCAGTCGGCACCCCAAAAATAAGTAATGCCGTAACGCTCAAAACAGGCAGTAAAATGCCCCCACCAATAATCCAACGGCGAGCAATTTTGCGCTCCTCTTGAGGCGTACGTTCCTGGTATTTACGTTTGAAGGTATAAAGCCATAACGCCACCACGCCAATCAGCACCACTGTGGCAAATGTCAGCATTATCCACCAGATTAGGACCACATCGCGTGCAGCTTGCCCAGCGGGGTCTAGAATAGACCTATCACCCGTGCAGCCTGTAAGACCTAACGTCAGAGTGCCCAGCAGAGTGAGCATGCACCGGTTGACCCACTGCGGTACAGCACGTTGAATACACAGCAAGGCGACGTGACATAAGTAGCGTTCCCTCATTGTTTATTCCTTTTTTCTGCCCACAGGAAGTGATAATGGCAAACTCCAATAGGCGTAATATCAAAAGTCGCGCTTCTATTTCTGGCCACCCGCTGCATCCGCTGATGGTTCACTTTCCCGTGGCTGCACTGATGGCCCTGGTAGCCTGCGATTTGGGATACTGGTATACCGACGATCCTTTCTGGCTGCGCGTAGGTTTGTGGCTGGCGGGTATAGGGGCACTTGGGGGCTGGCTGGCGAGTATTGCAGGCATCATTGACCTGGTGAGCGTAGGCCAAATTCGCCGTCTCATTACCGGCTGGAGCCACGCTATTGTCGCTGTTGTCATGCTCTCGCTTGCTTCGCTTAACTGGCTGATCCGGTTTAGCGAACCGGAGTTGGTGCTGCCTTGGGGCATTGCGGTTTCTGTGGTAACCGCCGGACTGGTAGCGTTGGCTGGCTGGCTGGGCGGCCAACTCGTGTATGAACACGCCGTCGGTGTCGAAGTTGAAGAGTGATGCGATAGTGGTCATGGCGGGCTAGCTCCAATCCAGCGGCTTGGCTAATACCAGCCCAAGCACGCAAAGAATGCCCGCCAGGGCCACCAAAAACGCGAGTATTAACGCCGTTTTTACGCCTTTATAAATCCCCATTTCCAGACGTAAAATTAGCCATCCATAGGCGCCGTGGGCAGCCACCATGGCAACGACAGCGCCCAATTTGAGCACCAGCCAGCCGCCCACCAAACCATGCAAGATAAAGAGAAGCGTGCCGGAAAATATGGCAATTAGCGCTGCCGGTGTTGCCACAGAAATATAAAAAAACCGTGGCATGGGAGGAGAGCCCTGCGCAAAGCCTGCGTCTTTACGAAGTTGCAGCGTATAGCTGAGTAACGCAGGCAGATACAGCAGCGAGCCGCACCAGATAACAAGCGAGGCTATATGAAGAAGTTTTAGCCAAGGCATTGAGGCTTCCTTGCATTGCGTTAGGCTTAGTGAAAGAACACTCCACTAACCTTAGTCAACGCTCGCCACTCTGGCTAGCCGATTTACCTTAGGGTGATTTCGTAACCCGTGAATTTACGAAGATTAATCACTCCACTATCAAGAATGAGATACTGTCCTTTAATGCCTTGTAACACGCCTTCGACCAAGGGTTGTTTGTCAAAATTATGGGAAATCACTTTGCGTGGAAACGTCTCCACCGGGTAATCAAACGTGTAGGGCGTTTCATCCAGCTCACGAATTGCGTCATTGCCATGCTGGTCGCGCAGCTGATTCAAACCGCCATCAAGCGTTTCCAACAGGCGATCACGTTCGGCAATTAAATCAAGCGCCTCCACCTCCCCTTTCAGCATAGCCCGCCAATTGGTTCGGTCGCTTACCTGCTCTTTGAAAAGCATCTCGACGAACCCTGATTGCTGACGCGTGTCGACCTCAAGTATGGGAAGCGCCTGGATAGCGCCTTGGTCCATCCAACGAGTCGGCATCTGTGTTTTACGGGTGATGCCAACTTTTAAACCCGATGAGTTCGCCAAATACACGATATGCGGTTGGAAACAATGCGTTTCGCCCCACTCAGGCTCGCGGCAAGTGCCTTGAAAAAAGTGGCACGTCTCAGGCTTCATGATGCAGGTATCGCACTGCGCCAAGCGCTTGAAGCACGGATAACAATGCCCTTGGGCAAAGCTTTTTTTAGTCGCTCGACCGCAGTGAGTACAAGCAATAGCGCCGCTCCAATGAAGCGATATCGGCTTGCCTACGCGCGAATTGAGGGGGATGTGCTGATCCCCAGCACGCAAATGGTAACTCACCTGGTCACCCGGCCGGTCAGGCAATACGACCGACATCTTGCGTAAACACCCTTGCACTGCCTGTTCAACCACGCGTTGCATCCCGTCCCAAACCTGCCATTTCTGGCGTAACACCTGCGCCAGAAGACGCCGCTCCACAGGTACGCTGCTCCAGATACCCCACGCGTTTCTCTTCAGGCACGTTATTTTCAGCCTCAAAGCGCATCACCGCTTCCAGACACAGCTCTGTTTGCTCAGCGGTAAGAAAGCGACCGTCGGGCCACTTACGCAGCGACACCGCTTGCTTAAGGCTTTCATAAATCGCAGGTGTCATTTGGTTGATCATTTTATCGAACGTCATATCGCTCATTACGGATCTCTTAATCTGTTTTCAAACGGCGAGACGAATAATACACGCCAGTAATAAGCCCGACGAGGAGCCCACCTAAATGTGCTTCGTTAGCGACATTGCCAAAACCTACCCAACTGGCCATATCGGTCATGGTGAACACCATCCACCCCAACATGAACACAACCAGCATTTGAGGAACGAAAAAACCACGTTGTGGCGCACGTCGCGACATCACCCAAACATGCCCTAGCAGGGCATAAACCACGCCCGACATACCGCCAAACAGCACGGTTCCGGTAAAATATTGCGCAAGATTAGCGCCGATACCCGCAACTAAAAGCAGAAGCAGCATGGTACGGCTGCCTTGTAGCACCTCCACCTGGCGCCCAAAGTACCATAACCACATAAGGTTGAAGATCAAGTGCATCCAGCCAAAGTGCAGGAATGCCGGTGAAAGCAGCCGCCATACCTGCCCGTTTATTAGCCCATCGGTTAAGCTGCGATATACAAACTGATTGCCCGAAATTTCTATCGGTACGATGGTTAACGCCATCACGACGCTATCACCCAACACTCCCGTTAACGCAAATATCACAAGACTAATAGCCATCGCGATAGCGGTAACAGGAACATGGCGCAAGGTGGTTAGTATATTGCCGGATGCGTAGCGGCGATTGGCGGGCTGATCAACAATAAGTGCTTCGCCACGCTCCCAGCGCGCTACCAGGCTTTTAAGCTCTGCGTGCTGACGTGGGTCGGCTATCCAAAGCAGAGGGCCCTCGGCTTCTTCTGTAATGCGATGCCCAATTCGATAGTGCCAAAGTGCTTTACGCAGTTCCTGCGTATCAGCATCACTTGGTAAGTGCATTACGGGGTGCATAAACTCTCCCTATTGAGGCCCTCGCCTTTGAAAACCAACCCCTTCATCGACTATTGCTGCATGAAGACAAATACCATAAGCAAAAAATCATGGCCAAAAAAAACCGGCGGAGGGGGCCGCCGGATAAAGCAAGGGATCATTCAAGGGAACACCTACTCTGATGGCCGACCGCACAGTTAGTTCAGCAGTTTTATAAAAAAAATGTAAAGCCTTGTATATTAAGACAACGTAGGTTAATAAAAATCGTTTCCATATAAATTGGCTTGGGAACGCTCTTCTTTAATCACTTCTACCCAAACGAAATTATCTGCATTCAGCGGTGTTTCGCCGTCCCATCGATAGGCGACCAAACGGCCATACTTGACAGCACTATAATCCAAACACGCAATATTGGGAGCAGGTAACGCAGGAATACCTTCACACCAGTAATGGCCGATAAACAGAGGCGGCTGCTCCGGCCCATAGTAACTCAAACGCTGGCGCTCGTTTTCGGTTAATAGGCGTGTTTCCAGGTCGCCAGGCAAGTGATCGGGTTGAAAAACCACATCACCCCAACGAGTTGGATTAGCGGCCCAAAAATGCGCTCGAAAGCTTTGCCGTGTATAGCCATCGCCTGAATGAATCGCGATACCGCCAGGCAAGGGAATGTTGGCCCCACGGGTTAATCGGTCAATGATGCGATAGGCTTGCGTGCCAGGATCAGTAGATTCGATCAAAAATCGCGTATCCATACGGCCATCAGGCAGGCGCTGTTTTAACTGCTCGATCAACCTATCGTCCCAACAGGCATGTACCACGCGAATACCGTCGATTTCTAAAAAAAGCGGCAGTGTTTTAAACCAGGCGAGCGTGTCATCCCACTCATTGGTGTAATCCTGATACTGCGCCAACGTGTCTTCCATGATGCGATTATGGCGCGGCGTATGCTCACGCAGCCAACGCTTATGGCTACCGGGTGGCGCCGGGTGCATATAGGCAAGTGCATTATGTTCGTGATTGCCCATCACAATATAGGCTTCGCCCTCCTCGACCATGCGTCGCGCAACGGTGACGGCGAGGCGAATACGTGGGCCACGGTCAATCAGGTCACCCAAAAAGATAACTTTACGCTGCGGATGGCGATAAACGCCACGCTGTTCGCGGTAACCCAGCATTTCTAACAAGGTGACTAGCGTGGCACCGCAGCCGTGAACATCACCAATCAGGTCGTAGCCTGTCATGCTTAATCCCCTAACCGGTGGCTCCAACCCAATTTACTGCGCAGCACATCATAGAAGTTATGTCCGATAGGGTGCACAAGCTGCACACGTTCGGCTTTGCGCTTTATCACCAGTACATCATCCGGCTTAGCAACCGCCCGGGTTTGTCCATCGCAGCTAATGTGCGGGTAGGTCTGGTTGGTTTCACCAATATGAATTCGAATCTCACTGGCGGCATCAATCACAATCGGTCGGCTGGAAAGCGTATGCGGAAACATGGGCACCAGCGTCACGACATCAAGCTTGGGATGCATGATGGGGCCTCCGCCGGAAAGTGCATACGCGGTAGAGCCGGTAGGCGTTGCGATAATCAAGCCATCGCTGCGCTGGCTGTAAACAAACTGACCATCAATAAACAGTTCAAATTCAATCATGCGGACGGCTTTACCCGGATGCACGACGACTTCATTCAATGCATCACCATTGCCGACCGCAACGCCGTTACGATAAAGCACCGCTTCCAGCAAAAAGCGCTGCTCAATTTCAAATTCGCCCGCCAATACTTCGCCCACTCGGCTTTCCAGCTCGTCAGGCGAGATATCGGTAAGAAACCCTAAGCGGCCACGGTTAACGCCTAACATCAGTGTCCCGCTGCGGCACAATGTGCGGGCGGCGCCTAACAGGCTACCGTCCCCGCCGATCACAATAACAAGGTCGCAAAGCTCGCCCAGCATCCGGCGGCTGGCTTCCGGCTGCCCGTGTTGGGGAAGCGCCGTTGCCGTACGGTCTTCAATCAAAACGCTGTAATCATGCTCGACCAGGTAGCTAATGAGCCGCTGCAACGAGTCGATGACTTTCTCGCTGCCCAAGCGCCCAATTAAGCCAATCGTTTTAAAGGGCCGTGAGCTTCCTTGGCCAGTTAGCGGCGCTGAAGTGGGTGGTGACGTGTTAGGCATGGGCGGCTCTCGCTAGCATCAGCCTGACATTATGGGGATACCGGGAGTATCGGGCAAATACGCCTAACCAAATCAAGAGAAACTCTTAGGCTGCCGCTACCTTACGTCGCTGGAGTAACCAGTGATTCAACCAGAGCGAGGCCGCCATGATCAGTGCGCCCAGCAGTAGTCGAACGATATCGGCCTCACGGCTCCAGATGACAAGATTAACCAATAACCCGGCCGGGATGAGTGCATTATTCATGATCGCCAAAGTACCGGCATCGACGCGGGTAGCACCTTGGTTCCAAGCAAAATACCCCACACCAGAGGCGGCCAGACCAAGCCAGGCAAGCACTCCCCACTGCAGCGGTGTGCTGGGTAACGCCGCACTATTGCCGAACAATAAATAAGCCGGTAGTGCAACGACCATGGCGCCAATGAAAAACCATCCAAAAACGTTATGCCACGCAAGGTCAGCCGGCAAGTCTGCGGCCAAGCGGCGATACCCGACCTGGCCTAGCGCAAAGCAGAGATTGGCCCCCTGGACCACAAAAAAACCGAGCCAGAAGCCACTGTCGATCCCGTCATAACGAATGACAGCAGCCCCCACAACGGCCAATAGTGCGGTAAGTAAGTAGATAGGCGTGAAACGGCCAAACATCAAATCATCCAGTAAAGCGATATACACCGGCGTAAAGATGGTGAAGAGCAGCACTTCTGGCACTGAAAGCAGTAGAAACGACTGATAAAGAAAGGTGTACATCACCCCAAGTTGAATGGCGCCAAGCGCCATCAGCGTAATACGCTGTTTGCCGCGTAGCAGACTGGGGCGCAAAAAGGGTAAAAAAACCAGCATCGCCAGGGTTACCCGCACAAGCACCGCGAAATAACTATCGACCTGCCCCGCTAGATAAACCCCGATTAAAGAAAAGGAAAACGCCCAAAGCGCTGTCACGCTAATTAGATAGCCCACCGTAAACCTCGTTTCTTAGAAATAGTTTACGCAAATTATACGGATTTCTTAGGGCCTGCCAACAGGTAAACCAACAACCAAGAAATAAGTTAACGACGCTGGAGCCACACAAGTGCATAGATAACCCCAGGCAGCCAACCCAGCAGCGTTAACACAATGCCAATAAGCAGGCGCGTGCCTCCCGCGCCGGTGAGCCCCAGTGCTAACGGCGGGAGCAAAACAGCTAGGGCGAGATAGGCTGCCTTGAGTGCGCCTGGCTCGCTATCCGCACGCCTGGCCGAAGGTTGATCAGCACTTGAGTGAGGCTCGCTAAGCGTGATGTCAGGCCTTACAACTTGCGCATCGGGGTTGGCGACATGCGGATGGGGCGCCGACGATGGTTTAGGAGGCGTAAAGTGCTCTACCGCCACGTGCGCCTGCTCGGCAGGCGTTGCCTCAAGTGTCTCTTTTCGATGTGCCTGCTTATCAATTTTTTGCTCTAGCTCGCTGGCATCTTTCGCTAGCTCGTCGTGATAGCGCTCCCAATCCTCCCAATCATGAGGGGTACCCGACTTGGGCCGCTGCTCCCCTGCCCCGCGGGCTCGCTCCCAGGATTTTTCCTCAAGGGTATTGGGGCGGTCAGATTCCCGCTCGACACCGACGCCTTTGCGGTTCAGGTATTCGCGTGCATCCATGTAAAGCTCCTTTGAGTCACGTTCAGCAAAGCGTTGAATAGGCGTGGCGTCCACCTACATCAACTACGCCTAAATCATCTACAGTGAGTAAATACGTTTAAGACGTTACTCACCCTATTATCGAATAACATCATAAACGTTGCACTTAGCCACGATGCCTTCGCCAAATGCTGCACACACAAGTAAGGTAAATGAAAGTGTGCGTAAGGAGTGCCAAGATGAAACACCCAAGCCCGCATATTGTCCGCGATATCATGTCCAAGGATTGTTACCGCGTTTCGCCATCTACCTCAATTACCACGCTGTCACAGGGGCTGGCACTTCATCGCCTGCCTGGTGTGCCGGTAGTCGATATGGCAGATCGATTAATCGGCTATATTTCTGAGAAAGATGTGCTAGGCCGTGTGCTTGACTGCTTATACCATGACCATGAGTCGCCACTGGTGGGTGAGCTGATGCGCGAAGAGGTGCTTACCACCACACCTAACAAAAGCATCACAGACCTTGCCCAGGAAATGCTCGGAGACAAACCCAAGGTTTACCCGGTGGTTGAACAACAGCGACTCGTCGGCATCGTGACCCGGCGCGATATTCTTATGGCCTTGCTAACCATTCGCCGCCATTGATAACGATGTGCGTAGGAAAAAACAGTGGCGCATAAAAAAACCGCTGCCCAAAAGGCAGCGGAAGCAAGGGATCGAGAAACAATAGCTAGGACAACACTATTAGCGACTGCTATCGCTACGTTGTCGTACTACTTCAGACACCTTGCGCCGAAAAAGTTCGCCATCGTTTAAAATTTTTGTCTTTAAGAGGTCGCGCGTATACTTAAGCATTCAATTCATGAAAGAGCACAGGAGTGGATGCATGGCACTGTACCTACTGGTACTCGGCGTCTGCCTGCTGGTGATAGGTGCTGTTTTATTAGCCCTGATGACGGTAGGTACGCCGCGCTACCGTACCGAGCCAAAGGATTTGCTGGCACTGTTTGACAAGGCCCTGGATAGCCAAGTGAGCGAAGCCGAGTGGGATACGATTATCGGCTATCCAATACGTCATAATGACTATCTGGACGGCATTCGACGCAGAGCGTCGCGTTTAATGGAGCTGCATGGGCGACGCTGGCAAATCGCCCAAGGCAAACCGCTATTAAATCAGGAAGGGCAAGCGGAGCTACAAGTATTACGAGATCATCTGGCGGCTCATACCGCCTTGCGTCAAACGTAGATGCGGTTGAAAGCGCCGAGGAGACAACCTGATGCCCAGTACTATTCGCAAAATACCGCTGGCGAGCGCAACCCATCATCACGCACATGACTTTCACCAAATTGTGATTACGTTGTGTGGTTCCTCGGAGTTTGAAATTGAGGGGCTCGGCGGACGTGTAAATGCGTTCTCAGGCTGTATCGTGCCTGCCAATCACGAGCACTACTACTCAGGCCATGGGCATAACCGGCAGTTGATTATTGATCTGCCAGAAAATGCGCCCGCCCTGACAGGTGAACACCGCGAGTTGGTCGCCCTGTTTGATGTCCCACGTTTTTTTGCGTTAGATAACCCTTTACGCCACTACCTGGCGTTTATGGAAAGCGAGCTTGCCCAAGGGTTTGATACCTCTCCTGTCTCGTTTCAGCAAGACCGCTTGGCCGCCACGCTACTGGGCTCGCTCAAAGCGCGCCTTGGGCATACCCCATCGGCTTCTCTGCGCAGAATTGATGTCTCTCTTATCGACCGCTTTATTAACCGCCACTTGGCCGATGAGCTGCGGGTTGCTGACTTGGCCAGGCTTGCCTGCCTCAGTGAAGCCCACTTTTCAGAGTGCTTCCGTAATCAGACAGGACTTTCGCCCTGGCAATACGTTAAGCGCCGACGACTTCACGCGGCTCGGCAGCTGATTTTGCAAAGTCGGTTGCCGTTAACCGACATTGCCATTCAAACAGGATTTTCCAACCAGAGCGCACTCTCTCATGCGTTTCGGCGCAGCTACGGCATATCGCCCCGTGCTCTACGCCAAGAGGCACCGGTTTCGCTAACGACAGCATCCTCCACTATGCTCAAAAAACCACTGGCAGCATCAAGCACACACTACTAAGGTCGCAAAGTAACCCTGCTTGCCGCGAAATTGACACGTTTTACCGAGAAAACGACATACACGGAAACACAGACCACTCTACATTCGAGCGCAGCTTGGGCGAAATGCCCTACCACCTACTCGTTTTATGTAAATTTACGGGGGCCTCAATGCTCAACGCTAAAAACATGCGTGACTCTGCCACTTGGCAAACGGACCTTGATACGCTGATGGCTCAGGTGAGCGACCACTACCTTGTGGACGAAGAAACCTACGTCAGCGAATTAATCACGTGGCTGGATACGGATCGCGACGATTTTTCCCGCATTGAAGCCAATACCGCAGAGCTCATCCACGATGTTCGTGCAATGGACACGGCGGTAGATACCATTGATGAGCTCCTACAGCAGTACAGCCTGGATACCCACGAAGGGCTAATGCTGATGTGTCTGGCTGAAGCGATGCTGCGTATTCCCGACAAAGCCACCGCTGATGCGCTGATTGAAGATAAGCTTGGCCCCGCTGACTGGCAATCTTATGCCGGCAAAAGTGAGTCGTGGATGGTGAACGCCTCCACATGGGGCCTGTTAATGACCGGCCGTGTCCTGAAGCTTGACCACCCTAAAGATGGCCAGCCTGCGACGTTTATTAACCGCATGGTTAATCGTATGGGTGAGCCTGTGATTCGTCGCGCGATGGTTGAAGCGATGAAAATCATGGGCAAGCAGTTCGTATTGGGCCGTGATATTAACGAAGCATTAAAACGCTCCAAGCCGCTATTCAATAAAGGTTACACCTACTCCTACGACATGCTGGGTGAAGCCGCACGCACCCACGATGATGCCAAACGCTACTTTGACGACTACGCCCGCGCCATAGAGCAGGTGGGTAAAACGTCCCAGCACTTAAGTGATAAAACGCCCAAGCCTTCGGTATCGATCAAACTCTCAGCGCTGCATCCCCGCTATGAGTTTGGTCGCCGCGAACAGGTGCTGGCAGAGCTGGTTGATACAGTTATCAAGCTGGTATCCAAAGCTCGCGAGCTGGATGTGGCGGTCACCATTGATGCCGAAGAAGTTGACCGTCTGGAGCTTTCGTTGGAAGTTTTCCGCGACGTTTACTCAAGCGATGCGGTTAAAGGCTGGGGACACTTTGGACTGGTCGTGCAGGCGTACTCCAAGCGCGCCCTGCCGGTCCTGCACTACATTAACCGCTTAGCGGATGAGCAAGGTGATGAAATTCCGCTGCGTTTGGTGAAAGGTGCTTACTGGGATAGCGAAATCAAGGAGTCTCAGCAGTTAGGTGTCGACGGCTATCCCGTCTATACCCGCAAGGCGTGTACGGATGTTGCCTACCTGGCCTGTGCTCAGTTCCTGCTGTCAAACGACACCCTCGGGCGCATTTTCCCCCAGTTTGCGACCCATAACGCGCATACGGTTACGACTATTCTTGAATTAGCCAATCACGATAGTCGTCCGTTTGAGTTCCAGCGTTTGCACGGCATGGGCGAAGCCCTTTATGAAGCCGCCCTGAAGCGCGCTCCCCAAGGTACGTACTGCCGCATCTACGCGCCAGTTGGCGCGCACAAAGACCTGCTCCCCTATCTGGTTCGCCGCTTGCTGGAAAACGGCGCGAATTCGTCGTTTGTTCACCAATTGGTCGACCCCGAAGTACCGGTGGAATGGCTTTGCCAGCACCCCATAGAGGCTCTGCGTAAGCAGTCATCCTTAGCCAATACGCAGATTCCACTACCCAAGGATATTTATGGGCCCAAGCGGCGCAACTCGCGAGGCGTCAACCTGAATATCCGCAGCCACTTCTATCCGTTAATGGATAAGATGGCCGTCTTTATGGATAAGCAGTACCCGGTCAAACCGCTGCTGGCGTTCGATGTGGCGGACGATGCTGCCAATACCCACAACGTGACCTGCCCCTTTGATCGCCGTCAAAGCGTAGGCAGCGTTCAGTGGACAACCAAAGAACAGGCCACCAAGGCGCTTGACGCTGCCTGGAATGCCTTCCCGCGCTGGGAAACCACGCCGGTTACCGAACGTGCTGCCGTGCTGCGCCGTTTGGCTGACCTAATGGAAGAGCACATGCCGGAGCTTATGACCCTTTGCTCACGCGAAGGCGGCAAGCTCTTAACGGACGGTGTGGACGAGATCAAAGAAGCCGTCGATTTCTGCCGCTATTACGCCATGCGCGCGGAAGACTCCTTCGGCGAGCCGATTGAGCTGCCTGGTCCGACCGGTGAATCCAACCAGCTAATCATGGGCGGTAAAGGCGTGTTTGCCGCGATCAGTCCGTGGAACTTCCCGGTGGCGATTTTCTGCGGGCAGATTGTTGCGGCGGCGGTTGCGGGCAATACCGTGCTGGCCAAGCCTGCCGAGCAAACGTCAATTGTCGCCCACCGGGTGATCGAGCTGCTTTATGAAGCGGGCTTGCCACGCGATGTGGTTCAGTTGCTGCCAGGCGATGGCCCGACCGTGGGCAGCGTGCTGACCTCTGACCCACGCATTACTGGCGTGGTATTTACCGGCGGCACCGACACGGCGCAGATCATCAACCGTGCCTTGGCTGCGCGTGAAAATGCGCCGCTGCCCACGCTGATTGCTGAAACCGGCGGCATGAACGCCATGATCGTCGACTCTACCGCGCTTCCCGAGCAGGTCGTGGTGGATGTTATCCAGTCTGCGTTCCAAAGCGCTGGTCAACGCTGCTCGGCATTGCGAGTTCTTTACCTGCAAGACGACGTTGCCGACCGCGTCATCACGATTTTAAAAGGCGCAATGAACGAGCTGCGTATCGGTGATCCGCGCGATTTGGGTACTGATGTTGGCCCGGTGATCGACGAGGAGGCGCGCAAGGGCCTGCTTGAGCATATCGAAAAACTTAAAGGGGAAGATCGCCTGGTCGCCGAAACGCCCATGTCAGCCGAGCACACCGAAAACGGTACCTTCGTGGCCCCCGTGGCCTTTACTATCGACAGTATCAATGCGTTAACCCGCGAACAATTCGGCCCTGTACTGCACATTGTGCGCTATAAGGCCAGCGAGCTTGACCAGGTGATCAGCGATATCAATAGCCGGGGTTACGGGCTAACGTTTGGTGTCCATAGCCGTAATGAATCCTTTGCTGCGGGCATTGCACAGAAAATTCGTGCGGGCAATGTGTACATTAATCGTAATATCATTGGGGCCGTAGTAGGCGTTCAACCCTTTGGTGGACAAGGGCTTTCAGGTACAGGCCCTAAAGCAGGCGGGCCGAATTACCTGCAGCGTTTTATCACTGAAAAGACGATTACTAACAATACGGCCGCTTTAGGCGGGAATGCGTCCTTGCTGGCGCTAGGCGATGAGTAAATAGCTCATCTAAATGGAAAACCTGAACTCCTCAAAAAGGATCTCTCATGGTTGAAAATAAAAGCGTAACGGCCTTTACATGCCCCCTCCACAGAAGGGGGGCATTAGGCACAGGGAATATGGCAAATAAACGCTTGAAGCCTCTTTTTGACGGTACCTTCGCCAAATGTTTGCAGGTCACAGCGTGAACAAGAGGCTGGGTTAACAAGAAATAGGGTTAACAACAATAAGTCTGTGCTATTACCAAGCATGGCTCGGTAAGCGCACTCACCGGTCGGTGCTATCCGACTTGATAAACGGGAGAATTTCATGGCTATTGGCGTTTGGATCAGCCTTTTTGCTTACTTTGCGCTGATGATCGGCATCGGGCTTTATGCGATGCGCACATCGACATCCACCTCTGAAGATTACGTGCTAGGCGGTCGTACCTTAAGTCCTAAAGTAGCCGCTCTTTCAGCGGGTGCCTCAGACATGAGTGGCTGGCTGCTGCTGGGTTTACCTGGCGCGATGTTTGTATCGGGCCTGGGCTCTGCCTGGATCGGCATCGGCCTGTTCGTCGGGGCCTTCTTCAACTGGCTTCTGGTTGCACCCCGCCTGCGTGAACAGACCGTTCACTATGGCAATGCAATCACCATCCCGGCCTTTTTGGCTAACCGATTCCCGACCCGGGCAATGTCACTGAAAACGGTCTCGGCGATTGTCATCGTCATCTTTTTCGCGGTCTACACCGCGTCAGGTCTGGTGGCTGGCGGTAAGCTGTTTGAAAGTGCATTTTCTGGCTTGGTGAATGTTGGTGGCCTAAGCGATTATGCAACCGGCATCATCATCACGCTGGGCGTGGTACTTGTCTATACCGTGGTGGGCGGCTTTTTGGCCGTGAGCCTGACGGACTTTGTACAAGGCTGCATTATGATGCTGGCGCTAATTATCATGCCTGCAGTGGTGCTGTTCGGCGAAGGCGGTGGGGGCTTCAGCCAAGCAACCCAGACCCTTAATGAAGTCGATCCAACGCTACTGTCGTGGACAGAGGGCTTGACCTTTATTGGCTGGCTCTCGGCGGTGACCTGGGGGCTGGGTTATTTCGGTCAGCCGCATATTATCGTGCGCTTTATGGCTATCCGGCATCTGAAAGATGTGCCTACCGCCCGTAATATTGGTATGGGTTGGATGGCTATTTCCCTGATTGGCGCCATCTCGCTCGGTATTTTTGGCCGGGCTTACGCTATTCGTAATGGCCTGGAAATTCAGGATCCCGAAACTATCTTTATTATCCTGGCAGAGCTTTTATTCCATCCGCTGGTGACCGGCTTCCTTTTTGCAGCCCTTCTAGCGGCAGTGATGAGTACCATTTCCAGCCAGCTTCTGGTGGCATCTTCATCACTGACAGAGGATATCTACCGCCTGTTCCTGAACAAACAAGCCTCGGAAAAGCAGACCGTTACCGTTGGCCGGATTTGTGTCGTGCTGGTAGGCCTGATAGCCGCCATTATCGCCTCTGATCCAGAGTCACAGGTACTCGGCCTGGTGAGTAACGCGTGGGCAGGTTTTGGTGCCGCTTTCGGTCCGTTAATCATTCTGTCACTCATGTGGCCACGCACCAACGGCGCGGGTGCCATTGCAGGCATGGTGGTAGGTGCTCTCACCGTTATTATCTGGATCGCCCTGGGTTGGAACGGCGAGTTTATGGGTGGCCCCGGCATCTATGAAATCATTCCTGGCTTCATCGCTTCTTTCATCGCCATTATGGTGGTAAGCAGCATGACCGCTGATGCCGGTGAATATCAGCGTATTGAGTCCTAACCGCAGTAGATCAATAGAGCGTTACCAAGGCCACCGCGAGGTGGCCTTTTCGTATTGCACAACGGTGCTAACAAACGCGCAACTAACCGGTCACCACCGTCGGTCATCGCTTTTGGATGCGTCACCAAAGGATTCTGACGCAACACATACAAGGCGCCGTACTATCGATTAATTCTCGGTAACCAGCTGGTCGACTTTCTCAAAAGCACGCACGACCAGCCATTGGTCGCTGGGGCGTACTTTTTCCTG
Organism: Halomonas sp. 72; assembly: GCF_052379785.1. Taxonomy (NCBI): domain Bacteria; kingdom Pseudomonadati; phylum Pseudomonadota; class Gammaproteobacteria; order Oceanospirillales; family Halomonadaceae; genus Halomonas; species Halomonas sp. 72. Next base: position 29,511 of record NZ_JBQSYY010000009.1, on the reverse strand, counting down.
AATAAGATAGGCGGCCATTGCCGGGGCTACCTCGCATTTCGCAGGCATTGGCGCTTTCGCTTCGGCGAGCGCATTCAGCCGTGCCACGAATACAAAACGCACCCATTGGGGCAGCGACATCGTATCAATACAGAAGGGTTCCTGGCTTGCGAACGCCGTTACATCCGGCGTGGGGACGCGCCATAAATTGGCGGCCTTCATGGCGGCTTCAAGCTCAAGAAGCGCGGTTTGAAGCTGTTGATGGACGCTCATATACACCTTGGTCAAATCAGTTTGGTTAATGCCCATTATCCCAACTCTGCCCACGAGTTACCACTTTATCCCCCGCCAACTCAGGTTATTCACCGATTCACAGAAAACCTGCAAGAGGCTGTGGATAAACTATGGAAAGGTCTCGCTAACGCTACTCTCAAGAGGCTTACGGGAAGTTGTTCATTTTTTGATCATCCGTATAAAAAAGCACCAATTTATCGACCGTTACGGCTGACACTGTGCAGCGGTCAAGGTAGAGTGCAGGCTTGCAAAGCGGAAGGACATCATGCAACCGATTCAGACCATTGATGATTTTTTTACACGTAGTGGCGCCGAGGTTTCGCTCTATTATATGGGCCGACGCGTGAGTGCCTGCTCGCGTGACACACTGAGTCGCTTTGAGCGTGGCCAATGTGCCTGGCCCGAGCCCTGGCAAGGTCAGGCACGCTTCGCGGCCATATTTCGGCTAGGCGACATGCCCGAACCGGCGATATGGTTTTTAGCGCTTCCTCTTGACGAGCAGGGGCTGCTCTCCCCTGCTCAGCGCGATGGATTTTTAAATCGCCTGATGGAAACCCTGGGGAAAAATGTTGCATACGTAGGCCAAAACGCTAAAGACGTGGATCATTTAATGACGGATAATCCGCTCGCCTTTACGCCTAACGTAACCTTCCAGGCAGTGCTCAACGCCTTAGCAACGCAAGAGCGTGGACTGCCCGCCAGCCAACATTTCGAGCCTGTTGAAGCCTACCTGACCGGCCAGCAAACCATTGATTGGCAAGCACTGGGGCTTCAAGGAATCGCCGATTTCACGGCACGCATGGATGATTCCCAGGCCAACACCCTGGCCCCCCGGCTCGCCACCCTACCCACTAGCGTTGTGCACTCACTCTGCTACTGTTTAGAGCATCAGCCTCTAGCGGCGTCGGTCGTATTGGCGCTGCGTGAGATAGGTGAAAAAGCGGCGAGTGAAGGCGATGTTGAAACGCTCTGCGCCTGTATTCGTGCGGTGGGTAGCACGTGCCAACCAAGCGTAGGCGACTGGTATACAAGCTTGCTGGAAGACGCTCATGCGTGTGGACCCGATGTACTGGCTGCGATGGCTGGCCGCGGTTGGCTCTTACTGGAAGACGCGCATCGTTTACCGCTTTTCCTGAGCCGCTTGGCGGAGGATGAACGGACCAACTTTTCTGCGGTCGTGCGCGACCTTGCTTTAATACCGCGTTTACGGCTACCAATAATGGTAGCGTTACGAGATGCCCCTAACGGCTCGGCCATACAGCGTCGTATGGCGGCCATGACATCAGCGGCTAGCCGTTAAATGGGCAGCGCTATTAACAAATTTCAAGGAGTCAGCCGTGAAGGAACTACCCTACCAGGCTAAAGCGGTTATTGGCCGCCGCGAGATGGTGACGTTGCCTGAGCTGGGGCTTCACCTATGCTGTAAGGCAGATACCGGGGCACGTACATCAGCACTACATGCCGAGGAAATTGAAACACATGAAGATGAGCATGGGCAGCTATGGATTAGCTTTATCACCCATAGCGGTGGGCCAGAAACGCCCGCTCATCGCCTAAAAATGCATCTGCATGATAGACGCCGGGTGATCAGCTCAAATGGGCATAGCGAATGGCGATATGTTGTTCGTACGATGATGGAAATGGGCCAGATGAGCTTTCCTGTTGAATTGACATTGACAGATCGCAGCAATATGCGTCACGCCATGCTATTAGGGCGCCGCGCCATGCGCCGCCTGCTAGTGGCCCCGGGCGCTGCATTTTTACATGGCGAGCCTTAAATTAATGACGATTAGCCCTTTATTTGGCCCGGAGTCCTGAATGCATATCGCACTACTGTCACGTAATCGCAATTTGTACTCGACACGTCGCCTCATCGAGGCTGCTGAGCAGCGTGGGCACTCGGCCCGTGTTGTTGATACGTTGCGCTGCTACATGAGTATTGCATCTCACCACCCTTCTATTCACTACAAGGGGCAGGAAATTGAGCCGTTCGATGCTGTCATTCCGCGCATTGGCGCCTCAGTAACGTTCTATGGCTGTGCGGTACTGCGTCAGTTTGAAATGATGGGCACCTACGTTATTAATGACTCCGTTGCCATTACTCGTTCCCGTGACAAGCTGCGCTCGCTCCAGTTGCTTTCGCGCAAGGGACTTGGGCTGCCGATTACCGGCTTTGCCCATTCGCCGGATGATATTCCGGACCTGATTACCATGGTTAAAGGCGCCCCACTGGTCATCAAACTGCTGGAAGGCACGCAAGGCATCGGCGTTGTATTGGCGGAAACCAACCAGGCCGCTGAATCGGTGATTCAAGCGTTCATGGGCATGAAGGCCAACATCATGGTTCAGGAGTACATCAAGGAAGCTCGCGGCGCGGATATACGCTGCTTTGTTATTGGTGATAAAGTCGTCGCTTCCATGAAGCGCCAGGCAGCAGAAGGCGAGTTCCGTTCTAATTTACACCGGGGCGGCACGGCCAGTGTTATTCGGATTACGCCGGAAGAGCGCTCAACGGCCATTCGGGCAGCCAAAGCCATGGGCCTACGCGTTGCGGGGGTCGATCTTTTACGCTCTAACCACGGGCCAGTCATTATGGAAGTCAATTCCTCACCAGGCCTTCAGGGTATCGAGAACTCAACCGGTAAGGATATTGCAGGCTTGATCATTGAACATATTGAAAAAAATGCCTCTCCAAATCGTAAAGCGCCGCCCAAGCCTAAAGGTTAAGGGAAAAAACCAAAAATAATCCGTATGAGGGGTGGCAAATATTTGCTGCCCCCCCCACAATCTGCGTCACCGAAGGAGGTAGACGCTCATGTTTCTCGACAATCGCCAAGTGGCGATGGACAGCGTGTTAGAAGCGCTGGCCGACAGCATTGATTATTTCCAGGACAATATCGAACGCCTGCGCCCCTCGCTGCGTGATGCGCTGAAGCCGCACTATACAGCGCGCTTAAAGCAGATGCGCTCTCTCCAGGAACTTGCACGGGCACATTTAAAGATGCTGCCGCGAGATGCTGACGTTGAACGCGATGATTTTTTATGGCTATGGAGCCGTCTAAAAAGCTTTGTGGGCAACGATAGCCAGGTATTAATCAACGAGCTGTTAGAGCAAGAGCGAGTTTTGATGCAGGCACTATCTACCCTGTTTACCCATCCCCTACCCGACCCCATTGAGCCGGTGGTGGATGAGTGCATGCAGGGGTGCCGTAAGCTTATTCGCGAGCTTTATACGCTGCAAAAACGTAAAGCAAAGCGCTAAGCTCTATAAAACTTGTTCTGGTTCCAGCCTATCAAGCGTCGGCGCAGTGAATGGCACGACGTTTTGAAGCTCAATGGGTTCGGGTGGGCCCAGAAAGTAAGGCTGCCGATTCCATATATAGATATCGCCCAGCGTCGCAACTCGCGCCAACCATTCGCGCGCTCTCAAACGCCACTCATCGGCTGCAGGGTTCTCTTCTGCAACGCATCCCGTTACATCCAACCCAAGTGCGCGACCAATAAATATCGCGCGCGGCAAATGCCAGCTTTGGGTCACCAAAAGCGCCTGTTCAAGCTGAAAAACGTCGCGGGCTCGCGCCAGCGTATCGTAGGTACTAAACCCCGCAAAATCCATGGTGAGCTGCTCGGCAGGTACGCCTCGTCGATGCAAATCACGCCACATGGCACGCGGCTCGTTATACGCTTGGGTACGATTATCCCCCGACAGCAACAAATGAGACACGCGCTGCTCATTGGCAAGCAGGGCTGACGTACGCATGCGGGCATGAAAATGCGGGTTACGTAGACCACTGCGAGTCCAGTGGGAGGTGCCAAATACAATCCCTACATCCGCAGGGCGACACTCAAGCACTTGGCTTTCGATGTAGCGTGCCGTGCTACCTACTACCCATAAATTACCGCCTACAAATAGCAATGCCGCCAGCAGCAATAACGCTCCTAGCGACATTAGCAGGCGTTTGATCCACCTTAGCAAGACGCTGTGCATCCGGCGATCCTGAGGCGCTTAGAACATGCCAAGCTCAAGTTTCGCCTCGTCGCTCATCATGTCACGGTTCCAGGAGGGGCTGAACACAATCTCGGTATGGACCTTGCTAATCTGGGGCGCTCCGAGAATTTTATTACGTGCATCTGCCGCAATGACATCCCCCATCCCACAGCCAGGAGCTGTCAGCGTCATGCGGATCGTCACGACCTGTTCGCCCGTAATCAGCCGCTCAATACGGCACCCATACACCAGCCCGAGATCCACGATATTAACCGGGATTTCCGGATCAAAGCAGGTCCGTAGCTGGTCCCATACAAACTGCTCTACTTCTTCCTCGCTGGCATTTTCGTGCAGGGTCGGGCGCGGTAACGCCTCAAGCCCCAAGGCATCTAAATTGCGCCCCTCTATGAGATAGAGGCGCCCTTCAAAGCCAACACTGACCGAGCTGCCCTTGGCTTGCATCACGCTAACAACGCTATCTTCCGCCAGGATATCCGTTTTCCCAAAAGGAATCGCAATAGCTTCCACGTCACGCTGAAGTGGCAATTTCTGGCCCCGCTCAAGGCTCGCGATTTGCTCGATGTCCATAGCTTTCTCGTTACTCATAGATTGCCTTAACGCACCATACCAATAACGCGATTGAGAGCGGCAATAAACACCTCCACTTCTTCGAGGGTATTATACGCCGCAAACGATGCTCGGCACGTAGCATCCACGCCAAAGTGTTGAAGCAGCGGCTGCGCACAGTGATTACCGGTACGTATGGCGACGCCTAACTGATCGATCAACAGACCAATATCCTGGGAGTGTGCACCGTCAACAACAAACGATAGCACCCCGGCTTTGTGCGGCGCGGTTCCCACAATCCGCAATCCATCAATGCGCTTTACGCCTTGAGTGGCATGTTCAAGCAACACCCCTTCCCACTCTCCAATCGCCGCGACGCCAACACCTTCGACCCACTCAAGTGCGCGGCCCAAGGCAATGACTTCAGCAATGGCGGGTGTGCCCGCCTCAAACTTATGCGGAATATCCGCAAAGGTAGTGCCAGCGTCAAAGGAGACCGTCTTGATCATCTCGCCACCGCCTTGCCAGGGCGGCATGGATTCAAGCAGTGCCTGCTTACCGTAAAGCACGCCGACACCTGTTGGCCCGTAAACCTTGTGGCCAGAGAAGGCGTAAAAATCGGCATCAATCGCTTGTACATCCACTTCCTGATGAGGTACCGCCTGCGCGCCATCAATCAGAATGACCGCACCATGCTGGTGGGCAAGTGCCGCCATCTCTTTTACCGGATTAATGGTTCCCAGTGCGTTAGACACATGGTTCACGGCGACCAATTTAGTGCGCTCGCTTAACAGCGCACGGTAAGCCGCCATATCCAGTGCCCCCGTTTCATCCACCGGAATCACTTTAATGGTAAAACCACGCTCAGCCGCCAACAGCTGCCACGGTACAATATTGGAGTGATGCTCAAGCAGTGAGATCAATACTTCATCACCTGCTGCCAGGTGGGTACGACCCCATGATTGAGCCACCAGATTAATGGCTTCCGACGTGCCACGCGTGAAGATAATCTGGCGCGCCTCTTCAGCATTGAGAAACGCTTTAACACGCTGGCGTGTGTTTTCATACGCCACAGTCGCCTCATCGGCCAGCGTATGCAGGCCACGGTGAATATTCGCGTTATAGCGCGAGTAGTAATCGCTAAACACGTCTATTACCTGCTGAGGCGTCTGGCTGGTAGCAGCGTTATCCAAATAGACCAGCGGCTTACCATGCACTTCCCGACGAAGGATCGGGAAGTCATTGCGTAGTGCCAGAACGTCAAAAGGTGCCTGGCCATTCGCTGTCGCTTTCTCAAGTACCGTAGACGACATTCATCACTCCTTAGTAGGCCGTAGCGCTTAGTCGTTGAGCGCGACGGCCGTTTCTACCAGGCCAGCCAGGTTAAAGCGTTCCGGCAATTTACCGGCAACCGCAAGCTCTACGCGCTCAGCGACTTCATCCAGCGTCACTTTATCCAGCACTTCACCGGCAAAGGCCAGGGTCAACAGCCCCCGCGCCGTCGCCTCATCGATACCACGCGTACGCAGCGCGTAAATAGCCTCTTCATCCAGCTGACCGGTCGTGGTGCCGTGAGAGCACTTCACATCGTCGGCATAAATTTCCAGCTCAGGCTTGGCATCAATCTGGGCGCGGTCAGACAGCAGCAGGTTCTGGTTGCTCTGAAAGCCTTCAATCTTCTGGCTATCGCGCTTAACGTACACCTTGCCGTTAAACACGCCATGCGCACGGTCATCCAGGATGCCTTTGTAGTTCTCATTGGAGAACGTCAAGGGCGCGTTATGATTGACCTTGGTGTGGTTGTCCACATGTTGACGCCCCTGACCGAAGAACAGGCCAAAGAAGTTGGTTTCGGCCCCCTGACCATTAAGGTCACTGATCAGGTCGTTACGCACCAGCGCACCACCCAGATTCAGGTTATACGAGGTGTAACGGCTATCGCGCCCCTGTTCAACATGCATGCTGGCAATATGCATGTCGTTAAGCGGTGCTTCCTGAAGCTTGTAGTGGTTCAGGATAGCGCCACGGTCCAACATAAATTCGCCCACAATGTTGGTGAAGTTGGCTGCGTCCTGATCGCCACAATAGTGCTCAATCAACGTGGCTTCACTGCGACCACCCGCCTCAACCAGAATACGTGGATGGCTCATCACCGGCGCACTGCTCGCCTTGGAGAGAAACTGCAGCACGATAGGCTTATCGACCACCGTACCCGGCGCGATACGCACCACAGCGCCCTCTTCCATAAACGCGGTATTCAAAGCTGCGAAGGGAGAGAAATCCACGCCTGTTAAGCGGCCAAGTGGGCCACCCACCGCTTCGTGATTTTCAGCAAGCGCTTTTGACAGTGGCATAACATGAACGCTCTGGGGCAGTGCGTCGATATCCGACAGCGCCGGGGCGTAAACACCATCAACAAACGTTAACCGATAAGCCGCGACAGGTAGCGTTAACGCTGCTGCCTGAGCGGGTGAGTAGTCGCCATTATCGGCCAGTGTAAAGTTACCCTGAGCGATGGTGCGAACATCGGTATATTTCCACTCTTCATCACGGCGCGTGGGAAAGCCCAGCGCTTCAAAGCGAGCAGCGCCCGCTTGGCGACGCGCAGCAATCCACGACGGCTCCGTTTCGCGCTGCTGGCTACGCGCTTTTAGCGTGTCCAGAAAGGTTTGCGTATCGCTCATGCCACAGACTCCTCAATACCTTCGTATCCGTTAGCCTCTAGCTCTTTGGCAAGCTCGGCATCACCGGTTTTAACAATACGGCCGTCAACCAGGACGTGGACTTTATCAGGAACGATATAGTCAAGCAGGCGCTGATAGTGGGTTACCAACAGAATCGCGCGCTCTTTGGCACGCAGGCTGTTAACACCGTCGGCGACCACTTTCATGGCGTCGATATCAAGGCCGGAGTCGATCTCATCCAGCATGGCGAGTTTAGGCTGAAGCACCAGCATTTGGAGAATTTCGTTGCGCTTTTTCTCGCCGCCAGAGAAGCCTTCGTTAACCGCGCGCTGCAGGAAGCTGGCATCCATTTTCATAGAGCCAAGCTTCTCTTTTACCAGCTTCATAAACTCAGGCGCTGGCATATCTTCTTCACCGCGCGCCTTGCGCTGGGCGTTCAGCGCTGACTTCAACAGGTAAATATTCTTTACCCCCGGAATCTCAACCGGGTACTGGAAACCCAACAGCAGGCCTGCCTGGGCGCGCTCTTCAATTTCCATCTCAAGTACGTCTTTACCTTCAAAGGTGATGCTGCCCTGGGTGACTTCATAGCCATCTTTACCTGCAATCACCGCTGACAGGGTTGATTTACCCGCGCCGTTAGGCCCCATGATGGCGTGTACTTCACCGGCGTTGATGGTCAAGGTAAGCCCTTTAAGGATCTGCTTGTCTTCAACGGTGACGTGTAAATCAGTTACTTGCAACATAGTCATAAACCTTCTAATTCTGGCGAGTCGCTGGCGCGACGCGTATCAAAGTAATGTGTACGGCAATCCGGCTAAACGATTAGCCTACCGCGCCTTCCAATGTCACGTTCAAGAGCGCTTCAGCCTCTACCGCGAACTCCATCGGTAGCTCCTGGAAAACATCTTTACAGAAACCGTTAACAATCATACTGACCGCCTCTTCCTCGGAAATACCCCGGCTCCGGCAGTAGAACAGCTGATCTTCACCAATTTTTGAGGTGGTGGCTTCATGCTCAATCGTTGCCGTGCTGTTACCGATTTCCTGATACGGGAAGGTGTGAGCGCCACACTTGTCGCCAATCAGCAGCGAATCACACTGCGTGAAGTTACGCGCGCCTTTGGCACGCGGGCCAATTTTCACCAGGCCGCGATAGGACTGGTCGCTCTTACCTGCCGAAATACCTTTGGCCACGATATAGGAACGCGTGCCTTCACCAATGTGAATCATCTTGGTACCGGTATCGGCCTGCTGGCGCCCGTTAGTAACGGCAACGGAGTAGAACTCACCAATGCTGTCTTTACCGCGCAGCACGCAGGAAGGATATTTCCAGGTAATGGCCGAGCCGGTTTCAACTTGGGTCCAGCTAATGCGTGAACGCGCGCCACGGCAGTCGCCACGTTTGGTCACGAAGTTATAGATGCCGCCCTTGCCGTTCTCATCACCGGGGTACCAGTTCTGGACGGTAGAGTATTTGATGTAGGCATCATCCAATGCGACAAGCTCAACTACAGCCGCGTGCAGTTGGTTCTCATCGCGCATCGGCGCGGTGCAACCTTCCAGATAAGAGACCTGAGCACGGTTTTCACAAATAATCAGCGTACGCTCAAACTGGCCGGTATTGGCCGCATTGATACGGAAGTACGTCGATAGCTCCATTGGGCAGGTAACGCCTTCAGGAACAAATACGAACGAGCCGTCGGTAAACACGGCTGAGTTAAGCGCGGCAAAGTAGTTATCGGCCACCGGCACGACGGTACCTAAATACTGCTTGATCAGCTCGGGATAATCGCGGATTGCCTCAGAAATGGAGCAGAAGATAACACCGGCTTCAGCCAGTTCCTTTTTAAAGGTCGTCGTTACGGATACTGAATCGAATACCGCATCGACTGCAACGCCGGCAAGCGCCGCCCGCTCGTGTAGTGGAATACCTAGCTTTTCGTAGGTTTCCAGCAGCTTGGGGTCTACTTCGTCGAGGCTTTGCGGGCCATCTTCAGGGCGCTTGGGCGCACTGAAGTAGGAAATCGCCTGGTAGTCGATAGGCGGATAATCAAGATGCGCCCAGGAAGGCTCTTTCATGGCCAACCACTGGCGGTAAGCGTCAAGACGCCATTCAAGCATCCACTCCGGCTCGCCCTTCTTCTTGGAGATAAACGCGATGGTATTTTCGTCTAGACCAGGTGGAAGCGTGTCGCTTTCAATATCGGTTACAAAGCCATCTTTGTATTCGCGACGAACCAACTGTTCCATTTCTTCGGTTGCCATGGTGTTACCCTCCGGGCAGTTGGTGGCGAGCACCGCTCGCCGTCAATTATAAATAAATGCGTATCAACGCTTATCGGGATTTGCGTATGTTCAGAACCCTGTATATCCAGAGCTATGCAGATACCGTCGATAGATTGATACTTTGAATTGGTAATTGTACGGGTAGCTTGAGAGGCGATGATGCCGCCAAATGGGCTAACGTTACGCTTTCAAGCAGGGTACGAATCGCGAGCGATACACGCTGCCAATTGTCGGCCACACCACACGTTGCGACCAACTCGCACTCTCCTTGGGCATGACTACATTCGGTCATCGCGACAGGGCCTTCAATCGCCGCAATAATATCCGCTGCGGTAATTTGTGACGCGGGTCTGGCAAGCCGATAACCGCCTTGCGCCCCTCGCTGTGACGCTAAAAGCCCCGCTCGGACCAACATCTTAAGCGTCTTGCTTACCGTTGGGTGCGGTAGCTGTACATCTTCCGCCAAGTCTGCAGCCGTATGCGATGCCTCTGGGTAACGCGCAATTTGTGCCATCACAACAGCGGCGTAATCTGTCAGCCGAGAAAGCTTGAGCATAGCGACTCCCGTTAGCCAGCAAATCATCAGGCTGGCTTGCGTGTTAATTGGGTACCATTTTAGTCCTGTATAAAATCGATGTGAAGCCCTATTGCCCAATTCTTGGCAAATTGCGTCAAGTTCTGGCACGTTCGCCACCGTTACCATCAAAAACAACAATCATTATCATTTAAGAATTTTATTGGCTATCCCACAAAAAAGCCCATCCACCAGGGATAGGCTTGTTATGGCTCAGCACCTGATTAACTGACCATCAGGCTTTTTTAACGAATTCAGATTTAAGCTTCATGGGGCCAATGCCATCAACTTTACAGTCGATATCATGATCACCTTCAACAATACGAATACTCTTGACCTTCGTGCCGACCTTAACAACCAACGAGCTGCCTTTGACCTTTAAATCTTTAATGACGGTCACACTATCGCCGTCAAAAAGGGGATTGCCGTTCGCATCGCGTACGCTGGGAGTATCGTCAGGGGCATCGGCATCCGCCGTTTTCGACCACTCATTACCACATTCCGGGCAGACGTACTGCAAGCCGTCATCGTAAGTAAACGTTGAGGCGCAGGCAGGACAATTAGGTAATTCGTTCATCAATGGCTCCATCACAAAAACCAGCAAAGCGATGGAGCCTACACCGGTTAGGCAAAATGCTCCAGTCCAAGGAGGCATTAGTCCCGCTGGTAGGTGCCTACAAGCCGGTCAATTCCCAATACGTGCGGCTCTACCTTCTCAAATAGCGCCGCGATACTTAGACCGTTTGGCAGATCCATTGGCTGATCCAAAGCAAGCACTAAAAAGTAGTAAAGGTGCTTACCATGCCCTTCTGGGGGCATAGGACCGCCGTAGCCCTGCTTGTCGAAGTCGTTATTGCCACAAGTGCCCAGCTGAGTGTTTTCATCCAGCCCGGCAATATCGCCGGGCAGGTTATAAAGGGTCCAGTGAACAAACCCGTAGCGGCCATCTTTTACCAGCGGCGCATCGGGGTCGTGGCAAATAACCGCAAACCCTTTTGTACCTTCAGGTACGTTATGCCACTCAAGAGGAGGTGATATATCATCGCCTTCCCCGGTATAGCGGGCAGGAATCGCCTGATGCTGCTCAAAAGCGGTGCTGGTGACTTCCATTGATGACAAAGCAAATGCCATAAGTTTCTCCCTGGTTAGCCAATCACTATGTCTACAGAGTGGTAGTAAATATCCAAGGCATCAACGTTAATTCAGATAACTCGCGTTGCGTTGCCACCACTGCTGCGCAATTACCACATTTTCTGCGTTGCTCTCGGGGCTTAGCACGGAGGGTAGCTGCACATAATTCCCACCGGTTTTAGACGTTAACAGCGGATCTTGTGTTGCCAGTTGAAGCGCGTAAAGCACCAGCATTTGTTCGTACTCATCCTGGGTATTCAAGCGCGCATACAAAAGTGGCACTGCGGGTAAGCCAATATCACCTAACCGCTCAGCGGCAATATAAAAGGTGCGGCGGTTATCTTGGTCGCCGTAATAGGAAACGAAGCGGCGATCAGAAAGCCGGCTCACATAGTAAGCAGCCTCTTCTTCAGGGCTCATGTACAGCGGCGGCACCCAGTCAGTCGCCGATACACTGCTGGAACTTGCAACGGGTGCTGCCTGAACAGGCTCATCATTCGTTTGAGGTGCGGTCGATGTCGTCCTGTGTTGCTTGCCTGCACACCCTGCCAATAGCACACTCCCAAGTAGCAGGACACATAACATGTTTTGCTTTATTTTCATGTTTCCTATGGGCTCCCCATGCAAATTACCACCATCATTTTTAAGACCAGCGACCCTGCTGCTTTAAGCGTCGTTTTACCCAGCCATCATAGAGCTTCCTTAACCCTGGTTTAATCACCGGCAGACCGATCAACCACGCAACCGGGCGTAAAAAGACAACCCGAGTCATTAACAGGCGATAGGCATCAATGCCTTCTACTATATCCCCATCAGCCCGCTCAACATGCAGCGACTTTAACGCAGTGTCAGGTTCTATACCCTTCTCTTGCAGTGTATGCCGGTGCTCACTGACATCACACCAACGAATATCGCTTGCCCCCTCGCCTGCCCAACGCTCATAACGCTGCCTGTCTTTGCGGCAGCGGGGACAAACCGCATCGTAGTAGACCTTAATTGTGTTGTCAGTGGGCATATAATACTCGGAGCGGACATTGAGGGGTTAAGTGTGGCACGTCGGCGGCACGACGCAACGCTAGTGATCCATCAGAGTAAGCGCGGCGTCTTTATGCATCGCAACATGATCGGTTTTGTCGCTTTTGATTTCATACTGCGGCTCCTCCTCACTGGCATAACGGTGATGACCTTTGTAGGTCGTATCCTGCGTATGTACGCGAGTGATATGTCCGCTTACATAGCCAGCCTCTGAGTTCCATTTTACGTGATCGCCCACCTTGAAGCGCTTAGCCATTCTTCACTCCTATTGTTTTCTACCTCTATGTTCTCCACCCCTATCATTCCCCATCCCTATCAGAACTTGGTTCACTGAACCTTAAGTGTAGATGTACTCACTCATAGCGCTAAGTATTCACCTGTGACGACACATAAGAGCCAGGTTGCTACCCTAGCATCCGGTAGACGCGCCACTTTAAAGAATGGCTGTTTGCCTTTGCGTGTCATTACTTCATCAGACAAGAGGCAGCCATGGCGGAATGCAAAAAACTGCTGATCATTGCGCACGCACCTTCCGAGAACACACAAAAGATGCTGAAGGCTGTGGTACACGGCGCGTCCCATCCTGACGTAGAAAAGGTGGTGGTAACATCGCTCACCCCGCTTGAAACACAACCGGACGATATTCTTTCAGCCGATGCGATTATTCTCGGTACCACTGAAAATCTGGGCTATATGGCAGGATTAGTGAAGGACGTATTTGATCGATGCTACTACGCCTGCCTTGATAAAACCGAGGGCTTACCGTTCGCGTTTTACGTTCGGGCGGGTCACGATGGCACCGGCACCCAGCGTGGAATTGAGAGCATTACCACCGGGCTGCGCTGGAGACTGATACAAGAGCCGCTTATTTGCCGGGGCGACTTCCAGGCAGATTTTATCGAGCAATGCGAAGAGCTGGGGCTATCTGTGGCTGCCAGCCTAGAGGCTGGGATTATTTAAGGCGAAAAAAAACGGCACCTTGATAGGTACCGTTTATCAGTGCATAGGGCTGGTTACTTCAAGCGCTCAAATACCGTCGCAACCCCCTGCCCCATACCAATGCACATGGTGGCCAGGCCTAACGTGGTGTCGCGCTGCTGCATAACGTTAAGCAGCGTGGTGCTGATGCGTGAACCGGAACAACCGAGAGGGTGGCCCAAGGCAATCGCACCACCGTTTAAGTTAACCTTTTCGTCCATGGCATCCAAAAAGCCCAGGTCTTTTAATACCGGCAGACTTTGCGCTGCAAAGGCTTCGTTAAGCTCGACAGTCTGGATATCATCCGACGAAAGCCCCGCCGCTTTCAGCGCCTTTTTCGAGGCAGGCACCGGGCCATAGCCCATAATGGATGCATCGCACCCAGCCACACCTGTGGAAAGCACTTTAGCGATAGGCTCAAGCCCCAACGCCTGGGCGCGCTCGTAGCTCATGATCGCCATGGCGGAAGCACCCACGGAAAGCGCTGACGACGTGCCTGCCGAGACGGTGCCGCTACGCGGATCAAACACCGGCTTAAGCTGGGCCATGGACTCAAAGCTTGCATCAGAGCGGATCACTTCATCGCTCTTGAACAGCACTTTAAAGCCGCGCTGGTCATGGCCTTCAACACCGACAATCTCGTTATCGAAGTAGCCTTTCTCCATTGCTGCCTGAGCACGCTGGTGCGAACGCACGCCAAACCGGTCCTGATCCTCCCGCGTAATACCGTGCATCTTACCTAGTAGCTCAGCGGTCAGCCCCATCATCATGGAGGCTTTAGCGGCGTATTTACTAATCGCAGGGTTTACATCAACCCCATGCGCCATGGGCACATGTTCCATGTGTTCTACACCACCAATGATGTAGAAATCGCCCATGCCCGCTTTGATATTCGCCGCTGCAATATGCAGCGCAGTCATGGAGGAGCCACACAGACGGTTAACGGTTTGAGCCGGCACCGAGCGTGGAATGCCGGTCATGATCGCCGCGTTGCGAGCAATGTTCATGGCTTGTTCAAGGGTCTGGTTAACGCAGCCCCAAATTACATCATCTACTTCAGAAGGGTCTAGATTGGGATTACGGGTAAACAACGCCTGCATGACAGCAGCGGACAGGTTTTCCGCACGAACGTTACGAAATGCGCCATGCTTGGCTTTTGCCATGGCGGTACGTACACCGTCGACCACCACGATATCTCTGGGATTCAAACTCATCTTATTTCTCCTGTTCGCGGTGACTTAGGCCTGACCGGGGGCGGGATAAAACTGCTCATTGTTCTTCGCCATTTGGCGCAGCTTTTCAGTCGGCGCGTACAGCGGGCCGAGCTCTTCAGCCAATCCTTCCGCCAGTTTGACGAACTCCGCCACGCCCATGGCGTCGATATAGCGCAGCGCGCCACCGCGGAAAGGCGGGAAACCAATACCGTAAATCAGCGCCATATCCGCTTCGGCAGGCGTATCAACAATATTGTCTTCCAGACAACGAACCGTCTCCATGCAGAGCGGCACCATCATGCGGGCAATAATATCCTCGTCGGAGAACTCTTTTTTGTCGCTAACCACTTCCTCGATTAACGCGTAGGCCTGCTCATCCGTTACTTTTTTGGGCTTGCCTTTTTTATCCTCTTCATAGGCATAAAAACCCTTGGCGTTTTTCTGGCCCAGGCGCTCGTTTTCGTACATCACCTGGATTGCCGTTTTGCCTTCACGCGCCATGCGGTCCGGGAAGCCTTCCGCCATGACGTCATTAGCGTGAACCGCCGTATCCATACCGACCACATCCAGCAGGTAAGCAGGCCCCATCGGCCAGCCAAACTTCTCCATGACCTTATCAACACGCTGGAAGTCGGCACCCTGCTCGACCAGGAAGCTGAAGCCGCCGAAATAGGGGAACAGCACACGGTTTACTAAAAAGCCGGGGCAGTCATTCACCACAATGGGCGTTTTCCCCATGGCACGAGCATAAGCCACCGTCGCCGCAACGGCTGCGTCAGAGGTTTTTTCACCGCGAATAACTTCAACCAGCGGCATGCGATGCACAGGGTTAAAAAAGTGCATGCCACAGAAATTTTCAGGGCGCTTCAGATTCTGAGCCAAGCGGTTAATCGAAATGGTCGATGTGTTGGAGGTCAGGATCGTATTCTCTCCTACCATCTCTTCGACTTCGCTGAGCACCGCACCTTTTACCTTGGGATTTTCAACAACCGCTTCAACCACCAAATCAACATTGCCGAAGTCGCCGTAGGAGAGCGTGGGGCGAATATTGGTCAGCTTTTCCGCCATTTGCTCACTGGTGAGTTTTTTACGCTCAACCTGCTTGGCGAATAGTTTACGGGACTCTTTCAGGCCCAGTTCAATGGCTTCATCCTTGATGTCTTTCATCAAGATAGGCGTGCCTTTAGAGGCGCTTTGGTAAGCAATACCACCGCCCATTATACCGGCGCCCAACACGGCCGTTTGCTTAACAGGCTGCGCCTGCTTTTCATACTTGCTGGCTTTCTTTTTGACGACCTGATCGTTCATAAACAGACCGACCAGGTTAAATGCCACGCTGCTTAGCGCAAGCTTGGCAAAGGCTTTCGCCTCAATGGCCTGGGCGCGACTGCGCTCTTCACCCGCACCTTTTTGAATAACCTTGATAGCTTCAATAGGCGCTGGATAGTGAGGGCCCGCTTTGCCGGCGACATACCCTTTGGCCGTTTCAAACGCCATCATTTGTTCGATAGCATTGAGCTTTAAGGGGCCTTTTTTCTCTGCGCGACGCGCCTGGTAATCAAGCTCGCCAGCGTTAGCGCGGTCGAGTATGTCTAGCGCCGCCTCCTCTAGCTGCTCGGGCGTGACCACGGCATCGACAGCGCCGTCTTTTAGCGCCGCATCGGCGCGGTTTTCAGTGCCACCGGCAATCCATTCAATCGCATTGTCAGCGCCAATCAAGCGTGGCAAGCGTACACAACCACCCCAGCCCGGCAAAATGCCCAGTTTGGTTTCCGGAAGTCCAATTTTAGCTTTTTCGCTCATCACGCGAAAATCCGTGGTGAGCAGCACTTCGCACCCGCCACCCAAGGCAAGGCCATTAATAGCGGCAACGGTTGGAAAAGGGAGATCTTCAATCGCATTAAATATCTCGTGCACCTTGAGGTTCATCTCTTCAAGGTACGCTTCACCTTTAGTGAACAGGCTATGAAACTCGGTGATATCCGCCCCGACAATGAATGCGTCTTTGCCGCTGCCAATCATCAGGCCCTGCAAGTCATCTACCGCCTGAAGAGCGCTAACGGCCTCTCCCAGCTCGGTAACAACAGCGCTGGAAAGCTTATTAACGGACTCATCTTTTAAATCAAAAATAAGCCGCGCGATGTGATGGCCACTCAGGGTGTCACGACGCTCCACCGTGATGGCATTGCCTTGATAGATCATCCGTGCTCTCTCCACAGGTTTGAACTGGCGCTCCTGTCAGCAGACTCTTGCAGCAAGTTTTAGCGACAAGTCCCTGGCTGGTTCGTCAGCATTTCATACGGTCGTTTGATAGCGTTAGCTTGGTTGAGTTATCCAACAACGTCAAGCCCTGACTTTTGGCTAATCCCTGCCAGGGAGTACACTTTCTCATCACCTAAATATTCCGTTATTAAGGACACATTAAGACGATTACCTGCTGGGCATCGACTTTTTTCAGAAACCCATGGATCATGATTTTTTTCACTATGGGTCATATATTCATGGGCGCCCTGTTAACACCGACGCGCATAAAAGCCATTCAGCACTTTACCGAGCGCTTAGTGGAGCGCATTAAACCCTGGAGCTGGCTATGGCCGGCCATGGCATTTTCAGCGGGAGTGGGCAGTTTTTTTCTGGTCGACCGTCAGCAGTGGCTAGGTGCGGCGCTAGCGCTGGGGCTGCTATTTACCTGGACGCTGCTGCTTTCTGAAAGTTTAATTGGCCGCTGGCTGGCCAAGCGCGGCCACCCTACCCTGCACCGTGGCGCCACTACGTTTATTGCCCAAATGATTCACCAGGAGACGCTGTTTTTTACCCTTCCGTTCATTTTAATTACGACGGTATGGAACAGCGGACAAACGCTATTTGCTCTCTTGGTCATTGGCATGGCGCTGTTATCAATTATCGACCCGCTTTATTACAAGGTAGCTGGCCGCTGGCGCAGTCTCTATTTTATTTTCCATGCGCTGTGCGTTTTTTTGGTGATGCTGGTAACGCTACCGATCATGCTCCATCTCACGACCGGACAAAGCCTTTTGTTAGCGATGTCTTTGATGGTACTGGTAGCGCTTCCCAGCTTTTGGCATTTACTCAAGCAGCGCTCGTTAAAACGCTGGTGCCTATTTCTAGGGCTAACGCTTGCACTTGCGTATGCTGCCTGGATAGGCCGTATTTGGGTGCCGCCCGCAAGCCTTTGGTTGACCAGCAGTGCGCTCTCCCCTTCGCTTGATATTCAGCAGCAGGGTTCCATTGCGCTGACGCCGGATGCTATTCGTGAAAACGGCCTTTATGTGTATACCGCGATCCGTGCCCCACGAGGATTAAGCGAAACTATTTACCACGCCTGGCGTCATAACGGTGAACCGTTAGATACCGTCCGGCTGGACATTAGTGGTGGGCGTGAACAGGGTTATCGGGCATGGAGTCATAAGCTTAACTTTCCTGCTGATCCATCAGGTGACTGGCGAGTAGATATCATGACCGATAGTGGTCAACGCGTGGGGCTGATTCGTTTTACGGTATCGGAAGACTTACAAAAGGCCTCTAAAGCCGATAGCGCTATTCACGCCAGCGGTTTAAGCAGACTTAATTTACGTCGTTTTGTGCCAGGAAGCCGTGAACGCTCTGACACGCCGACAAGCGACTAAGTCCGCCTATGGCTTGCAATCCAAGCCATAGCTAATGACAATCTACCCTCCCACTTTTTGGTAGCGAGTTGCCCATGGCTTCATCGATTGGTTTTCGTCTTGCACGCCTGCCGCATTTGTGGCGCTCAATTTTGGATCGTAGGCTCGCTCCTTTGGGGCTTACCCAAACGCGTTGGGTCACGCTTTATCATATCTGGCGCTTGGGTGAGGGACATCCCCAGTGCGACCTGGCGCGAGCGATTGGTGTTGAGGCCCCTTCACTTGTTCGTACACTGGGCCAACTTGAGGAGCAGGGTCTGGTTGAGCGACGCGCTTGTGATAGTGACCGACGCAGCAAGCGTATTTACCTTACGCCAGCAGCAATGCCGCTTTTAGAAAAAATTGATGCGGTGGTCACCCAAGCCCGTGGAGAGTTTTTTGTCGGGCTTGGTGAGCGTGAGCTTGAACAGCTTAATGAATGGTTGTCAATAATTGAATCAAACGGGCTAGCCATTCAAGCACGCGAGCAAGACCCCCCTACTGCTTAGGTGCTCATCTAGCGGTGATGCGCACCGTTTCGACTATCCAACGGCTTGCCTAGCGGCTGGTCCGATAAGCCGCTTAGCGCGCCCTTTAATTGCTTTACGTCTGCAAGATAAGTGGAAAAACGCTCGGCGGTTTGCGACTCCCACCACCAAAGCGTTAGCGCATAAGGCGTCGATTCAATCACTAGTGCATCCTGAGGCAGCCGCTCCAAGAGTGCTTTTAACGGCGCACTGGCACTTTCAGGTAAATCGCGCAACGGTGCAATACGCCAACGCCAGCCAGCATAATAGGGTTCTAGTACGGCACTGGCATTGCTGTCCCGTAGCAGCACAAAGTCCGGGCCTGGCGCATCCTGAGGATAGTGCCAACGATAAGCGGGCATGGTGCCCCTAAAATGGTGCAGCGGGGGTTTTTCCATTTTAACGCTGACCCCTTGTTGCTTAGCACCGTTACGCAACGCCATTTGCCTTACCTGACGCGGGCTTGGCTTGAGCCACATGACCGGCGCCATCACAAATAACAATACAAAAACGATAATTAACCATACCATCACTGCTTCCACCCTATTTCAGTCGTACGCTGTTAACACGTTAAAAAAACCATGACGCAGATCGTTGTTAAGATTGTCCATGCAGCTTAAAGTAAAGGTTATCTAACAAAGTTTGCTTCTTTGTTAATTATCGCCAAGGAGATAAGCCATGAGCTATCACCATATTCTGGTTGCCGTTGACCTAACAAAAGATTCTCACAAGGTACTAGAGCGCGCGATCGTTATCGCTGAGCGCAACAATGGTGCCAAAATCTCCATTATGCATACCCTTGAGCCTTTGGGTTTCGCCTATGGAGGTGATATCCCGATGGACCTTACCAGCATTCAAGACCAATTGGATGAGCATGCAAAGCAGCGCCTGGCTGAAATTGCGACCCCTCATATCGACAAGGCCGACCAGCACGTAGTGGTGGGCATGCCCGACACGGAAATTCATCGCTTCGCGGATGAACATAACGTTGATTTGATTGTGGTTGGCTCCCACGGAAGACACGGCTTTGCCCTGCTACTGGGTTCAACGTCAACAGGCGTGCTGCACGGCGCGCAGTGTGATGTACTCGCCGTACGGGTTGGCAAAAAGGGCGAGAGCAGCGACGAATAAGTATACGCGCTTATTCTCGGCGCCTTACTTGCATATCGAACGCTTCTGTTCAAAAAGCTACTATCCCCAAAGGCACCGACCAGGTGCCTTTGGGAACATACACTTGAGTTTCCGCTATTCGCCGTTGGCCATGGCTTCAAGCTCCATCCAGCGTTCCATGGCGGCTTCAAGCGCCTGCTGAGCATGCTCTAGCTCTTGTAGTTTCGCTGTTACCGCGCTGGCCTCCTGCTGATAAAACGCGGGATCGCCTACCACTTGCTCCAGCGCTTCGACACTGGCTTCAAGCCGCTCGATGTCGGCAGGCAATGCATCCAGCTCGCGCTGAAACTTATAGGAGAGCTTGACGTTTTTTTTAGCGGGCTCTTCAGGTGCCTTCTCGGGTGCTTTTTCCACCGCCGCGCTGGTGGGCTCGGTTTGTTGACGCGCCGCGCCTTCCCAAGGGGCAGGCGGTAGCTTACCGCCCTGACGTATCCAATCGGTGTAACCGCCCACGTATTCACGGACAACGCCTTCGCCTTCAAAGGCCAGCATGCTGGTCACCACATTGTCCATAAAGGTTCGGTCGTGGGAAACCAGTAGCAGCGTACCGTCAAAGTCCAGCAACAGCTCTTCAAGCAGCTCCAGGGTTTCCATATCCAGGTCGTTGGTCGGCTCATCAAGCACCAACACGTTGGCAGGTTGGGTAAACAGCTTGGCCAAGAGCAGGCGATTAGACTCCCCGCCCGACAGTGCTTTTACAGGCTGACGCACGCGGTCAGGCGTAAACAGGAAATCCTGCAGGTAGCTCATGACATGGCGATCCTTGCCACCGACGCTGACTCGGTCACTGCCTTGGGCCACGTTATCGTAAACTGTTTTTTCCAGTTCAAGTCCTGCACGCAGTTGGTCAAAGTAGGCCACTTTAAGGTTCGTGCCTAGCTGTACACTGCCTTCGGTCGGTGCTAGCTCACCCAACAGAATTTTAAGTAGTGTTGTTTTGCCCGCACCATTGCGCCCGAGAAAACCAATACGGTCGCCGCGCACGACTTCCAGATTCACATTACGCAGAATAACGTCGTTACCAAAGCGCTGAGTCACCCCTTTAAGCTCAACTACCCGCTTACCGGTACGTTCACCACTATCAACGGTCAGGTTAGCAGTGCCTTGGCGTTCACGGCGCTGGCTGCGCTCGTCGCGCATGGCTTCAAGAGCACGCACCCGTCCCTCATTACGGGTACGGCGCGCTTTAACCCCTTGGCGTATCCAGGTCTCTTCCTGCGCCAGCTTTTTATCGAACTCGGCATTTTCCCGCGCTTCAACTTCAAGCTCGTGCTGCTTGCGAGCCTGAAACTCTTCGTATTTGCCCGGGTAGCGGCCCAGCTTGCCACGATCAAGCTCAAGAATATTAGTCGCCAGCCTGGAAAGAAACGCCCGGTCGTGGGTAATCAACAGCACCGCACCATTAAAAGCCAGAAGCTGCTCTTCAAGCCATGCAATGGTGTCCAGGTCCAAATGGTTGGTCGGCTCATCAAGTAGAAGTAAATCAGGCTCAGACACCAGCGCTCGCGCTAACGCGACCCGGCGACGCCAGCCGCCTGAAAGAGAACTCATCTCAGTTTCAGGAGGAAGTCCCAGCCGCGTTAGCACAACATCAATACGCTGATGGAACGACCAGCCATCAATCGCTTCGATGCGGGTTTGCAACGTCGCCATGCGATTCATGTCCGGGTCGGGATCGTTGATCAAGTGCTGATATTCAGATAGCAGCTCGCCCGCCTCAGGCAGACCCTGTGCGACCATGTCGAAAATAGTCATGCCCGATGACTCAGGTAACTCCTGAGCCAACACCCCAATTTTCAAGCCAGGCGCTCGCCAAACCGAGCCGTCATCTGCCTGAATATCACCCGCCACTAATTTTAAAAGCGTAGATTTACCGGTGCCGTTGCGCCCGACCAGCGCCAGCCGCTCGCCTTTTTCGACCGTAAGGTCAGCGCGGTTCAACAGTACTTGGGTGCCGTAGGCAAGTTGCAGCTGTTCGAGTCGTAACAAGGTCACGCAGTATCCTCCATCGTCGTGAGGCGCACAGTGTAACGCATGGACAGCAGTAGAGGGGAAGCTTCACGCATTAGTCGATACGTGTGCTTAGCGTTACAATACTGGTTTGCTATTTTCGACGAAGGAGTAACGCTTGGCTTCATCGGCAGTCGATAACGTTTTACCTGAAGCGCTTCAATTTCGCCCTACGTCTCCGTTGGTCGATATTGGCGCTAATTTGACGCACGAAAGCTTTGATCGTGATCTTGATGACGTCATCGCGCGGGCTCATGCTGCTCATGTTAATACAATGATTGTCACGGGCACGGACCTGGCGCACGCCGAGCAGGCAATAGCCCTTTCCGGGCAATATCCCGGCCTTTTCGCAACGGCGGGCATTCACCCGCATGATGCCAGTTGCTGGAATGCAGAACTGGCAAACAAGATGAAAGCCTTGCACGCACATCCGAAGGTGGTCGCCGTTGGCGAATGCGGGCTGGATTTCAATCGCAATTTTTCGACGCCTGCCGAGCAAGAGCATGCGTTTGAAGCGCAGTTGGCACTAGCTGTTGAAAGCGGCCTACCGCTTTTTCTACATGAGCGCGATGCAGGCGCGCGAATGCGCGAAATACTGGCCGCTTGGCGCGATGATATCAGCGACGCGGTTGTACACTGCTTTACCGCTGACCGCGATACGCTGTACGGCTATCTGGACCTGGATATGCATATTGGTCTGACCGGCTGGATTTGCGATGAGCGTCGCGGCCATCACTTGCGTCCGCTGGTTAACGATATTCCGCTGGAGCGCTTGATGGTGGAGACCGACTGCCCTTACCTGCTGCCCCGCAATCTACTCGCTAAACTCAAAGGGCGCCGCCATGAGCCAGCGCTTCTGCCGTGGATCGTAAAAGAAATTGCCCAGTGGCGCGGTATCAGCGAAGCTGAACTAGGTAGCGCCACGACGCAAACTGCACAGCGCTTTTTCCGCCTGCCTACAGAATCTTGAAAGGAGTACGAGCGTGGCCGATTACCCAGGATTTATTGCCATTGAAACGGGCGAAGAAGATGGCCTCCCCCTTGCCATAGCCTGGTCATTGCCTGATGGACGCGTTAAGGAAACCTTGATCCAACCAGACGATAGCTGGATCAAGGAAGATACCAATGCCATGGGCACTTACAGCATCGAGGAACTTGAGAGCCTGGGCGTTAGCCCCCTTGAGGTGATCCGCGAGCTGGAAAACGATTACTTCTCCGCCACTCTTTATACCAGCGACAATGGTGAGGACGAGGCGGCGCTGGCGCGTCTATTTGATACGTATGGGCTGGACCCTTTTGTAGAACTGGCGCCGGCATCGGTGCTCTACCCGTCTATCACGCCGGGTGAATGGCACCGCCAGCGACGTGAGACATTCAGCGAGCTGGGCCTGGAGCCCATGCGCCCCGAACATGAGCTTGAGGTCATGCTGTCCTTGCACCAGCGCTTAACCGAAACGGATTAAGCATTAGCAGCCACAGGCGCTTGACCCAAGACTGCCTGGCCTTGGGTAATCGCAGCGGCTAGTGGCTCTTTGCGCTGATAAAACGACGTCAACGCCACATAAAGGGCGTTGGCGCGCGTGGGCAGGCCTTCTTGTAAATAGCGCTGCTTTCGGGCGTTTACCTTCTCCGCAAATGCGTCACGATCGACGTCAACATCGCCCCCCAAGTTATCCACGCTGACATGAAAGATGCGCCCACACGCGTCGGCAAACAGTGACTCCAACGCCTGAGGGGCAATTTCGGCTTGCTCAAAAGCGCTCTGCTCCTGGGCATTACGCCCATCGGGCAAATACCAGTAGCCATAATCTTCCAACTGACGGCGCTTGGCACCGGCAATACACCAGTGGCTAATTTCATGCAGGGCGCTGGCATAAAACCCACGGGCAAAGATAATCTGATGATAAGGCGCTTCCTTACTTGCCGGTCGATAAAGCGGCTCATCTTCACCCCGCACTAACCGGGTTTGATAGCGCGGCATAAAAATGCCATCAAAGAGTGCCGTAATATCCTCAAGTAACCACTTGTCGTCTGCGTGAACCACAATATCCTCGTTATTTAAGGCCTTTTTGCCTAGTATAACGGCCCTCGTTAGGTAGGCTGAAGTCTAAACGGCAAAAACCAGCGACTCCTGCTAATCTAGCGGCGTTTTATAGATTACTTTACTAACGGAGAGCCTTTCCTTGGCCCGCTTTGCTGACGATATCAAAACCACCTACTGGCCAGAAACCCGTGCCTTAATTTTATTGGCGCTGCCTATTTGTGGCGCGCAGCTTGCCCAGGCTGGCATGGGGGTAGTCGATGTCATGATGACGGGACGCTTTAACGCTACGTCGCTGGCAGCAGTCTCAGTAGGTACCAGTTTATGGGCGCCCTTGATGCTCTTTATGACGGGCACGCTCATGGGGCTTACCCCTATTGTCGCTTATCACCTCGGCGGACAGCGAAGCAATGCCATTCGCCCTGCGGTTCATCAAGGATTATGGGTGGCCTTGGTGCTAGGCATTATCGCCGCGATTCTGCTTAGAACCAGCGTCATGCCCATTTTCGAATTAATGGATGTACCGGCTCAAGTCGCTCAAGAATCAGCTGCTTATCTTTCAGCGGTGGCGTTCGGTATGCCCGGTATTGCCCTCTTTCAAGCATTACGCGCGTTTTCGGATGGCATGAACCATACGCGGCCATCATTGTGGATCAGTGTCATCGGTTTGCTCGTGAATATTCCGGCCAACTACCTGCTGATCTACGGCGGCGACGGGCTGGTCAATTTGTTGGGTAGCGGCGTTCCCGATATTCTGCAACAAATTCCGGCCATGGGTGCCTTTGGCTGTGGGATCGCGACGGCTATCTCCATGTGGACCATGATGTTAATCATGCTGCTGTATACTCGCCGAGGGCGTGCTTACCAAAACGTGTCGCTATGGCACCGTTTTACGCCTCCACAGCTGGCGGGTATTAAAGAGCTGATTTTTGTAGGCATGCCGATTGGCGTGGCCATTTTTGTTGAGGTGACCCTGTTCACCTTGATCGCCCTGTTTGTTGCTAGCCTGGGCGAGATAACCGTAGGTGCTCACCAAATCGCGCTCAGCTTTACTTCTATTCTGTTTATGCTGCCGCTTTCATTGAGCATGGCATTAACGGTACGCGTGGGTAATACCCTAGGCCAGCATCGCCTGACACTGGCTCGCCAGGTCGCATGGAATGGTGTGGTGGTGAGTATACTGATTGCGGCGTTTAACAGCCTCTTTTTGTGGCTAACTGCCAAGCCGGTGATTGCCTTGTATACCTCGAACTCTGAGATACAGGCGCTAACCCTTACCCTCATCGCCCTTGCGGTCATCTTCCAGCTCTCTGATTCGCTTCAGGTGAACCTGGCAGGCGCGCTACGAGGGTATAAGGACACCCGCATCGTCATGGTCATTACAGTGCTTTCCTACTGGCTTGTAGGCCTTGGAGGCGGTTACTGGTTAGGTGTGCATGGTGCAAGCGGTTTAACCGAGCCTTTAGGTGTTCATGGGTACTGGATAGGCTTGATTGCAGGGCTTAGCACCGCCGCACTGTTGTTGGCCTGGCGTTTAAAATGGATTAGCCGACAGGGGTAAGAAGTGACAAACCAGTGGCTTCTTTTCGTTATGTTCACGGCAATGTCGATTTTGGCAGGTTGCAGCGATCATGAGGCAGAGCAGCCATGGGTCGCCTATCACCAGCAATTAGCCGAAGACCTTTCCTCGCCTCCGCGCGAGCGCACAGAGGTATCCAACATAGGGGTATTTCCAGAACGCCAAGAAAGGCTGATTGAGGTAGCTGAAACCCGCGATGGCATACTCAATATTTACGCGTTGCGCGAGTGTCACATCACGTCGCTGATTGCAGCCCGCAACAATCAGCTTGGCCGGGTTGCGCCGCCCAGCCAGCACTGGCTTTACGAGCGTGAGTTATGGCAACGCTTGGCGGCATGCCAGGAAAGCGATGTCCCTGACCGGTTAAGCGAGCGCGATAAAGAGCGCCTTGAGCAGCTTACTGCTCTGAAAACAGCCCAACTATCCGCTGTTAGCTGGAATGCTATTTTCGATTCTGATGAGTGGATAAAAAGCTTCTCTCGGGCAAGCCAACCGCTAGCGATGAGTGATTTTCCAGCGATTGCGCAGCAGCTTGCCGCTGTCGATTATTTGCAGCAGATGGTAGATAGCCAGTTTAGCCAAGCATGGCAGCAAGACTCCTCTCAGCTTGAAAACCACCTCAAGCACCTTCAAGAACGCCCCTTAACTGCCGAGATACTGCGCACATTGCTACTTGCCGAACAACGTTTGCAAGACGCCAGCGAGTACTTACCCCAGCATGATCCACACCATGAAGCGTGTTTAACAGCGTGGGACACTGAAGCCCTGGACCTCCTTGAAGCTAACGCGCAACAGTGGCTACTCGCTATCAACAGGCTGATAAACAGCCAAAGCGCTGCCTTGCCAGAAGCGGTACGTGTTTACCAAACCCAATGGCTCGCGCTTGATAACGCACAAGCGCCTTGGCAGCAGTATCAGCAGGCCAAAACGCACCACTTATCGCTTAGAGAAATGCACTCAGTCTGTTTAAGCGATTAAATATTCGCCTCCCTCTTAACCTTATGGGCAACCTGTGCTATTGGTGAAGGATGCGGTAAGCATTTCTTGTTTACCAATGTCGTGGCCACGCAGCATTAGGAGGGACATCATGGGCGTATCCCAGTCACCCCGCTCTGCCCAGGTCATCGACCTGGATACCGTGCGCCTGCGTCAGCAGGCGCAAAAAAGTTTGGTTCGTTTAGCGCCCGAGTTAGACGGGTTGGAAATGGTATACCAGCTCGCTGCGAGCCCCGATTCCTATTTTGGCATGCCCATTCTGGCCTGGGGCTTAAGAGCCGATGGCCATGTTGTTGGGTTGGTGCCCTGGATGGAAACACTAACCGCCTGCCAAGAGGTGGATAGCCAGGAAAACGGCTATTTTGTTGGCTATCGCGATCCAGAAACAGAAGAGATCTTTGAGTCACCGCCCGACCACAAATATTACGAGCTGACGGCTGCCGCTGACTATTTTGAGTATGAAGCGTCGGGAGACGTTACGCTCATCCAGCAAATTCCCGATACCCTGGGCACTCATGCATTGTGCATGAATCACCCCAATGCACCGTGGCATATGAAACCCGTTTACGGATGGCGTTTGTACAGCGATGGCTCTATTGATGCCTTACTTGCTGATGAAGAAAAGGCCACAATGACACCCATTCTGTTGGGTGATAAGTGCCTCTACAGTGCACGCTCCTGCCACCCGAGCGTTTATTACTTTCAGCGCCATATCGCTAACCGTATTCTTGAGGAAGATCCCGCTACCCTTGAGACATTAGCCATGATGGTCGTGCCAGGCGATTAACGTATGAGGCGGTACACCTGTTTAATTATGCGCACCGTGCGAGGCTATTCACCATTAGTCGATTTTTTGCCGCGCACGGCTGCACATCTTTACGCTAAGCGTATAAAGTAAACGTAGCTTTCTGCTGATTCACTGCGGTCGACAAGCTCATGACCCAAAAATTGACAAAATTTAGGTACATCACGCGTGGTAGCAGGATCTGTTGCCACAACTTTAAGCACTTGACCTGAGCTCATATCACGCACCTTGTTGTGCATTAGCATGATAGGTTCAGGACAATAAAGCCCTGTGGTGTCCAGAACGGTGTCGTAGTGGGGTGAGGCATCAGTCGTGTCAGCCATTCATATCCTCGGTTTAGGAACTAGATAGCATGATTAAAGTTATCATCGAACGGCGTATTATGCCTGGCCTTGAAGATGAGTATGAACAGGCCGCACGCGAAGTCATGCGTGTTTCGCTCGGTGTCAGAGGCTTTGTCAGCGGTGAAACGCTGGCACAACAAGGCCATACGGATCGACGCTTGATGATTACCAAATGGCGCGATTTACGCGCCTGGAAAGAGTGGCACGCCAGCGATGCGCGTGCCACTGCGATGCAACGTATTTTACCGCTATTAACAGAAGACGAGACGATCCGCATCTATGAAGCGGGCTATTAACACCTTAGTGGGTTAGCCTTACGTGCACAGTCACTTCTTCCCGGTCGTGATAAAGGTGCCTACAGTTTATGTGGGCACCAACACCCGCGTTTTTAAGCGCTTCTTCCAATGTTTCCAAACAGCGCGTTACTTCATCCCAACGTTTCTTCATGGGTAGTTTGAGGTTAAAAATAGCCTCTCTACACCATTTACGCGTTAGCCAACGCTCGACCATCGCCAGCACCCGTACGGGCTTATCCACGATGTCACATACCAGCCAATCCAAACACTGAGGCGGCTCCCAGGTAAAGCCATCTTCTTTAAGGTGATCAACTTGCCCAGTGGCCATTAGCTGCTTATCCATTGGCCCATTATCAA
The DNA here is from genome assembly GCF_052379785.1 of Halomonas sp. 72. NCBI lineage: Bacteria > Pseudomonadati > Pseudomonadota > Gammaproteobacteria > Oceanospirillales > Halomonadaceae > Halomonas > Halomonas sp. 72. The sequence continues at coordinate 988 of NZ_JBQSYY010000009.1, read as the reverse complement.
TGGCATAAACGTACATGCCCCGCTGCACCAACTGCCATGTCCATCCACCGGGCGCGGCTCCTAGATCTGCTGCCTGAATATGCGCACTCAAGCGCTCCTCCCACTCTTCGCGTGGGATAAACTCATGCCATGCTTCTTCCAGTTTAAGCGTAGAGCGGCTTGGTGCACGCGAAGGGAAGCGCAACCGACGAATACCGTTAAGCAGCTCGCTACGATTACCGGGAAAACTTATGCCTAGCTGGGCGCGATCACCATCGGTCCAAAAAATATGTAACCGACGCCCACCTGCCTTGCCGCGTAGTGCACCGCGTTTTTTTAACATGCTTTGCAACGGCTTGGTAAGGGCTTTGATCAGGCCAACCAGCGCCTTACCATCATTAGTATCGGGCGTTTCATGCCAGATTTCTTCAAAACTCCAGCCGCTAGCTTTAACCTGCTCTAAAATAGCGGTTAATCGATCGTCTCGTGACAGGGTGAGTGCTGGTAAGGCCGCTAGGCTTTGGCGAGCAAAAATAAGCCTTTTAAAAGCCGCCCGCCGGTGCAAGTCATTAACGGGTTCATCGTCTGTTCGCGTTAGGCTGACCCACCCTTCCCCATAAGCAGGTTCACAGGGTACCCCTTGGTGCTTTGCATGGTGCTGCATTTCTGACAGCGCATCACGTTCAAAACCAGGGCGGCAGTAAACTAACCACGATGTCGGTACCGTTTCACTCACCACTTCACCTCAAATTGCGTCTATCACCCAAAGTGACAGCCGGTTGATATAGTCGCTGGGGACGCATCATACCATTAACACGTGTGCTTTATTTTCTTCCACACATACAAAAAACCCAGCCGATTGGCTGGGTTCTTCGTTAAATAAGTGCCTGACGATGACCGGGGCGGCCATCCGCCGGCCGACGCTCCGGGACTCTCGCATGGGGAGACCCTTTTCTTTCTTCATGTACAGAAAGATCCCCCGAGGCCTGAGCTCCGGGGGATTTTTCAC
>NZ_JBQSYY010000008.1:0-124784 GCF_052379785.1 Halomonas sp. 72 | reverse complement strand
GTACCTCTCGTCGCCGCCAAAAAAGCCGACTCTCCTTCCAGCAGAGCGCGCACTTCGAGCAGATCAAACAGCGTGCGCGGGTGATCATGGAACAGGTGCATCAACGGGCTTTTATCCTGCATGGGGAGAAGCGATGCCACGGTTGAGCCATGCCCTTGGCGAGTTTCAATCACGCCTCTGCTACGTAGAATGCGCAGGCCTTCACGCAGCGAGGCTCTGGATACTTTAAGCCGCTCGCAGAGGCGCCGTTCAGAAGGCAGCAGTTGGCCAGGCCGAAAGACGCCATCCAGAATCAAGCGCTCCAAACGGGCGGCAACATGGTCAGGCGTACGCAGGCCAAGTACAGGTTCTTGATTGGAAAAGGACATCTGTTTTCTCTCATCCAGGCGCTGGTTGGTCGCCCATGGCAAGGTAAGATTTACCCGTTGGCAAGCAGGCGGCAGCGCGTTTCAACATCGACTAATTACTGGTCTGACCATTGCACCACACCCTGGACAGCCGCACAAAAAAAGCTCAGATTGATGCCATAGCGAATTGACCGTGCGGTTACCTTTAACGATAAAAAAACCAGAGAAGTTGTGATGAATATTCTCTTTGATGAGCGCCTTGACGGCGAGCTGGTCCACCGCGATAAAGCCGAGGTTTTAAGCGATATACAGCAGGCAGTGCCCTCCATGACCCTGCTGCACCGGGAAGAAGACCTGCGCCCTTTTGAGTGCGATGGCTTGGCGGCGTACCGGGTGCTACCCATGCTGGTGGCGCTGCCTGAGAACCTTGAGCAGGTTGAAGCCCTGCTAAAGCGCTGCCACGCACTTGATGTACCCGTAGTGACGCGCGGTGCGGGCACCGGCCTTTCCGGCGGCGCACTTCCGCTGGAACAAGGTGTGCTGCTGGTAATGTCGCGTTTTAATCGTATTTTAAGCGTTGACCCGGACGCCCGCCTGGCGCGTGTGCAGCCGGGGGTACGCAACCTGGCTATTTCTGAAGCGGCCGCGCCTTACGGGCTTTACTACGCCCCTGACCCGTCATCTCAAATCGCCTGCTCAATTGGTGGCAACGTGGCAGAAAACGCAGGCGGCGTGCACTGTTTAAAGTACGGGCTCACGGTGCATAACGTACTTCGTGTTGATGTGCTTACTATTGAAGGCGAGCACATGACGCTGGGCGCCGAGTCGCTGGATGCGCCGGGGTTTGATCTTCTAGCACTGATGAATGGTTCAGAGGGCATGCTCGGTGTGGTGACTGAAATTACCGTTAAGCTGTTGCCCAAGCCGGAAACCGCCAAGGTCTTGATGGCAAGCTTCAACGATATTGAAAAAGCGGGCCGAGCGGTGGGCGATATTATTGCCGCAGGCATCATTCCAGGCGGGCTGGAAATGATGGACAGGCTAGCCATTAAAGCGGCTGAAGATTTTGTTAAAGCGGGCTACCCCATGGATGCTGAAGCCATTTTGCTGTGTGAGCTGGATGGCGTTGAGGCAGATGTAGATGACGACTGTGAAACGGTACGTCGGGTACTCGAAAAGGCAGGCGCCACACAGATTCAGCAGGCCCGCGATGAGGCTGAGCGAGCCATGTTTTGGGCCGGACGTAAAAATGCCTTCCCTGCGGTTGGCCGTATGTCGCCAGACTACTACTGCATGGACGGTACGATCCCGCGCCGCGAATTGCCGCGCGTACTCAAGGGTATCGCCGCACTTTCTGAACAGAGTGGCCTGGACGTGGCCAACGTGTTTCACGCAGGCGATGGCAACATGCACCCGCTGATTCTGTTTGATGCCAACAAAGAGGGGCAGCTTGCGCTTGCCGAGGACGTTGGCGGCAAGATTCTGGAGCTTTGCGTGGAAGCGGGCGGGTCCATTACCGGCGAGCACGGCGTGGGGCGCGAAAAAATCAATCAGATGTGCAGCCAGTTCCAGGCCGATGAGATCCGCATTTTTCATGCGCTAAAAGCCGCGTTTGATGCAAAGCGCCTGCTCAACCCCGGTAAAAACATCCCTACGCTTGCTCGCTGTGCCGAATTTGGCGCCATGCATGTGCATAACAATGAATTGCCGCACCCGGAGCTTCCGCGGTTTTGATGGCATAAGGAACACTCATGACCGATCTAGCGATTAACGCCGCAGACCGCGATATCTCTGAGCGCCTGTGTGACCAGGTGCGTAACGCGTATGAAACGCGCACGCCACTGCGTATTGCAGGGGGGAACACCCGTGCGTTTTATGGCCGCCCTGTGGAAGGCCAGCCGCTGCACATGGCAGAGCACAGCGGAATTGTCTCTTACGACCCCGTAGAGCTGGTGGTCACCGTGCGGGCGGGCACACGATTAAGCGTGCTTCAGGCAGCGCTTGCCGAACACCATCAAATGCTCCCCTTTGAGCCGCCCTCTTTTGGTGAGAACAGCACCATTGGCGGCGCTGTGGCGACCGGGCTTTCTGGCCCCCGGCGCCCCTGGGCGGGCGCCGCACGCGACTTTGTGCTCGGCACACGCATTATTACCCAAGAGGGCAAACTGCTGCGCTTTGGTGGCGAGGTGATGAAAAACGTGGCGGGGTATGATCTTTCCCGCTTAATGACCGGTGCCCAAGGCACGCTTGGCGTACTGGCCGATATCTCCTTTAAGGTGCTGCCTGTTCCCACCGCAAGCCACTGTCTGCGCCTGTCACTAAGCCTTGAAGAGGCCTTACACAAACTGGCTGAACTTGGCCGCGAGCCGCTACCCATCACTGCCGCCGCCTGGCACGCAGGCGAGTTATTTATTCGCCTGGAGGGGGGCGAAAGCTCGGTAAAAGCCACCCGTGAGCGCCTGGGGGGCGAACCACTGGAGGCCAGCTTTTGGGCCTCGCTGCGTGATCATACCCATGACTTCTTTAAGTACCGCGATGACCCACCGCTGTGGCGCCTTTCACTCCCTCCGAACACTGCCCCGCTTGCGTTGGATATTCCCCAGCAAGATATCTTTTACGACTGGGGCGGCAGCCAGCGCTGGGTAAAAACCTCACTGGATGCAACAACGTTACGCAAGGCATGCCAGGCCGCCGGCGGGCACGCTACCTGCTACACCCCGCAGGCGCGAGGTGGAGCCGCTGAGCCCTTTACGCCATTAAACAGCGTGGTTGAAAAGTATCACCGTAGGCTGAAAGCGGAGCTGGATACTCACGCTATTTTTAATCCCGGTCGTCTTTATGCGGCGCTTTAATCAGGAGAACTGATATGCAAACGCATTTTACCGATGCGGATCTTCAAAAGCCGCATATCCAGGAGGCGGAGCGCATTTTGCGCACCTGCGTACACTGCGGTTTCTGTAACGCGACCTGCCCCACTTACCAGTTGCTGGGCGATGAACGTGACGGCCCCCGCGGGCGCATCTACCTGATGAAGGAGCTGCTGGAAAGCCGCGACGACGATGACCAGGTCACCGCGGAAACCCGGCTGCATCTGGACCGCTGCCTGACTTGCCAGAACTGTGAAACGACCTGCCCTTCCGGGGTCGAGTATCACAAGCTGTTAAATATCGGCCGCGCTGAAGTTGAGCGTCGAGTACCGCGCCCGCCAGCCGAGCGTGCCCAGCGCTACGCGCTGCGTAAAATGATGGTGGAGCCAACGCGCTTCAAGGCGCTGCTTAAACTGGGACAAACCTTCAAGCCGCTGGTGCCAGGCAAACTGCGCAATAAAATGCCAGCCGCGCCCGTTGATGCCGGAAAACGGCCGGGCAGTACGCAGCATACTCGGAAAATGCTGATGCTAGAGGGATGCGTGCAGCCTGGATTATCACCCAATACCAACGCCGCCACAGCGCGGCTGCTGGACCGACTGGATATTAGCTTAACGCCCGTCACAGAAGCGGGCTGCTGCGGGGCCATTGACTTTCACCTTAATGCCCAGGATGACGGACGAGCACGCATGCGCGCCAACATTGATGCCTGGTGGCCACATATTGAGCAAGGAGCGGAAGCCATTGTTCAAACGGCCAGTGGCTGCGGGGCATTTATCAAAGAGTATGGCTATATGCTCAAGGATGACCCGCGCTATGCTGAAAAGGCCCAGAGAGTCAGTGCGCTGGCAAAAGACATTGTTGAGATACTTCGCGAGGAACCCCTGGACGCCCTTCAGGTAAAAGAGACTCAGCGACTGGCCTTTCACTGCCCCTGCACGCTACAACACGCCCAGAAGCTTAACGGCGCGGTTGAAGGCGTATTAACCACGCTAGGGTTTACGCTGACCCCGGTGCAGGATGCTCATCTCTGCTGCGGTTCAGCGGGCACCTACTCGGTCACCCAGCCGGAACTGGCCACACAGCTGCGCGACAATAAGCTCAATGCCCTGGAGGCAGGCAACCCAGCGCTTATCGTAACGGCTAATATTGGCTGCCAAACGCACCTGGCAGGCGCGAACCGGACGCCGGTTCGTCACTGGGTCGAAGTGGTAGACGCCGCACTCGCTCAATAACATCCATTAACCAACCAACAGGAAATACCATGCAAACCAAAGCCGTACTGACGCTGACCGATATCAACAAGATACTTGATGCCGCGCAACAAGAAGCGGACAACAACCGCTGGCCGGTGACGATTGTGGTCACTGACGATGGCGGCCACCTGCTGGCGCTACGTCGCCTGGATGGAGCCGCGCCCTTTAGCGCGGAGATCGCCTCTCATAAAGCGCGTAATGCCGCTATTGGCCGCAAGGAAACGCAGGTGTTTGAAGAGATGATTAACGGTGGCCGCACTGCATTTGTTTCCGCGCCTTTCCCTGGCTTATTGTCTGGTGGCGTTCCAGTGATCGTCGATGGGCAAGTGATCGGCGCGGTAGGTATTTCCGGTGTAAAACCTGAGCAGGACGTCCAGATTGCCAAGGCAGGTGTTAGCGCGGTTGCCTGACTGGCGTAACCAACCAGCGCACATACGAAAAACCCCGGATCATTGATCCGGGGTTTTAGAATTCGTTCGGTATAAACTGAAGGTGCTTAATGGCGGACCGGACGAGACTCGAACTCGCGACCTCCGGCGTGACAGGCCGGCATTCTAACCAACTGAACTACCGGTCCACATATAAGGCACTTAACGCGGTATTACAATGACAACCATTTAAAATGGACTTTAAATGGTGGGTGGTACTGGGTTCGAACCAGTGACCCCCAGCTTGTAAGGCTGGTGCTCTCCCAACTGAGCTAACCACCCAAGGTGTTGATCTTCATCAACGAATCTGCAAGTTATCGTGGCGGACCGGACGAGACTCGAACTCGCGACCTCCGGCGTGACAGGCCGGCATTCTAACCAACTGAACTACCGGTCCGAATAGCGATAACTGCTACAAAGTAAACCGTATGATGATGGCGGACCGGACGAGACTCGAACTCGCGACCTCCGGCGTGACAGGCCGGCATTCTAACCAACTGAACTACCGGTCCGCATTACATCATGCTGATATTACTTTGGTACTGCTTTACGTTTCCAGGCCATCTTTCGATGGTGGGTGGTACTGGGTTCGAACCAGTGACCCCCAGCTTGTAAGGCTGGTGCTCTCCCAACTGAGCTAACCACCCGCTGGTCACGTGGCGCTGCATTCTACAGAAGCCTCGCTGAATGTCAACACGTTATGTTTAAACTTTGTGATTTAAACCAGCGCGTTGCTCACATTCCCGAAGGCGTTCCATGAGCGCGGACGAAGGATGCCGCAAGTGAGGCCGCCTCGTCAATCAAAAACTCATGTTTTAATCCAGAAGCGCGCCGTGGCTTAAAGTCATGGTCACCATCAGTTAGCCAGTCAAGCCTGGTTTGAGGCGTTAATGGATAGCCAATTACTTCTTCACGCGTACCAAACGGGTCACGCTCGCCTTGTAGTATCAATACCGGACAGTGAATATCAGGCCAGTGACTTAACCGACGTTTTTCAGGCGCTTTCGGCGGATGAAACGGATAGCCTGCGGCGATAACACCAGGGCAAGCCTGCTGGCTGGCCAACATCGTCGCAATTCGTCCGCCCATCGACTTTCCGCCCACCCACAGTGGCGATGCCGCCAATGGCGCAAGTAGACGATACCAGGCAGTAAAATGCGCTACCGTGTGAGCAACTGGCGGTGGCGGGCGGCGTTTACCCTGTTGATTAATCTGCTGCATATAGGGAAAGTCAATCGCAAACACCTGAAGCCCCTGGGCTGCCAGCCCATTGATCATGCGCTGCATAAAAGATGACTGATGCCCAGCACCTGCGCCATGCGCCCATAAAATTCGCCCGATACGCGCCCGCCCCACCACTGCCAGCGGCCCAAGCCCCTCCACCAAAAAGAAGCCGGGGGCTTCAGTTTGCGCCAAGGCATCTTCCAGCGCGTCTGGCGGAAGGGGCAAATATCCTGCATAAGCGTCTGGCATCACTGTTTTCTTTCTCCTGGCATTTTAGTCCGTTAAACCATCACTATTCATTCAAGAGTTTCCCGATGGCTGCTACCTTAAGGAAACACTCTTGCCTGATAAAACGTTGATGATACGGTTATTTAAAGCACAGGCAGCGAAGCCATGACAACATTATCGGCCTCCTCTTGTTACCACTGTGGCAGCCCTGTTCCGAGCAATGCGCCTTGGCATATAACGCTGGACGCCACCACGTACCCGTTGTGCTGCCCAGGCTGCGAGGCCGTTGCCCATGCCATTGTACAGGGCGGCCTGGAGCGCTATTACCAGCAGCGCACTGAGCTGCCCGACACGCCTGCCGGAGAGACACTCGATAGCGATGCCTGGGCGTATTTCGACAGCCCTGAATTTGAGGCAAAATTCCGGAAAACGTTGCCCCCTGGCGTCGACAGTGACCAGTTAAGCGCTACGCTCGCGGTAGAAGGTATTACCTGTAATGCCTGTGGCTGGTTAATTGAACATCGCTTAAATGCGCTGAAGGGCATCACCTCAAGTGCCGTCGATTTATCACGGCATCGCCTTCACGTTAGCTGGCAACCCAGCAAGCTTGAGCTTTCCCAGCTACTGGCCGAGCTTGCCGGCATTGGCTACAGCGCCCTGCCTTTTGAGCCAGACCCTGCACAGGAACGCGGGCGCTATAAAAAACGCCTGTGTGCCTGGCGGCTGGGCGTATCGGGGGCGTGCCTTCTAGGTATCACGCTGCTCATGCTTTTTTTGCCGAGTGAAGTACGAGGGGATCTCAATACGCGTACTACTACGCTGCTTCACTGGCTTCCCATGGTACTGGCAACGCTTGTCATGCTGTTTGCCACGCCGCCTTTTTTTCGACAAGCGATTGTCGATATAAAGCGTGGCTTGTTGGGTCCGGCCATGCCTACTGCCCTGGCACTGGGCTGCGCTTACCTGGCCAGCGGCTACGCATCGTTTTTTCACGCAGGGGAGCACAACGTTGGCATGTACGTTGGCATGATTGCGCTGCTCACAACGCTGTTACTGCTTTTTGGCTGCGCTCGATCATTACCCATTTTAAGAAGCCCTCAAGACACATTTAAAGGAGCCCTACCCGCCACGACCATTCGGCGTTATCCCGATGAAAGCGAGCGAATTTTACCCGCGTGTGAGCTTTGCCCAGGTGATCGTATCGTAGTGAACGCGGGGCAGCGGATACCTGCTGACGGCATTATCGAGCAAGGCGCATCAAGCCTGAACACCTCACAGCTCACCGGCGAACCGCTCCCGGTGAGTTACGCGAAAGGAGATAGCGTGCTGGCAGGCTGCCAAAACCTCGAAAACCCGCTGGTGATTAACGTAGTCCAACCGCCTGCCCGCGCCCGTATTGCAGCGCTAGGCCCCCTGGTTGACGCTGCTTTTACTGGGAAGCACCTGGCCAGCATTAACGCACGCGGCGTGCACACATGGAGTGCTGGCCTGCTTATCATAACGCCAGGAGTGACAGCCCTCTGGTGGTGGTTTAAACCGCTAATGGCATTGGATGTACTGCTTTCGCTGCTAATAGCAGGCAGCCCGTGCGCACTGGCGTTGGCAACCCCAGCGGCGCTAACGGTCGCTTACCAGCAGTTACGTGCACGAGGCGTGGTGATAACGAATCCTCGCGCCCTGCTTTCATTGGCCACAACAACGCAGCCTGCCGATGAGGCGATAGCGTCTTGCTCAGACGTGGTCATACTCAGCCCACAAAGCGGGCGCTCCGTAGAAACCCTAGCCATTGCCCGCGCCACGCAGCGCTGCATACAACACTCAATGGGCATGGCGGCCTCCATCAGCGTGATAGCGCTTTGCCTAGCGGCAGTGGGCGCCCTATCGCCGTTTGGCGCCATCACGGGCGCTGGCGTCAGTGTGCTTGCCGTCATTGCTAATACGCTACGCTTTTCACACAGGCTATCTACTTCCAACGTATCCACCTCCCATTTATCCACTTCAGCAGTCAAAAGCGTGCCATGAACCCAACCGGGCTTGATCTTCCTCCGCTTATTGCCGCGTTCGTGTTTGGATTGATGGGCGGGGCCCACTGCATCGGCATGTGCGGAGGCGTCATGAGCGCATTAACCTTTGCCATCCCGCCCAGCATGCGTAGCTCGGCGCGTATGGGCGGCCTACTGCTAAGCTACAACTTGGGCCGAATATTAAGCTACATGACGGCAGGCGCGCTGGTAGCCGCGTTGGGCACCGTGCTTTCGCCCTCACTGCTGGCGCGCCAGCTGTTGCAAGGCGTTGCAGCGCTCATGCTGATTCTCATGGCGCTGTATATTGCTAACTGGTGGAAAGGGCTTTTGCGCGTGGAAGCCGTGGGCAAACGATTATGGCGTCACCTTGAGCCCTGGGGCCGACGCTTGATGCCGGTGGTTCATTTCCCCCAGGCATTCGCGCTAGGCGCCATTTGGGGCTGGCTGCCCTGTGGGCTGGTGTATTCAATGCTGGCCTGGAGCCTGGCGACGGCCCGGCCGCTTCAAGGGGCTTTATTAATGGGCGCTTTTGGCCTGGGCACCCTGCCTGCGCTACTGGCCACAGGACTTGCCGCACGCAAGCTTAATCATCTTATTCGTCACCCCGCGACAAGAACCATCGCCGCGCTCGTCATTATCGGCTTTGCCGTATGGCAGCTGTGGGCACTCAACATGCACTCAGGTGGGCATTCAGGCGGACACTCACACGCCAATCATTGACCTGGCGCAACGCACTACAGCGCTATGTTCTCTAGCCTATCGGTAGCTTTTAAAAACGTATTTTCAGCTACCGGAGCGCCTCTTCATGCCTGTATGTGCCACGGCTGTCCCCTCATCCGTTACTGCTACCGCGTCATCCAGCACCCGCTGGGATGACGCATTGCTGCGCCGTTATGATAAAAGCGGCCCACGCTACACCTCCTACCCGACGGCGCTGGCCTTTCACGAAGGGTTTACCGCCGAAGATGCGACCCAGGCCATTGAGCGCAGCAACGCAAGTCAGCGCCCGCTTTCCATCTATGTCCATATCCCGTTTTGTCGCAAAATCTGCTTTTATTGCGCGTGCAATAAAATTGCGACGAAAAACACCGCCCTGGCCGAGTCGTATCTCTATCGGCTAGATCGTGAGATGGTCCTGACGGCCCGCCATCTGGATACAAAGCGCCCTGTCAATCAGTTGCACTGGGGCGGAGGAACCCCTACGTTTCTTTCACTGGAACAGATGGGCGACTTGATTGACCGCCTGGACGCCCGCTTTGGGCTTTCAAGCGCACCAGAGCGTGACTACGCCATTGAGATTGACCCGCGCGAAGCCGATGTTTTAACCCTGCGCCATCTGCAGTCTTTGGGCTTCAACCGCCTGAGCCTTGGCGTACAGGACCTGGACCCACGCGTTCAAAAGGCGATTAACCGTCATCAGCCTCGCGTGCTCACCGAAACACTAATGGATGAAGCACACCGGTTGGGCTTTCGCTCGCTGAATCTGGATTTAATCTACGGTCTGCCCTTTCAAACGGAAAGGAGCTTCGCCAAGACACTTGAACAGGTTATCGCGTTAAACCCGGCGCGTTTATCCGTGTTTAATTACGCGCATTTGCCTGAACGCTTCAAGCCTCAGCGACGTATCAGCGTGGATGACCTGCCAGGTGCGGATGAAAAGCTTTCGATTCTGCGCACAACCATCGACATGCTGACCACTGCGGGCTATCAACATATTGGGATGGATCACTTTGCCAAACCCAATGACAGCCTGGCGGTTGCCCAAGCCAACGGCACCCTACAGCGCAATTTTCAGGGCTACTCCAGCCATGCCAGATGCGACCTGATCGGTCTGGGCGTGTCCGCTATTTCCCGAATAGGCGATAGCTATGCGCAAAACCCTACTGACCTGGCTAGCTACGAAGAGAACCTGGATCAAGGTCGACTGGCTATCGTGAAAGGCGTACGCTTAAATAAGGACGACCTAATAAGAGCCGACGTTATCGAACGCTTAATGTGCGATATGCGCCTGGATTTAGCAGCGGTTAGCCGGCAATGGCAGGTTAACGCCAACGACTACTTTGCCAGTGCGCTGGAAAGCCTACGCACTGCTGAGCAGGACGGGCTAATCGTTCGCCTGGGTGATACGCTTGAGGCGACGCCAATGGGCCGTTTACTGATTCGCCAGTTGGCCATGGCGTTTGATGCTTACCTTCCGGGGCACTCAGGCCAACGCTACTCAAGAATCGTTTAACCAACGGCATCAACGCCTGCGGTAGATAGCCATTTAGGCAAAAGAGAAACAGGGAGATAGTCATGCCACCCTCGACAAGCCAACGACGCTCGCTTCTTCAAGAAGCACGCTGCCAGACCTGCAGTCTAAGCTCGCTTTGCCTGCCGCTAGCGCTTGAGCTTGAAGACATGGGGCAGTTTGATGCCATCATCAGACGCCGGGCACCGCTGAAAAAGGGCGAAACACTGTTTCGTCAAGGCGACCGTTTTACCAGCGTGTATGCCGTTCGCTCAGGCAGCCTAAAACAGGTAACCAGCGAAGGTAATGGCAACGACCAGCTCACTAACTTCTTTTTGCCCAGCGAGCTTGTCGGATTGGACGGCATTGACGAAGAGCACTACCCAGGCAGCGTGATTGCCCTTGAAACCACCACCATCTGCGAAATCCCCTTTGACCGGCTGGACCTGCTTTCAGAGGAGCTACCAGAGCTTCGTGGTCAGCTGTACCGCAGTATGAGCAAGGAGCTTCGTGATGACCGACGCATGATGCGCCTGTTGTCGCGCAAAACCGCCGACCAGCGGCTGGCCAGTTTCCTACTGACGCTTTCAGAGCGTTTTCGGCGTCGGGGTTACTCGCCTTACAGCTTTAGGCTTTCAATGGCGCGTGCGGATATCGGCAATTATCTGGGGCTGGCGGTTGAGACGGTCAGCCGTATCTTGAGCCGTTTTCAGCAGCAAGATGTGGTGGCCGTCTCAGGGCGCGAGGTTAACATCCTCGATATGCAGCGGCTTATAGCGCTTGCTGAAGAGGAAGAGCCGGTGATTAGCTCACGTTAAATGCTTCAATACGCCCCGCCATGAGTGCTTCCTGTTTGGTTTCCAGTCCCGCAAAGTCAAACAGGTCGCGGTCGGCTAGCTGCGAAGGCGCGACGTTAGTGACCGCTTTAAACATGCTTTCCAAACGACCCGGATGCTTTTTGTCCCACTCGGCCAGCATTTCCTTAACGACCTGACGCTGCATGTTCGGCTGCGAACCACACAGGTTACAGGGAATAATCGGGAACTCCATCAGGCGCGAAAACTCCGCAATATCCGCCTCTTTACAGTAGGCCAGCGGACGAATCACGACATTCTTGCCGTCATCGGAAAGCAGCTTGGGCGGCATTGCCTTCAGGCTGCCGCCAAAGAACATATTGAGAAACAGCGTTTCCAGAATATCTTCACGATGATGGCCAAGGGCGATCTTGTTGGCGCCGATTTCTTCGGCAAACCCGTAAAGCGACCCGCGCCTTAACCGCGAGCAAAGCGCGCAAGTTGTCTTGCCTTCCGGCGTTTTTTCTTTCACTACCGAGTATGTATCGCGCTCCAGAATGCGGTACTCCACGCCGAGTTTTTCCAGATACCGGGGCAGTATATGCTCAGGAAAACCAGGCTGCTTTTGGTCCATATTGACCGCCACCAGTGAAAAATTTACCGGCGCATTGCGCTGCAGGTTGCGTAAAATCTCAAGCATGGTGTAGCTGTCTTTACCCCCCGAGAGGCAGACCATGATCCGATCACCTTCATTGATCATTTGGTAATCGATAATTGCATTACCTACCTCGCGCCGCAGCCGCTTTTGCAACTTGTTGAATTCGCGTTTCTGTTTGGCATCCTCAAGCGCCGGCTGGCCTTGCAGGTCAGGCGTCGGTGCAACGGTTGCCGCGGCGGGGTCAAAATGATCAAGGTGTTGCATGATATAAGCACTGCCAATGGTAGAAGGAGCAGCCGCTATTCTAACAAGACTCCCGCCGTTCACCCAACTGGCAAAATCACGTCGTTACTATGGTCATAACTACGGTCATCACTATGGTTATCAATACGGCCATCGGCACAGGCGCCATTACGCTTGAAGCTAACCCGATTGCGCCATATCACGCTGTAAGCGCATATACAGCAAGGCGCTTGCGGTGGCCTTACCTAACAATCTCTGGGTCGAGATAGCAGGCACTTGCCAGCAGGCCAGCGCCTCGGAAAACGGTTGGGAAGACTCCACTAACGGGTGTAAACGGCGCAATTGGCGTTGATGCAGTTTGGCCACATCGACCTGAACATTAGGCAGCCCAAACCCGAGGTGCGTTCTAAAAGCTCTATTAAGCATGCAAAACTGCTGGTCCAGTTGCCACCCGACCAGCGGCCGGTTGCCAATAAAATCGGTAAACGCATGCAGTGTCTCGGCACAGAGGGGTACCGCCGTGGCGGGATTGTAAAGCCGCCGATGCTGGCGCAGCGCCGTCTGGTCAACCGTTTGTGGGTCGGCAAACGTTGCCACCCACGCCTGGCTTGTGTGCACTTGCTGTTGATTAAGTACCACAGCAGCCACACTTAATACCGGCGTTTCACCGGGTAGTGATTCACAAGCCAGCGCCACTAGCTCTTCCCCCATATAGGGCTGGAAAAGCCAGGCGTAAGGCGAATTCGCATAGCGGCGCCGATCTCGCTCACGCTTAAACGTTCTGCGCAGCGTTTGCCCCAGCAGTGCCATGCCTTTTTTGCTGCCTTGCATAGCGCTGCTCATGAATACTCTAAATGGTAACGATAGGAGAGGCGCTGTTTAAAGTCTTTAACGATATGTAGCGACTCGCGCAATAAATCGCGCTCAAGCGACGAGAGCTCTTGCACCACCACGTGATTGGAGCGCGCATCGTCCATATCCTGCCCGCTAAGTTGCTGTTTAAGACGCAGCTCGGTCAACAGTGAAAGTGCCTCTCCTAAATCATCAGCTGTGCGCCGTTCAAGACGGCCATCATCAACCAGTGCCTCCAACCTACCCAGCGTCGAGGTTACGCTGATGCGCCGCTCAAGCGCCATGGTACGTACACCGTGGACAATCGGAAAAATGCCGCCTTTTTTGATATCGATACCGTGCTGAGGCTTTTTAAGCGAACCAAAAAGCGTCAGCGGTGTTGAAAAACGTAGAGCCGCACGCGCAAAGTAGGAAAGCAGAATTTCATCATGGGCACAGCGCGCAAATAGCGCCTCGCGCACGCTTTCAAGTAAACATGGATTACCTGCCATTGAATGAGCGTCCAGCATAATGGCAAGCTTCATTAAACTATCGCCATCGCGCACGTTGGCCCATTGAGCAATACGCTTCTTCCACTGAGAAACGCTGGCAACCCACTCGGGGTTAGAGACCATAATATTACCAGGGCACGGCGGGTAACCCAGTTTTATGAGCGTCTCGGTTAAGGCCTGCATATCATCGGCGACACTTGGCCACTGGGCGTCGTCGTCTAAAATCAGACCATTATCCTGATCCGTTTTCAAAATTTGCTCGCCGCGCCCTTCACTCCCCATCACCATCAGGCAGCTATGCTGATGATGCTCCTCATTGATAACAAAATCCCAGGCCTTGCTCATAATCCGGCCATTCAAGGCCGCCAGCAGGTCCATGGCAAAATTAAGCTTAACGCCTTGTGCCATAAGAGCCGTGACGAGTTCAGGGGTACGATGACTAGCAACTGCCAACGTTTCCAAGTCATCAGCCTGCTCCACCTGCAGACTAACAACGTAACTTCGACTGGAAAAATAACTCAGCACATCCGTCAGCTCGACCACGCCTTTTAACGCGGCCTGCTCCATCACCACAACGCGGGTAACCTTGTGCCGAGTCATTAACACCAGGGCTTCAAACAGGTACTGCTCAGGCGTTACCGTAACAAGGGAGAAGTGCGCCACCTGACCCACCAGAGTGGCTGACGTGAAGCCGCTCACGACCAGACCATTGAGCAAATCGGTTTTCGTCACCATGCCAAGCTTGCCTTGGGTTTCCACCAGCAGGCTGTCAGCATGGCTTTCGTTAAGCTTTTCAACCGCCCCGGCAATAGTGGTAGAAGCATCCATCAGCAGGGGCGCTCGCATACATTCACTAATGCGGGCCAGCATAAAGCCTGCCATGGTGACGCCACCGTCGGCGCGCTTTTCTGTCAACAAGCGCGCCTTGTGAGCAAGTGACTGCCTAAAGAACTGCTCAAAAGGAGGGTACTGGCGACACAGCTGGCTAAACAGAAGGCTGGGCATGGTGTAGCAAAGGCACTCCTGCTCAGCCTGAAAACGGTAGCGGCTTTTTCCGTTCAAGATGCTAATGGCGCCAAACAAGTCCCCTGCCGTGTAGTGCCCAATGTGAGCACTTGCCGCAGGCAAGGAAGGGTCTATCTCAGCGACGTCTCCCTTATGAATAAGAAAAACGTAAGCACCCTGCTCGCCCATTTCCAGGATAATGTCATCGCGGTCAAAATAGGCAAGGTCCATGCCTCGACGAACATGCTCGCGCCCCGTGTCATCAAGCAAGGTAAATGGCAGTTGGGACAAATCAACATCAACCATGGGCATGTCCTTACACTACAAAAGAAAAAAGCGACGTCCGTAAAATTGGAAGTACGTCAATCAACGGGTGAAGTACTTCTTTCTGGTTTACGGTGCTTAAGAGCCAGCCTACTACTTTTTATTAGTAACGGTAGCGTCAGACGACTGCCTAGCATAAGTCCTTCTCAATAAAGTAAACCGATTAACCCAAATAAGCCTGTACAGAAACCTGCCACTAAGAAACACATACTACTCTATATACCTTTATCTATTATTCCAACGTCGCCTCGACGTTGGTTTAAACGACTAAAGTAGCACCTACCCAGCAACTAACCGTTAGCATTGAACGCTATTTTAAAGTAGCAAATATTATCTTTTAACCAAACCCTAGACCATCGTTCAACTAACGAGTAGTCTGCTGAAAAAATGCACATAAAAACGCTAATATTCAGCCATTTGAAACTCTTTATTTAGTCTATAATAGATAGTGATACCAAAGTCTGGGATTATTTTTTAGCGATTATTGTTCAGTATTGACAATGCATCATTCAGGGTAATTGCACAGTGCTAACCAAAACTTACCAAAATCTCATAAAATGCTTGTATCAACGGCAACAACCAATAACCAACCAAGAGACAAGACCAAGCGGTAGGTAGTTTTAGCGTGCAATTACCCTGACATGCTAAACGCTATTCCTGGTGAACTTTCCAAACCTAAAAACACAAGTGGAGAGCAACACAATGGCAGATGACAAATCCAATGCTGCGGAATACTGGAAAGCCAACGTTCGTTTAATTACTGGATGCCTTATTGTGTGGGCATTCGTGTCTTACGGATGTGCGATTTTGTTTAGACCGCTTCTAGCAAGCATTCAAATAGGGGGAACAGACCTGGGCTTCTGGTTTGCTCAGCAGGGCTCGATCCTTACCTTTATTGCTCTGATCTTCTTCTACGCCTGGAGAATGAATCAGCTCGATAAGAAATTTGGCCTTGAGGAGTAAGTCAGAATGAGCCAATTTGCAATCAACCTGCTTTTTGTAGGCGCCTCCTTTGCGCTCTATATCGGTATCGCGATATGGGCGCGCGCGGGCTCCACAAAAGAGTTCTATGTGGCTGGCGGTGGTGTTCACCCGATCACTAACGGTATGGCCACAGCGGCCGACTGGATGTCAGCGGCCTCGTTTATTTCCATGGCGGGCCTGATCGCCTCTGGCGGTTACGCCAACTCAACCTACCTAATGGGCTGGACCGGCGGCTTCGTTATTCTGGCTATGCTGCTCGCTCCCTACCTGCGTAAATTCGGCAAGTTTACCGTTCCAGACTTTATCGGTGAGCGCTTCTATAGCCGTACCGCTCGGGTAGTCGCGGTTATCTGCCTGATTATCGCATCGGTTACGTATGTTATCGGGCAAATGACCGGGGCTGGCGTTGCCTTTTCACGCTTTCTGGAAGTACCTAGCACTTGGGGCATCTGGATCGCTGCGGGGATTGTTTTCCTGTACGCCGTCTTCGGCGGTATGAAGGGCATCACTTATACTCAGGTCGCCCAGTACATCGTACTAATTGTGGCCTACACCATCCCGGCTGTGTTCATTTCCATGCAGTTGACGGGCAACCCCATCCCCATGTTCGGTATGTTCAGCTCCCACACGGAATCTGGCCTGCCACTGCTGCAAAAGCTTGATGATGTCGTCATGGCACTTGGATTTCAAGATTACACCGCCGACGTCGACAACAAGCTGAATATGGTGCTGTTCACGCTCTCGCTAATGATCGGTACCGCTGGCCTTCCCCACGTTATCATTCGCTTCTTCACGGTTCCCAAGGTGGCTGACGCACGCTGGTCTGCGGGCTGGGCGCTGGTCTTCATCGCTCTGTTGTACCTAACAGCGCCAGCCGTAGCCTCCATGGCACGTCTGAACCTGATGACCACCATTTATCCGGAGCTAACCGGCCAGGTTGAAAATTATGAGGAGGCCAGTGCCGAGCCAATCCTCTACGAAGATCGTCCTGAGTGGTTCCGCACCTGGGAAGAGACTGGCCTGATCACGTTCTTTGACTTTAACGATGATGGCCGCATCCAGTTCTATAACGATGCCAACACTGAGTTTGACGTTATCGCTGATAGTCGCGGCTGGGAAGGCAATGAGCTGACGGTCAACAATGACATTTTGGTTCTGGCTAACCCTGAAATCGCCAACCTACCCGGCTGGGTAATTGGCTTGATCGCGGCGGGCGGTATTGCGGCCGCCCTCTCGACAGCGGCGGGTCTGCTTCTCGCTATCTCGTCGGCGATCAGTCATGACTTAATCAAGAACACGATCAACCCGAATATCAGCGAGAAGAAGGAGATGTTAGCAGCACGTATCTCAATGGGCGGGGCTATCTTGCTGGCCACCTATCTTGGCTTGAACCCGCCAGGGTTTGCGGCACAGACCGTCGCCCTGGCCTTCGGTATTGCCGGCGCCTCGCTGTTCCCGGTACTGATGA
Organism: Halomonas sp. 72; assembly: GCF_052379785.1. Lineage (NCBI taxonomy): Bacteria > Pseudomonadati > Pseudomonadota > Gammaproteobacteria > Oceanospirillales > Halomonadaceae > Halomonas > Halomonas sp. 72. The sequence goes on along the minus strand of NZ_JBQSYY010000008.1, from coordinate 107,361 downwards.
TGGGTATTTTCTCAACTCGCATGAACAGCACCGGAGCCGTGGCCGGTATGCTGTCAGGCCTGGCGTGTACCCTGCTGTATATCTTTACCTACCTCGGCTGGTTCTTTATCCCGGGCACCAACATGCTGCCCAATACGCAGGATAACTGGCTGTTCGGTATCTCCCCGCTCTCCTTCGGTGCGGTGGGTGCCATGATCAACTTTGCCGTTGCCTTCCTTGTCTCTAGCATGACGGCGCCGCCGCCTAAAGAGATCCAAGAGCTAGTGCAAAGCGTACGCTATCCAAAAGGTGCTGGTGCCGCAGTTGATCACTAAGCCATAATCGTTCCTGAATGCGCTCGCCAGAGCGCATTTCACGGAATCCATGTCGAACCGGGCTTCCTTTGGGAAGCCCGTTCTCTTTCAGGAAATCGCTTTATGATATGGCACTTGATTGCCGCTATTTTTGCTGCACTGGCCGCTGCGGGGATTGGTTTGATTCTGCGCAATCTATCTCGCAACCGGCTTCCTAAATGGATAGTGCCGGTGTTTGCGGGGCTGGGTATGCTCGGTTATCAGATTCACGTGGAGTACTCGTGGTTTGAGCACAAACAACACCAGTTACCTGAATCATCCGTCATCGTCAGTAGTGCCACCGGAACAGAAGTATGGCGCCCATGGACGTTTGTTTTCCCCATCACGACCCAGTTTAGCGTGGTGGATAGCGACAACATTATTACCCGCGATATTGAAGGCGACCAGGTGGTAGAGTTTATTCTTTACCAGTTCATTCGCCGTCATACTGATTTTGTGTCTACTCAACCCTACTTGCTGAACTGCGAAAGCCGTGAACTGGTGCCGCTAAGCAACGAGGCTGGCGAGGCGCAGTTGAGCGAACTTCGCCTCTTGCGCGAAACATCCACGCTGTTAGCCACCGTATGCGGGAATGCCGACGCATAGGAGAGACGCAAGCGTTGCTCTTCGCCTAGAATGGGGCTCTTTACACGCGCCGCTCGCTGGGCGAGATAAACGTTGGTGGGGGAAATAGGCATGTTTCACGGTGGGCTGCTGGTCGCGGTATCCTTTCTTTATATCGCGATTCTCTTCGGTATTGCCTGGCACGGCGACCGCCGTGCCCGCACCCACGGCTCCAGCCGCCGACGCCCCTTCATATATAGCTTGGCGCTGGCCATTTACTGCACCTCCTGGACATTTTACGGCGCGGTAGGCCAGGCAGCCACGGCAGGCTGGTCCTTTGCGAGTATTTTTGTTGGTCCTATCCTGACATTTTTACTGTTTTGGCCGGTTCTCGCCAAAATGATCCGCGTTGCCAAACACCAAAACGTCACTTCTATCGCGGACTTTATCGCCTCGCGCTACGGAAAGACGCAGTCGCTTGCCGCGTTTGCAAGCCTGGTCGCGCTGATCGGAACGCTTCCCTATATCGCGCTACAGCTAAAGGCTGTCTCGTCCACGTTTAGCGTGCTAACCGATGCCAGCGATAGCGTGGGAAGCCCGCTCTTTGGCGACACCGCCTTTTATATAGCCGTTATTATGGCAGTGTTTGCCATTTTGTTTGGTACCCGTCATACCGATGCGACCGAGCACCATGAAGGCTTGATTCATGCCGTCGCGTTTGAATCCATCGTCAAACTTGTCGCATTTATTGTGCTAGGCGCCTTTGTTACCTGGGGCATGTTCGATGGCTTGAGCGAGCTAATGGGGCACGCAGAGAGCCAGCTTGGCCTTCAGCGTCAGCTCGCCAACCAGGACTTCGGCCAAAGCTTTTGGGCACAAACGCTGCTCGCGATGCTGGCGATTCTCTGCCTGCCACGTCAATTTCATGTCGCCGTGGTTGAAAATATTCACCCGGATGACGCCACCAAAGCCCGCTGGCTGTTTCCGCTTTATCTGTTGGCTATCGCTTTTTTCGTTGTGCCTTTGGCCGCAGCCGGGTTACTGCTCTTTTCAGAGAGCGGCGTCGAGCCTGATACCTATGTGTTGGCGCTTTCCATGGCCTCGGGCCATGAGTGGTTAACGCTGCTGACCTTCATTGGCGGGTTTTCAGCCGCCACCGGCATGGTGATTGTTGCAGCAGTCGCCGTTTCCATCATGATTTCCAATGAAATTGTTATCCCGGCCCTGTTCCGGTTGCGCTGGTTTGATACCAAAGCCCGCGACTACGGACGCCTGGTCCTGCGAGCCCGTCGCATCACCATTGCTGTCGTGTTGGCGATGTCCTACGGCTTTTACCGACTCATCGTCGAGCTCACTTCGCTTGCTTCTATCGGCATGCTCTCCTTTGCGGCCGCCGCGCAGTTTGCCCCTGCGGTCATTGGCGGGCTTTACTGGAAACGCGGTAACCGGTTGGGCGTTATCGTGGGAATGAACGCAGGCTTTGCCATCTGGGTTTACAGCCTCTTGTTGCCCGCCATGACGAATGCCGGCGTGCTGCCCCTGGCATGGCTCTCTGACGGCCCGATGGGGATTGCCTGGCTCTCTCCCACTGCCCTTTTTGGCCTGAACCTGGGGGATAGCTTTACCCATGGCGTCATGCTATCGCTGGGCGTTAACCTGTTTTGCTATATCTTCATCTCCCAGGTGACCTCGCAGCGAGTGGTTGAGCGTATCCAGGCCTCGCTATTTGTCGATAGTGTTGAAACGCGCCAGACCTCGGTGAACCGCCCGTGGACAGGTGCCACGACGGTGGGCGACCTAAAAGTATTATGTGAGCGCTTTTTGGGCGCAAGCCAGGTGGAACGGGCATTTGAGGATTACGCGCGCCGCCTGGGCAAGCCACTGGACTACAGCACACGCGCCTCCATTGATGTTATTCAATTTACCGAGCGGTTTCTTGCCTCGGTACTCGGCGCATCCTCGGCACGCATTGTCGTTAACTCAGCGCTACAAGGACGCGGAATCGGCATTTCCGATGTTATCTCTATTGTGGATGAAGCGTCACAGGTACTGGAGTTCAACCGGGCACTGCTGCAGGCCACTATCGAAAACATTAACCAGGGGATTAGCGTTGTTGACCAAAATCTGTGCCTGGTCGTCTGGAACCAACGCTATCTTGAGCTGTTCCGCTTTCCCGACCATTTAATTCGCGTCGGCGCGCCAATTGATCGCATCTTCCGCTATAACGCTCATAACAGCGAATATGGCCCGGGCGACCCCGAAGAGCATGTCCAGCTACTGCTGGATAATATTCGCGAAGGTCACCCTCATCGCTACGTACGCTATCGTCAGGATGGCAGCGTGCTGGAAGTTCAGGGTAACCCGATGCCCGGCGGTGGATTTGTTTACACGTACCAGGATATTACCCAGCAAAAGCGGATTGAAGAGGCACTGATTCGTTCCGAAAACAATATCCGTATTTACACCGATAATGTCCCTGCGCTCATTGCCTACTTTGATAAAGAGTGCCGCTACCTGTTTACCAACCGCGCCTATGAGCAAGCATTTAACATTGATCGTAATGCGGTGATTGGCCGGCGCTTTGAGGATGTGCTGTCACTTAAGCAGTCAGAAGAGCGTGGCCCTTGGGTCGCCCGAGCACTGAATGGAGAACGGGTAAGTTTTGAAGTCTCCATGCACGTCAACGATGTCATGCGCCATATGCTGGTCACCTATACCCCTCACTTTGGCGACAGCCAGTCGATTCTGGGCTTTTTCTCGCTTTATCAAGACATTACTGAGCGTCGACAAGCTGAAATAGCGCTTGAAGAGACCAATGAAACACTAGAAGAGCGCGTTCGCGAGCGTACCCAAGCACTTTCTGAAGCCAACGCCGCCCTGCGTCAGGAGAACCGTGTTCGCGCCGAGGCCGAGCAGGCCCTGCGCCAGGCCAAGCAACTGGCGGAAGATGCCAACGCCTCTAAAACACGCTTTTTAGCAGCAGCAAGCCACGATTTATTGCAGCCGCTGAATGCTGCTCGGCTGTTTACGTCAGCGCTTATGCAAAACGTAACCACTCCGGATACGCAGCGTACCATCGGGCATATTGATAACTCGCTACAGGCCGCTGAAGAGCTGTTGAGCACGTTGCTGGATATCTCCAAACTGGACGCCGGCGCGCTGACACCGCGCCGCAGCCACTTTGCACTCGCCGATATATTCCGCCCGCTGCGCGCTGAATTTGAAGTCATGGCCGATAACCGCGGCCTGGATCTCAACGTTGTGCCAACCCAGCTATGGGTTGATTCGGACCCGCAGATGCTGCGCCGGATCGTGCAAAACTTCCTTTCCAACGCGGTGCGTTATACGCAGGATGGGCATGTGCTGCTGGGCTGTCGTCGCCAAGGGCAGCGGCTTTTAATAGAAGTCTGGGACAGCGGCCCCGGCATCCCCGAGTCCAAGCTCACGGAAATCTTTCAGGAGTTCCGCCGTCTGGATCAGGTATCGCGTCACAAGGAGAGTGAAAAAGGCCTGGGGCTTGGGCTCTCGATTGCTGACCGCATGAGCCGAGTGCTTGACCACCCGATTAAGGTTCGCTCCTGGGAAGGTACTGGTACCGTGTTCTCCGTCAGCGTGCCTGTAGTAGCGGCCAGGGCAATCACCGCTGCCGAGCAGCAAGAGCCTACCAACCGGCGCAGCGGCAATAAGCTAGCCGGTGCGCGCGTTGTGTGTATCGACAATGAAACCCTGATTTTGGAAGGCATGACCGCCATGCTCAGCGGCTGGGGGTGTGAAGTCTTTACCGCCACCAGCATTGGGGGCGCTAAATCCATCCTGCGCAACATGGATGGCGACCCGGATGCGATCCTCGCTGACTACCACCTGGACAATGAAGTGACCGGCTTGATGGCTCTGGACGCACTGAGCGAGCGTTTATCGGGCGCGGTGCCCGGCATTGTGATTACCGCTGACCGTACCGAAGCCGTTGCGGACAAGGTCAAACGCGACGGCTATCAACTGCTGCTGAAACCGGTAAAACCTGCCGCCCTTCGCGCGCTATTGACCCGCACGTTACAGGCCAGCCGGGCCAATACCTAGCCTATATGTACCGCAGAAACAAACCGCTTACGTTGTGCGTAAGCGGTTTTTTTTAATCACGCCACGAGAGCGTTTATGACTCGACTTTAGGCGGCTCGACTTCCAGTTTTTGCGCCGCAATGACCGCTTGTGTGCGCGAATGAACGCCCAGCTTGCGTAAAATCGCCGTCACATGAGCTTTAATCGTTGCTTCAGAAACGTTGAGCTCGTAGGCAATCTGCTTATTGAGCAGCCCCTCGGTTAGCATATTCAACACACGAAACTGCTGGGGCGTTAACGAAGCAATCGCTTCAGCAAAGCGCGACTCCTCTTCACTGGTCTCTTCCAACACGTTAGCCAACGCCTCTGGCAGCCAGACTTCACCCTGAAGAATTTCGCCTACCGCTTCAGCAATCAGCTGCAACGACGATGATTTAGGAATAAAGCCCGAAGCACCGTAGTCAATTGCCCGCCGCACGACGTAAGGTTCATCACTGCCCGACACCACCGCCACCGGAATATCCGGCATTTGGCCACGCAACTGAATGAGCCCTGAAAAGCCATGCGCACCTGGCATGTGCAAGTCCAGCAAGATCAGGTCGGCATCAGGATGGCGATTAACCACTTCCGTTGTGGCTTCCATGGTGTCGGCTTCGACAATCTCAGCCTGCGGGGCTAATTGGCGCAAGGCCTGAGTGAGCGCTGCACGAAACAGCGGATGGTCGTCTGCAACGATAAACTTATGGGCTACTGCCATGGATATTCCTCCGGTTCCTCGTGCAGCGGAAATACGTGCCGCTACGACGCTAGGCTCAAACGGTCAACGCATGGTACCCCAAGGTTTCTTCATGCCCAAGCATACCTGCATATTTTGTCATCATTATGTCACCCTTTTAAACGCAACAGTGCCGACCCTCTGGTCGGCACTACAACGCATAAGCGCAGCATGCTGCTATTTGCGCTCTTTTTGGCTGACACTCATCAACTTACGTAGCACTCATCACGCTTAAGCCACTGAGTAGTAAGCTACTATTGATTGGCTCGATGCTCAATCAATTCGTCAACCACTGAGGGATCAGCCAGCGTGCTTGTGTCCCCCAGGCCATCACATTCGTTGGCCGCAATCTTGCGCAAGATACGCCGCATAATCTTGCCCGAGCGCGTTTTAGGCAGCCCCGGCGCCCATTGGATCACATCGGGGGAGGCAATAGGCCCAATATCTTTACGTACCCACTGGGTCAGCTCTTTCTTAAGCTCATCAGATGGCTCAATACTATCGTTCAGTGTTACATAGATATAGATGCCCTGCCCCTTGATATCGTGGGGGAAACCTACCACCGCCGCTTCAGCCACCGCCGAGTGCGCAACCAGCGAGGACTCTATTTCTGCGGTGCCCATGCGATGGCCCGACACATTAAGCACGTCATCCACACGTCCGGTAATCCAGTAATAGCCATCTTCATCACGACGGCAGCCGTCGCCGGTGAAGTACATGCCATCGTAGGTGGAGAAGTAGGTCTGCACAAAGCGTTCGTGATCGCCCCAGATAGAGCGCGCCTGCCCCGGCCAGGAATCAAGGATCACCAGATTGCCTTCGGCGGCGCCTTCAAGCTGGTGGCCTTCGTTATCCACCAGGGCTGGTTGTACGCCAAAGAAGGGCAACGTGGCAGAGCCAGGTTTTAGATCCATTGCGCCGGGCAGCGGAGAAATCATGATGCCGCCGGTTTCCGTTTGCCACCAGGTATCCACAATGGGGCAGTTTTCGTTGCCAATCACCCGATAGAACCACTCCCAGGCTTCCGGGTTAATCGGCTCGCCTACCGAACCCAGCAGGCGCAGGCTGTCGCGTGAGCTGGTGCTCATCACGTTGTCACCATGGGCCATCAGGGCACGCACGGCAGTGGGCGCGGTGTACAGAATGTTGACCTTATGCTTATCAACAATTTCACCCAAGCGCCCGTGAGTCGGATAGCTGGGCACGCCTTCAAACATCAACGTGGTCGCACCGTTGGCAAGCGGCCCGTAGACGATATAGCTGTGTCCGGTCACCCAGCCCACATCAGCGCTGCACCAATAGACCTCGCCCTCCTGGTAATCAAACACATACTGGTGAGTCATGGCGGCGTAGGTAAGGTAGCCACCCGTCGTGTGCTTAAGGCCTTTAGGTGCACCTGTTGAGCCGGACGTATACAGGATAAACAACGGATCTTCGGCGCCCACCGGCTCGGCGTCGCACACCGCTTGCTGTCGATCAACCAATTCATCAAACCAGAGATCGCGGCCTTCTTTCCAGTCGATGTCACCGCCGGTACGTTTTACGACCAGTACGTTCTTGCAGACGTCGGTGCCTTCGCGGGTGAGTGCTGAATCGACGTTCTCCTTGAGCGGCACGTGTTTGCCACCACGCACTGACTCGTCGGCGGTAATAATCAGTTTGGAATCAGCACCAATAATCCGCTGGGCTACCGCATCGGGCGAAAAGCCACCAAAGACGACCGAGTGGACCGCACCAATCCGTGCGCAGGCAAGCATTGCCATGGCCGCTTCTGGGATCATGGGCATGTACATCGTCACCGTATCGCCTTTCTCAACACCCAGCGACTTCAGGGCATTGGCCAATTGGCAGGTGCGCTCATGCAGTTCACGATAGGTAATGTGCTTGGATTCATCAGGATTATCGCCTTCCCAGATAATCGCCGTTTGATCACCGCGCTGTTCAAGGTGCCGGTCAAGGCAGTTGGCACTCACGTTGAGTACGCCGTCCTCAAACCACCGAATATCCACATTATCCCGTTTAAATGAGGTGTTCTTGATGATGGTTGGCACTTTAATCCAATCAAGACGCTTGGCCTGCTCTGCCCAGAAACCTTCGGGATCATCCTTGGACTGCTGGTACATGGCCGTGAACTTTTCTTTATCGGCCCAGGCGTTGGCGGCGATAGCATCGCGCACCGGATAGACGTTTTGATGTTCGCTCATAGTTGCCTCATGTCCGTAGAAACGCACTCTCAATAGGAATGTAGTCGGTATTATTCTTTGTTGCCCCGACACCACTGAATGTTCCCCTAGCATAAACCTCCCTTAGGCGGCTTCCTCTTAGACATTGGTATTAACATTTTTTATTTAAAAAACAGCAACCTGGATGACTTTCAACGATTATCGTAAGCGATATAGACCAACGTCTCCTGGCAATGACGACAACGATAGCGGCGCCCCTTGTTAACTAGCGCATGACGCCTGGCCGTCAACAGGTGTTCACGGCAGGCGCACTGATAGCGGTAAGGTGCAGGCTGAGCCTTATGAACGTCGAAGCGGTGGGTAACGTGAGGGGCTAGCCCAAACAAGTCCCGCATCACGGTTTTCCACTCTTGCCCGTGTGGTTTTAAGCGTCGCCCATCACGTAGATGAAACACCAGCCAATGCGCCATCTCATGCGGAATCACATCGCTAAAAAACGCAGTACGATTGTCACTAAGCAAAATAAAATTAAACCGCAGGCCACCGCGCGCCCAATGGGCTTGCCCCGCTGAAGCGCCCTTTAAGTCAAACCATACCCGGGGCCGCGGCAACTGCGGATACACTTCCAGGCAGCGCTGCCACGCTTGCTCGACCCGGCTTAATGCCGCTTTTTGTAGCGCCTCGGGTGACAGCGCCGCCAATTCATCTTCCGGCCAAGGCGGCAGCGGCAATGTACCCGTTAGCGATGCGCCTATTAGTGATAAACTTGTCATTAATGAATGCCTAAATGATGGTTACCCATTAGTATCATTTTTTAAACGACCCAACTCATGAGGCTTGCTATGGCAGAGCGCCCCGACGATGCAAACGCGCCAGAGACTGTCCCTCCGCAGCCACTGCTGACCGATGAGCAGCTCGACAGGCTGGATGATTTCCTCGACTCAGACCAGGTCGATGAAGACGCGCTGGACGTGATCTCCGCCCACGGCTTTCTCGTGGCACTCGCGGTAGCCCCCAGCGAAGTATCACCGGCCCAGTGGCTCGTTGAGCTGTTTCAAGGCGAACCGCGCTATGCCGATGATAACGAGCGCAATGAAATTGTTAATCTGCTAACCCTGCTGCGCAACAATGCAATGGCCGTGCTGGAGCAAGGCGGGCTTCCTGAACTGCCTTTTGATTTAACCCTGGATGGGCTGCCTGCGGAAGAAACACCGATTGGCGACTGGTGCGCGGGCTTTATGGAAGGCGTCTTCAGCGATGAAAGCGCGTGGTTCCAGGAGGATGAAGAAGCCGCGGCAACACTGCTTTTGCCCTTTATGCTGCTTTCCGGGCTATTTGATGATGAGCCCGACATGGCCGAGATGGCAAGCGACACGGCACACCAGGAAAGCCTGGTCGCGCAATTGCCAGAGCTCGTGCTTGATTTGTATTTGCATTACCGCGTTCCACCGGAAACGCCCAAACCCAAGCCGCGCAAAAAAACGCCTGCCAAGAACCGCAAGCGTCGCTAAGTCAGTGTTCATTCAACCCGGTATCGTTACTTAAGCCGGGTAATCACTGAATCCAGCGTACCAAATATCCATTCAAAGGCGCGCTGCTTCCAGGAGCGCGCGGCCCACTCCTCGGCCAGCACTTCCTTGCTGGCCGAAAAATTACGCTCAAACATAGCGCACACATCCTGAGCAAGCCGCTCGTCCATCACTTCCTGATTGGCCTCCAGGTTCCAGTGCAGATTCCAGTGATCGAAGTTACACGAGCCAATACTCACCCAGTCATCCGCGAGTACAAATTTGGCATGAATAAACGTCGGCTGGAATTCGTAAATGCGTACGCCCGCTTTAAGCATCGACTGATAAAAACGTTGTCCTGCGTAACGCACGCTGGGGTGGTCATGCTTCGCGCCGGGCAGCAAAAGGCGTACATCCACGCCCCGCTTTGCAGCCCGCGCCAAGCGACGGCGCAGTGTAAACGTAGGCACGAAATAGGGCGTACAGAGCCAAAGGCGCCCTTGAACGCCCTGCACCCGGCGGTAAAGCGAGTGACGAATCGCCTGATACCGGTAGCCTCGGCCCTGTATGGCTCGGCCGATTGCCCCGCCTTCAAACGCCTCTGCCTGGCGCTGTTGAGGAAGAGGCGCCGGAGGACGCTTATCCTCTGCGCGTGTTAAGCGCGAACGCCAAAGGGTGCGAAAAAGCATCTCCCAGTCGGCGATGACCGGGCCTTCAATACGCACGGCAATGTCGTACCATGCCTCTAAAAATTCATCGACGGCGCCAAACCCACCGGTAAAGGCTATTTGTCCATCGACCACTATAATTTTGCGGTGGTCACGACTAAGGTTCCGGGCCAGTGAGTGGAGCCCCACCGGATTGAAAAAGCGCAGCGCCACGCCCGCGTCAAGAAGCCGCTCGCGGTCGCTGCTAGCAAGCCCCTTGGAACCAAAGCCATCCAACAGCAGATACACCCTTACACCCCGCTGGGCTGCCGTTGTTAGTGCTTGTATCACCTGGTCAGCAAGCGCTCCCGACTCCATCAAGTAAAGCTCAACCAACACATAGTGATTGGCGTGGTTGATGGCTTCAAGCATGGCGGGTAGAAAGCGAGACGCCTCTGGCAGCAGGGTAAATCGATTGCCCGCATGCCATGTCAGGGGCTGATACTTCATAGCGCTCTGCTCCTGATGAAATACCTCGTTAATGCGTAATGGGTATCGACTCAACGATGAAGCGACTGCTTAACATAGAGATCATAGCGGCTGGTCTTTCCCTCCAACACATGCTGAGGCGCGGGGCCTGCAATCGGAGGGGCTTTACGGGGACGTTTTACCACCACCCGGTGTGTCGCTACCTCCAGAGCGGCTTCCAACAAACGCGGCGCATCATCGTCATCGCCCGCCAATTCGCGAAACAGGCGCATCTCTTTTTTGACCAGCGCCGACTTTTCCCGATGCGGAAACATCGGGTCCAGGTGCACGACCTGTGGATCAAACGCGGCCTTGGCAACCAACGCTTCAAGCGACTGAGCCGCGTCGCCATGGCGTAAGGTCATGCGAGCGATGATATCAGCGATATCATGCGCTTTAGCGGCTCTCAGCAGGCCGTCTTCCAACAGCGCGGCAATCGCGCTGACACGCTCAACCAGCAGCACATGAGCGCCCAGTGCAGCCAGTACAAAGGCATCCCGCCCAAGCCCTGCCGTCGCATCGACAACGCTTGGCGTCACGCCTTTAGCAAGCCCGCACGCCTTGGCAACCAGTTGGCCTCGCCCACCGCCAAACTGACGCCGATGGGCTGCTTTACCCGTCACGAAATCAACGCTTAGCGGTTTACCATAGCGTTTTTCATCCCCTGCCAGCACTAAACGTCCCTCGCAATACGTAAGCGCCAGTCCTTCTGGGAGTACGGCCTTTTCAGGCAGGCTCATGCCGGCTTTTTCCAGGCAACGTTATTGCGCAAATACACCGGCTGAGCCAGATGCGCCGGCTGACCTAACCCTGCCGCTAAATCATCGGCACCCAACCAGGCCATCTCTTCAGCACGAGGTTCCATATCAACCAGGTGCTGGCTCATGCTCACTTGCACCGTGGCTGCAAAGCGCTCCCAAAGCGTAAAACCTGAGCCTACGCCGACCCAGTCAGTTTCAGCTTCAGGTAGCGAAAACGCTTCCGGGGCCAACACGGCTTCAGCTTGTTCCAGACTCACGCTATCGTTCAAACAGTGCCATGTGGCCGCGTAGATCTCGCCCATACGCGCATCCAGAGCAGTGACGATATAGCGAAAGTGAAAGCGCCGGTGGGCCTGGAGAGCCAACGCCTTGAGCGTTGAGACGCCGAGTAATGGCCGGTCCAAACCAAAGGCCAAGCCTTGTGCCGTTCCGGTAGCGATTCTCAGCCCGGTAAATGAGCCCGGCCCTTGTCCAAAGGCAATGGCGTCGAGCGCCGCCGGTGTAATCTGCGCTTGCGCTAACAGCTCGTCCACCATCGGCATTAACCGCCGAGTATGCGCACGCGGCGTCATCTCGTAGCGCGCTAGACATTCGCGGTCAGCGCCGTTCTGACGTAGCAGTGCTACCGAGCAGGCGCTGGATGAGGCATCTAGCGCAAGAAGGTGTAACGACATAGCAATTCCGCACTCGTGATAAGTAGTCGAACATTATACCTTTAGTGCGCCCATACGACGATGGCCCGCGCTTGGCGGGCCATCGGCTTAGCGAGCATCGTTTAATCAGCCAAGGGCTTCTTTTACCTGGCGCGTAATATCGGCAACGCTGCCTACGCCTTCAACACGGTGGTACTGGGGCGCTGCTTCAGCGTCCTTGTTTGCCCACTGCTGGTAGTAATCCACCAGCGGTGCCGTTTGATCGTGATAAACCGACAAGCGGTTACGCACGGTTGATTCCTGGTCATCTTCACGCTGAATAAGCTGCTCGCCCGTTACATCGTCTTTGCCAGGCTCTTTAGGCGGATTATGATCGACGTGGTAAACACGCCCGGACGCCGGGTGAACGCGGCGACCCGCCAAGCGGTTGACAATTTCTTCATCCGGGACAGCGATCTCAAGCACGTGGTCAATCTTCACGCCACCCTCTTTCATGGCATCGGCCTGAGGGATGGTCCGCGGGAACCCGTCAAACAGGAACCCATTCTCGCAATCTGGCTGGCTGATACGCTCTTTCACCAAGTCAATAATGATCTGATCAGACACCAGGCCACCACTGTTCATTATCTCTTTAACTTTTAGCCCCAGCTCGGTGCCGTCTTTGATTGCCGCGCGTAGCATATCCCCGGTGGAAATCTGAGGAATCTTGAACTGCTCGCAAATATATTGAGCTTGAGTCCCTTTCCCCGCGCCGGGGGCACCCAACAGGATTAAACGCATGGCCACTGCTCCTTGAAAGTAAAACGCAATAAAATGAATTAACCGACAATAACCGGGCCACTCATGCGGCACAACTCCCCAAAAGCCTGAGAAGGGTATTTTTGTAAGATTTTTTTAAATAAAACAGCCAAGTGATGCACGCCAGGCGCACCGACCGCCTCGTTTGAAGCGCTAAACGCAAACGGCGCCCATCACTGGGCGCCGTTGACTAAACCTAATTTGCAGCTACTTTCTCATATACTGCTGCGTGGATTGCCGTGATACCGCATCAAACGGCGCCACGACAATCCACATCATGCCGACAACCTGATTACAGCAACAAGCGGCGAATATCGGTCAACACATCCGCCAGGAATGCCGTGAAACGCGCAGCATCCGCCCCGTTAATCGCCCGGTGATCATAGGAAAGCGACAGCGGCATCATCAAGCGCGGTTGGAAGGCACCGCCATCCCAAACCGGCTTCATTTGGGCTTTGGAAACACCCAAAATAGCCACCTCAGGCGCATTCACGATCGGCGTAAACGCCGTGCCACCAATCGAACCCAGGCTCGAAATAGTGAAACAGCCACCGGTCATCTCTTCCCGCTTGAGCTTCTTGGTTTGTGCCTTTTTACCCAGCTCTGCCATGTCCTTGGCAATCTCGATCAAGGACTTCTTATCGGCATCACGCAGTACCGGCACCATCAAGCCATCAGGGGTATCAACAGCAATACCGATATGAACGTAGTTCTTCCATACCAGCGTTTCGCCGTCGCCTTTTAAGCTGACATTAAACTGCGGGAACTTACGCAGCGCAAAAGCACACGCTTTCACCAGGAAGGGCAGCGGGGTTAACTTGGCCCCCTGCGCTTCGGCTTCGGCTTTCATCGACTTACGGAAGTTCTCAAGCTCGGTGATATCCGCTTCGTCAAACTGGGTCACGTGGGGCACGTTGAGCCAGCTACGATGCAGATTGGTCGCGCCCATTTTCAACAGGCGGCCCATCGGCTTCTCTTCTACTTCACCGAACTGGCTGAAGTCGACTTCCGGAATCGGCGGAATACCGGCGCCACCCGTGGCGGCAGCTGCTCCGCCCGATGCTTGCGCCTTGCCCTGGTTCGCAATGACCTGCTTCACATAGGCCTGAACGTCCTCTTTGAGCACGCGCTCTTTGGGGCCGCTGGGCTTAACCAGGCCAATGTCGACGCCAAACTCGCGGGCCAGCATACGCACGGCTGGGCCTGCGTGTACCAACTTGCCATCACGCGGCTTGTGCGCGGCCATTTGCGCTTCAGGGCTGGGCGTACCGCCTACGGTTGATGCGCTCTGCTTGGCAGTGCTCTTCTCAGCGGTTTTCTGAGCAGTCTCCTTCTTCGGCGCTGGCTTGGAAGCGGCTTTCTTCGCGCCCGCTACTTCCATATAACCAATGATATCGCCTTCAGAAACGGTATCACCCTCTTTAACGGTCAGCTCAAGGAGCTTGCCTTTATAGGGGCTGGGAACGTCCATGGAGGCTTTATCAGATTCCAGCGTAATCAACGGATCTTCTTCGCTGATCTCATCGCCTACTGCCACACCGATCTCAATAATCGGTACGTCGGTAGAGCCGGAAATATCCGGAACGCGGATCTCCTTGCGCTCTGGCTCGCCGCTGGCCGCGTCGTCTTCGCTGTCGTCGCTGCGGGTATCTTCAGGTTCGCTGCTGGAGGCGCTCGCCTCTTCCTCAGCAGGCGCTTCATCATCGGCCTCGTCGCCACCTTCACCTTCGACTTCCATCTGGCCGATAACATCGCCTTCAGAAACCGTGTCGCCTTCTTTAACGGTAAACGCGACAATTTTGCCGGTATGCGGGCTCGGCACATCCATGGAGGCTTTATCAGACTCCAGGGTGATCAGCGTATCTTCAGCATCGATACTATCGCCTTCACTCACCGCGACTTCGATGATCTCAACGTTGTCAGAGCCGCCTAGGTCCGGCACCTTGATATCCACGGTTTGCTTACCGCCACCGGATTTCCTGGCGCTTTTCTGCTCGGACTTGGACTTCTCTTCGGCCGCAGGGGCTTCTTTCTGCTCGGGTTCGGACGCTTGCTTGTCGCCCTCTTCCTCGGCATCGCCGCCGCCTTCCGCTTCCAGCTCAACGATATCGTCGCCTTCGGAAACGGTATCGCCTTCTTTAACCAGCACTTTAACGACTTTACCGCCCTTCGGGGCCGGTATATCCATGCTGGCTTTATCAGACTCCAGCGTGATCAGGGTGTCTTCCGCTGCAATGACGTCGCCTTCCGACACCGCGATCTCGATGATTTCGACACCTTCGCTACCGCCGATGTCGGGCACTTTGATGATTTCGCTACTCAAGGTCGCGCTCCTTTCAAATCGGATCGAGCCGGCGGGTACTTAACCCGCCGGGCAGCGGTTTAGCTGGTCAGCGGGTTCGGCTTGTTAGCGTCGATGCCATATTTGTTCATGGCTTCGCCAACCTGCTTACGTTCAATCTCGCCACGCTCAGCCAGTGCTCGCAGGGCCGCTACAACAACGAAGTAGCGATCCACCTCGAAGAAGTAACGCAGCTTCTTACGCGTGTCTGAACGACCATAGCCATCGGTACCCAGAACAGTATAGTCGCCTGGTACCCATGCACGGACCTGATCCGCATAGAGCTTCATGTAGTCCGTCGAAGCAATGACCGGACCGTCACGGCCTTCCAGACATTTCGTGACGTGCGGCTTGTTGGCCTCAGCGTCCGGATTCAGGAAGGATTCACGCTCAAGCAGCAGCGCTTCACGACGCAGTTCGTTAAAGCTGGTCACGCTCCAGATATCAGCGCCAACACCCCAGTCTTGTTCGAGCAGCTCAGCGGCGGCTTCCACTTCACGCAGAATGGTGCCAGACCCCATCAGCTGAACGCGGCCCTTGTCGCCCTTCGTCTCACGCAGCAGGTACATGCCTTTGACGATATCGTCGACCGGTACGTTTTCAAGCTCCGGATGCTCGTAGTTCTCGTTCATCACGGTCAGGTAGTAGAAGCAGTTCTCTTTATCAGTGAACATGCGCTTCAAACCATCCTGAACGATGACAGCGACTTCGTGACCGTACGTGGGGTCGTAGCTACGGCAGTTAGGAATGGTCGACGCCTGGATTAAGCTGTGGCCATCCTGGTGCTGCAAACCTTCGCCATTAAGCGTCGTACGCCCGGCGGTACCACCGACCATAAAGCCACGTGCCTGCAGGTCACCTGCGGCCCAGGCCAAGTCACCAATGCGCTGGAAGCCAAACATCGAGTAGTAGATGTAGAACGGCAACAGCGTCAGGTGGTTATTGCTGTAAGACGTGGCAGCCGCCATCCACGCGGACATCGCGCCGGCTTCCGTAATACCTTCTTCGAGAACCTGACCTTTCTGGTCCTCGCGGTAGTACATGATTTGGCCTTTATCCATCGGCTCATACTTCTGGCCTTCGGCGGTATAAATGCCGAGCTGACGGAACATACCTTCCATACCGAAGGTACGCGCTTCATCAGGGATAATCGGAACGACCAGCTTGCCAAGCTTCTTGTCTTTAACCAAGCCATTGAGCACGCGCACAAAGGACATGGTGGTCGATACTTCACGACCTTTTGAACCGGCCATTTGCGTGGCGAAGGTTTTGTCTTCAAGCGTGGGGATTTCCAACGCTTCAAAATCACTTTTGCGGCTGGGCAGGTAGCCGTTTAAACGCTCGCGTTGCAAGTGCATATACTTAAGCTCGGGCGAATCATCTTCCGGCTTGTAGTAAGGCACTTCCTTGAGCTGCTCATCGGAAAGCGGAATACCGAAGCGGTCGCGGAAGGTCCGCAGTGCTTCGTACTCCATGCTTTTCACCTGGTGCGCTTCGTTGGCTGCTTCGCCATCGCCGCTACCCATACCGTAACCTTTTACCGTATGCGCCAGGATAACCGTCGGCTTACCGTTAGTGGAGTTAACGGCTTCATGATAGGCCGCATAGACCTTGAACGGGTCGTGGCCACCGCGATTGAGCTTCCAGATATCATCATCGGAAAGATCTTTAACCATTTCTTCGGTTTCAGGATACTTACCAAAGAAGTGCTCACGGGTGTAAGAGCCGCCGTTAGCCTTGTAGTTCTGGTACTCACCGTCGACCGCTTCATCCATACGTTTTTGAAGGACGCCTTTACTATCCTTCTCAAACAACGGATCCCAGTGACGACCCCAAACGACTTTAATTACGTTCCAACCGGCACCGCGGAAAACGCCTTCAAACTCGTCCATAACGCGGGAGTTACCGCGTACAGGGCCGTCCAGACGCTGCAAGTTACAGTTGATAACGAAGATCAGGTTATCCAGGTTCTCACGACCTGCCAGTGAGATGGCACCCAGGGATTCCGGCTCATCACACTCGCCATCGCCCATGAAACACCAGATCTTACGATCGTACATGTCTTTCATTTCACGATGATGCAGGTACTTCATCACGTGGGCCTGGTAGATCGCCTGGATTGGGCCAAGGCCCATGGAGACGGTCGGGAACTGCCAGTAATCCGGCATCAGCCAAGGGTGCGGATACGATGACAAGCCATCGCCATCTACTTCCTGACGGAATCTATCCATCTGATCTTCAGACAGACGACCTTCCAGGAAGGAGCGTGCGTAAATGCCCGGCGCTACGTGACCCTGGATGTAGATCAGGTCGCCAGCGAAGTCATCTTTAGGCGCACGGAAGAAGTGGTTAAAGCCCACATCATAAAGGGTTGCCGATGACATAAAGCTGGCAATGTGGCCGCCAAGCCCGGGGTTGGCCCGGTTATTACGAATGACCTGGGCGATCGCGTTGTAGCGAATCAAGGAGCGAATGCGCCGCTCCATGAACAGATCACCAGGCATCCGCGCTTCACGATGCAGCGGAATCGTGTTGCGGTGCGGGGTTGTCACCGAGAAGGGCACCTTCATCCCGTCCCGGCGCAATCGATCCGCCAGGCGGGTCATCAGGTAACGGGCGCGATCTTCGCCCTCACGATCCAGCACCGATTCCAGGGATTCCAGCCACTCCGTGGTTTCGACCGGATCGAGATCTTCTCTTGTCTCCAGACTCATAGAGGTCTCTCCGAATGACGATAAATGACATGAGCCCCGCCAACCCGTACGGGTTTGGGGCAGCTGCGGTGATTGATGGCCACCGCAGAAAAGCATTTGCGCGGTAACGCTAATGTTTTTTTAGCTCTATATTCAACGAGCTACAGACCACTGAATGTAGTAAAGCTACATAAATGTCGTAAAAGTTAGCCTTTTGTATATAGGAAGATACCGCAAAGTCGCCACGCTGCCAATTCCGGAGTAGTGGAAAAGCGTATCGAAAACAAACTATTGCACTGCAACATAGACGCTTCGACAGTGCTTCCTATTACTCTTTATGCGTAGGCAGTGTAGCTAAACTACCGTTTTATTTTCTTGTCGTTGAACAACTTAATCGCCCTTTTTAAAGCGTATCAAGGTGGATTTTCGCCAAACACTGGTAAAAATAGGCCCAATCAAAGGCGGGCCCTGGGTCCGTTTTACGCAGCGGCGCGATATGCGCATGGCCCGTCATTCGTGACGCATCAAGCGCAGGGTAGCGAACCATTAACCACTGAGTGACTTCTGCCAGCGCGTGGTACTGCGCCTTGGTAAAGGGCGTTATGTCATCACCTTCCAACTCAATGCCCAGTGAAATGTCATTCAATGCCTGCCGCCACTGCATGGCGTGGCTATCCCACCAGCGTGAACGCCCAGCGTGCCAGGCGCGCTGATCCGTATTCACGAACTGCACGCACTCACCATCACGCCGGATAAGCAGGTGCGCTGAAACGCGTAAATGGGCAATCTCGGCAAAAAAAGGGTGCTGGTCCGTTGCCAGTTGATTAGTGAACAGCGCCTCTATCGCATCACCACTAAATTGCCCAGGAGGTAAGCTGATCGCATGCAGTACCAATAACGATACGTCATCAGTAGGTCGCGCATCATAATTGGGCGAGTCAACCCTGCGCGCCCTGCCCCACCAGCCGTCGTGTGTCTGGTCATTAATCACCCACAAAGTCTCCTTTACGTCGCGCTCTTTTCACTGCTCTCATTAGCGGCCCTCTTTTACTATAATGCCGGTCTCATTTGATCATGCCCAGAGAGCTCACCGCCATGAATAACCAAAATGCGCTAGCTGAAGAGATCAGCACCTGCGTGACTCGCCTGCTTAACGAAGATATAGGCTCAGGCGATATTACTGCCCAGCTAATTCCCGAGGACCAGTGGGCAACGGCGACGGTGATTACCCGTGAGTCTGCGGTGCTGTGTGGGACTGCGTGGGTCGATGAAATTTTTCAGCAGTTGGATGCGCGCGTCACGCTTCGCTGGCTAGCCGCTGACGGCGACTTGCTGGATGAAGGCCAAGGCTTTTTGGAACTGGAAGGCCCGGCACGTAGTTTGTTAACCGGGGAGCGTGCGGCGCTCAACATGCTACAAACGCTGTCTGCCACGGCAACCGCAACGCGCCGCTACGTCAACTTGATTGAGGGTACCGGCGTTCGCCTGCTCGATACCCGCAAAACGCTTCCCGGCCTGCGTTTGGCGCAAAAATACGCCGTTACGTGTGGCGGAGGCCACAATCATCGAATAGGTCTTTGGGATGCATTCTTAATCAAGGAGAACCACATTTCGGCATGCGGCGGCATCAAGGCCGCGGTGAGTCATGCAAGGGCACTTGCCAAGGATGTGCCGGTAGAGGTGGAAGTAGAGACCTTTGAAGAGCTTGATCAGGCATTGGCGGCCGGAGCTGATATCATCATGCTGGATAATTTCGCACTTGAAGATTTGTACGTAGCAGTCGAACTGAACGGCGGGCGCGCCACGCTTGAGGCCTCAGGCAATGTCGATGCGGCTACGCTCAAAGCGATTGCCGATACGGGGGTCGACTGTATTTCCAGCGGCGCGCTGACCAAAGATATCCAGTCCATTGATCTCTCCATGCGAATTACCCGCAGCTATAGCGTATAGCCATGGGTCAGCTTCAGAGTTAGTCTCAAGCTCAGGTTTCAATCGCACTCAGGCGCTTTTCCATCCGATAGCGCTGAAGTGACTCACCGCTTCGTTCAACCCACTGCTCGCCCAGGTTTTCCCAGCCTCGGCGCAGCAGGCGGTCATAAAGCATCAGGCTCGCCTCAATCTCTATGCGATCAACTCCCTGCTCCAACAGCATACGCTCAGCATGAATCAGCAGTGTGGTGCCAATACCACGCCCGGTCAGCGAGGGCCACACATACAGCGTTTCGATACGCCCTTCCTTCACATCAAGCTCAAGGAAGCCCACACAGCGCCCGTCGCACACCGCCACCAGTGTGGTGTAAAGCGCGTGGCGAACCGCCCAGGCGCTGGCTTCACGGGGCAGCGCATTGGCCCAGGCGCGCCGCTGGCTAAGCTCATAGTGGCTGGCTGCGCCTTGCATGACCGCATGGTAAAACACTTCTGCCTGATCGGCGGCGTCGCGCGCTAAAGCGGCGCGGTAGGTCACCCTCGCCGCCGGGGCTTTTGGCGCAGAAAGCTCCTCTGTCGTTGGCATGCATCACCTCTAAGCAGTTATCAAAATGGGGATCAAGCATTCGGCGTATAACGTCAGCCTGCTTTATACTTGGCCGCCTATCTCAGCATAAGGCAGTAGCATGCACAATGCCCCTGAAAGTGCGTCCTTTACGCTGACGCCTATCGGTTACGTTGTTAGCGACTACCCGGACAAGTTTGGCATACCCCGCCAACCGGGCCTGGCGCAGGCGGCCAACGCCAGTCTCGTGCTAACGGCACCCTATAACGACCCCTTAACGGTGCGTGGACTGGAGGATTTTAGCCATCTTTGGGTGTCATTTATTTTTCATCAAAGCCCAGAGCGTTGGACGCCATTAGTACGCCCACCACGGCTTGGGGGCAACCGCAAGGTAGGCGTATTTGCCAGCCGCAGTACCCACCGACCTAATCGGCTGGGCCTCTCGCTGGTAACGCTTGTCGGTATCGACACACACCAAGGAGTTCGTTTAAGACTCGAAGGCTGCGATTTGGTGAGCGGCACCCCGGTGGTCGATATCAAGCCCTACCTGCCCTGGGCCGAAGCACGCCCTGAAGCTGTCGCCGGTTTTGCACCGCAAGCCCCCGTGTTGCTGCCCGTCACGTTCAGCCACGATGCGCTGGATACCTTGGCACGCCGCGTTGATAGCGCAAGCTTGTATGCCTTGATCGAGCAAGTGCTTGGGCAAGACCCACGCCCCGCTTACAAGCAAAGCGAGGAGCCTGGGCGTGTCTACGGCGTTAGGCTGCGCGATGTCGATGTGAAGTTTCGAGCCCTACACAACGACGAAGCCACCACGTTAGAAGTGGTGGCTATCGACATCATGACTGGCTAGTACGGACGATCAGGCAGGAAAGGTGATTCCCAGACGCCGACCTACTTCTTCATAGGCTTCGATCACACCGCCCAGGCCTTGGCGGAAGCGGTCTTTATCCAGCTTCTCGCGGGTATTGGCATCCCACAGGCGGCAGCCATCCGGAGAGAACTCATCGCCCAGCACCACTTCGCCTTTGAACACGCCAAACTCAAGCTTGTAGTCCACCAGCAGCATATCGCCTTCGGCAAACAGTTGCTTTAACACGTGGTTAACCTTGAAGGTCAGCGTTTTCATCTTGGCCAGCTGCTCGGGCGTTGCCCAACCAAAGGTTTCTGCCAACGACTCGTTGATCATCGGGTCGCCTTTTTCGTCGTTCTTCAAGAACAGCTCAAAGGTAGGCGGCGTAAGTGCAACACCTTCTTCAACGCCCAGACGTTTTACCAGCCCA
Organism: Halomonas sp. 72; assembly: GCF_052379785.1. NCBI lineage: Bacteria > Pseudomonadati > Pseudomonadota > Gammaproteobacteria > Oceanospirillales > Halomonadaceae > Halomonas > Halomonas sp. 72. Next base: position 85,748 of record NZ_JBQSYY010000008.1, on the reverse strand, counting down.
CCCGCAGCGATGTTGCGTACCACGCACTCGACCGGAATCATCTGCATTTTTTTAACAAGGCTCTCGGTATCGGAGAGTTGTTTTTCAAAATGCGTAGGGATACCGGCCTCTTGCAAACGCTCCATAATAAATGCGTTGAAGACGTTATTGACCATCCCTTTACGGGCCAGCGCTTCTTTCTTCTTACCATCAAAAGCGCTGGTGTCATCACGAAACTGCAGCACCAGCAGATCCGGATCATCGGTGTGATATACAGATTTTGCCTTACCGGCATAAAGTTCTTGGCGCTTTTCCATGACAGCTCCGAAAGGGATCAAATAAACAGATTAACGTAAATAGCCAGCAACACGTTCTAACAGCTCACGCTGGTCATCGGCATTAAACTCACGCTCACTGGCATTCACCGCGCGTAAAATGGTCTGATTGCCATCGGGCTGCAGCACAATACGTATTTCCTGGGGCATCTTGCGCACATCGGCACTAAATACAATTTGCAGCGGGTTGCGACCACGCTCAGTCTCGGTCATGTATTCCACCAGAAATTCATGACGCTCCGGGCTGGTAGCGAGCAGATTACGCTGACCTTGCAGGGTGAAATCCAACGCGAGATAGTGATTGAGTTCAGCCCAAACACGATCAATCGGCTGGGGAATGACAGCTTCCCACTCATCACCCTGCTGACGAAGCTGTAGCGTTTGCTGGGTATTCAAGCGCTGGGCATTCCAGGAGGAAGCCACGCTCTGTGACGCGCTACGCGCCCCCAGAAACTCTTCCAACGCGTCAAGACAGCTCGTCATGGTCTGGCCACCACGCTCACAGCGCACTTCACTGCTGCCAGAACGCATGGCACTTTGCAGACGTAAATCGGCCTGCGACGTTACGATAACGCCCTGCGACGCATCGCTTTGCTCCACACCTAGTTGACGGCTACGCGCAAAGGACTCCAACTGCGGCCAGACGGCGCCCGTATCGGCCGCCACCACTAGCCAGCTTTGGCTATCTGCTTCCCGGCGTTCCACGTATTCAGGCTCTAGACCACTGCCAATCGATAACGACTGAGGAGCGCGTATTTCCGCAGCTTCTTCGATGCGGGCACCCTGCATGGCTACTTGAGGAACGGGCAGTGCATCCTGATAGCGCTGCGCATTGCGGGTCTCTGGCAGCACCAGAGGGGGCGCCGGAGCGGCTTCTGTGTAATCCAGGTTACGGTCGTGGTAATAACCATCGCGCGCGCAACCTGCCAGAGCGACAGCCGTTACGAGTGCCAGCGGTATCCATTTAAGCGCACGTTTTTCAAGCACAAAGCTCATCAAGCCACCTTAACAGTCAACAAATCAGTTAACCGGCAGCACATCACTGTGCTCCCGGTAACAAAGGGTATCGCGCTGGGTGTAATGAAAGAGCATTACTCCTCAATCACGCCCGCCAGTTGCAGCGCTTCACTGACAGTGGCGTGGTACTTCTCGGATAACCATGTCAGTGGCAAACGAATACCTGCATCCATATACCCCATCCGGTTAAGCGCCCATTTTACCGGTATAGGATTGGATTCAATGCCCAGATTAGTATGCAACGGCATTAAACGGGTATTAATTTGATGCGCTTTATCTGCGTCGCCAGCGACAGCGGCCACACATAGCTCATGCATTGCCTTAGGGGCAACGTTCGCCGTCACCGAAATATCACCATGCCCACCCATCAGCATAAACTCACAGGCCGTCGCGTCATCACCGGAATACAGCATAAAGTCACTGCCCTTTAAGCGCGAAATTAGATCTTCTGCGCGCTCAAGGTTTCCAGTGGCATCTTTCAAACCGATGATGTTATCAACGCCTGCCAAGCGTACAACCGTTTCATTGTACAGGTCAGAGCAGGTACGCCCCGGCACGTTATACATGATGACCGGTAGTTTGCTGCCTTCTGCCACCGCCTTAAAGTGCTGGTACAAGCCTTCCTGAGTCGGCTTATTATAATAGGGGCAAACGGACAAACAGTAATCAGCCCCTACTTCACTGGCGTACCGAGCAAGCTCAACGGCTTCAGACGTCGCATTAGCACCCGTACCGGCGATCACCGGAATGCGTCCGTTGACCTCCTCCACCACACTGCGGATCACGTCAAAGTGCTCTGCAAACGTCATGGTCGTGGGCTCGCCAGTGGTGCCTGCGGCAACGATGCCGTCTGTTCCGTTATCAAGGTGGAAGTTCACCAGACGACGAAGCGCCTCCCAGTCGATGTCGCCATTGACTTTCATCGGCGTCGCCAGGGCGACGATGCTGCCTGTGATCATCCGTTTATTCCTCATCTACAAAATTATGAGACCAAGCCCAACATGGACATCCAGACAAGGCGCCGAACCACTCTTTTACGCATCATGGCGACTGCCCGTTTGGGCCTACAGAGGGTAAATGGTACTCAGGCGATTCGAGCCTGTACAGCGCAAACCGCTGTGAGTTTGTGATGCACACCTATCATGCCTTTGACATGCTGCCTCAGGTTGCGTGTAATCACCCTATAAGTCGTCAACGATTAGGAGTCTGCATGCATATCGAATTAGGCCAACCTGTCCCCGATTTTTCTGCAAGTGCGACGGGCGATACGACAATCACACTGTCGGAACTACGTGGCAAACAGGTCGTTATCTATTTTTATCCCAAGGCCAGCACACCCGGCTGCACCACCGAAGGCGGCGATTTCCGCGACCATAAAAAAGCGTTCGATAACGCCAATACGGTTATTTTAGGGGTGTCTCGGGACGGTTTGCGTGCCCAGGAAAATTTTAAAGCCAAGCAGGATTTTAACTTCCCGCTCATTTCCGACAAGGATGAAACTGTCTGTACGATATTTGATGTTATCAAACTGAAAAAAATGTACGGCAAGGAGCATCTTGGCATTGAGCGCAGTACTTTCTTAATAGATGCAGCAGGCAACCTTGCCAACGAATGGCGTGGCGTTAAAGTGCCAGGCCACGTAGAGGAAGTGCTGGCTGCCGCTGAAGCACTACACGCGAGTCGTTAATAAAAACGCCCGCCCGGTGTCGTCACCGAGCGGGCGTTAACTTTTCAACAGACTCAGCGTGTTAAGCCAAGGGCATTGTTAACACCCGGGCAGCGGCTGTACGGTCTTATGACTCCGTCTGGATAATACCGTCTTCCTCATCCTGCTCACGAACACCCCGCGGCCAAGCGTAGACCAACGCTTTTAGCAGCGTGGCCAACGGAATGGCGAAAAACACGCCCCAGAAGCCCCAAATACCGCCAAAGAAAAGCACCGCGACAATAATGGAAACGGGATGAATATTATTGGTTTCAGAAAACAGCACTGGTGACAGAACGTTTCCATCCAGCGCCTGAATCACGCCATAGGCAACCAGCACATAAATAAACTGATCGCTTAATCCAAAATGAAAACCTGCTACCGCCATGACCGGCAGTGTAGCCACCGCAGCGCCGATAAAAGGCACCAGCACCGAAAAGCCCACCAGAACGGCCAGCAGCGCTGTATACGGCAAGCCAAAAAAGGTAAAGGTGCCAAACGCTACCGTACCCACAATGATGATTTCGATGAACTTGCCCCGAATATAGTTCGCAATCTGATGATCCATTTCCTGCCAGATGCGCGTTAACAGCGCACGCTTTTGTGGCAACAGCGAAACCGCGAACCCAACCAGCGCCTCGCGGTCCTTCAGCATAAAGAAGACCAGAATGGGCACAAGGACGAGGTAAATAATCAGCGACATGACATTACCCAAAGAGGCCAATGAGAGCGTCAGCGCACGCTGGCCTAACTGGCTAATTTCACGGCTTGCTACACCGATCCAGCTTTGCATTTGATCAGGCGTAACCAGGTTAGGGTAGCGCGCCTGCATCTCATCCAACCACCCTTGGCCGCTGGCAAACATTCGCGGCGTTTCATGTACAAACCCTACCAGCTGATTCCAAATCAGCGGCATTAAAATGAACGCAAGGGTTAACAGGACACTGATAAAGGCTAGAAAAATAAGAATAACGGCTAACAGATGAGGTATCCCTCTTCGCGTTAAAGCGCTCACCACCCCTTGCAGCAGAAAAGCCAGAACCAGTGCGGTAAAAAACGGCGCCAGCATGTGGCCAAACCAGATAATGGCCGTAAAGCCAGCCACCAACACCAGCAATAAGACGAGTGCTTCTTCATCAGAAAAATAGCGTTCAATCCAGCTTTTAAGAATAGTACGCATGGTCATTAGTGTGCGTCTCCCGCCTTTCGTATCCAAAAAAAGTACGTGCCTTCATGCTGCTCTCGCGCCTCCATCTCATGATTGCCTTGATCAGTAAACGACGCTATATCGCGCCATGAGCCTGCATCAGTGGCACGCACTTCAAGCAACTGCCCAGCCGCCAAACCGGCTAACGCCTGTTTAGTTTTGAGTAACGGCATCGGACACGGCAGCCCACACGCATCAAGCACCACGTCTGGATGAAAACGTACGAATGATTCAGACATACCTGCTCCCTAAAAATGCCTGCATGATCTCGCCATTGTTGCATAAACTGTTTATGTTGCGATGATCACTGTTCACTTGATTTAACGGCACTTCACAGCATCAATCAATGTCACAGCAGTAATCGCTGCGCTTTACCCTTATCAATGAGGATGCCATGCCGCACATACGGACTGCTTATCCCCGCGGGCTCTGCGCGCTAATTGTTGCTTGCAGCATTAGCGTCTCAAGCCCGCCAAACTACGCACTTAATGACTATCATCTGCCCACGCTTGGCGGTGCCTCGTCATCAGCCAGTAGTGAAGAGTTCCGTTTGGGCCGAGCATGGCTACGTCAGTTCCGAGCCCAAGCGCCTCAGTGGCAAGACCCAATCGTAAGCGATTACCTGGAAAGCCTTGTAGCGCGCCTGCTGCCATACAGCCAATTGGGGGACCTGCAAACGACGATGGTGATGGTCGATAACCGATCACTGAATGCCTTTGCCGTTCCCGGTGGCGTGGTGGGAATCAATTCCGGGCTTTTTGCCTTTGCTGAAGATGAAGGTGCTTTTGTCTCGGTGATTGCTCATGAGCTTGGCCACTTATCACAGCGCCACTACGCCCGAGGTAGCGCGCGAGCAGAACAGACGCAACTTCCTGCCATGGCCGCCATGCTGGCGGGCATGCTGGTAGCGGCCAGCGGAGGTGGCGAAGCGGGCCTTGCCGCCGCCATGGGCTCACAGGCTGCCCTGATCCAGGACCAGCTCAGCTACTCAAGACGTTTTGAGCAAGAGGCTGATCGAATCGGCTTACAGGCAATGGCCGATGCTGGATACGACCCTCATGCTATGGTCCGCATGTTTTCTGCCATGCAACGCTTGGCGCGACTACAAGGCGGCAACCCTCCTGAGTTTCTATTGACCCACCCAGTTTCAGATAGCCGCTTAAGCGATGCACAAGGGCGTGCCTCGCAGCTCAGTGTGGCCAGCACCTATACCAGCAATACGCTTTACGACATGATGCGCGCTCGCGCCCTATTAAGCATTTACCAAAACTCCCCGCAACAAGCCGCTTCCCGCCTTGCCCAGGATGACGCAGAAGAGCCGGCACGCCGCTATCTAGAGGCATTAATGACTGCGCGTAATGGCCAAACGGATCAAGCCTTACAAATGCTCGATCAACTGGCCACTGAGCTACCGGATTACGGCATGCTGCCTGCATCTGCGGCAAGCGTCGCGCTGGAGGCCCAACGCTATGATGAAGCCATTACCCGAAGCCAGCGCCTTTTGAGGCTGATGCCGTCTTATCTGCCCGCCCAACTGATTTTGGCAGAGGCACAACTGCAGCGAGACCCAGAAGCCGCTTATCAGCTCCTGCGTAACATAACAGCGCAAAACCCTGAATATCCTCCTGGCTTTAACCTGCTAGCTGAAGCCGCTGGGCGAAGCGGGCACAACGGTTGGGGGCATTTGGCGCGCGCCGAGCATTTACAGCTGACAGGGCGAGTTGACCGAGGCATTCAGCAACTCTCACTGGCGCGTAACGCAGCCGAGCAAGAGAACGACCAGCAAGCGCTTGCACGTATTGAACAGCGCCGAGAAGCCTTTATTGAATACCGTAAAGCGCTGGATGACTTTTAACGACTGAAATGAATGACACGCATAAAGCTCTTGGCCTGCGAAGGGCCAGGAGCCTGATGGACTGATCACAGCGTGAAGCTGTTCTATTTAGCGTTGAAATTCAGCATACGCTCAAGCGGCTTTAGCGCTTTCTGGCGTAGCGACTCATCAACATGAATTTCCCCACTGCCGTAGCGCAGCGCATCCGCCAGATTATCCAGTGCATTCATGGCCATCCACGGGCAGTGTGCGCAGCTTCGGCAGGTAGCGCCATTACCGGCTGTCGGTGCTTCAAACAATGTCTTGCCCGGCACCGCTTGCTGCATCTTAAAGAAAATGCCGCGATCTGTTGCCACGATAAGCTGGTTATTGGGCAATGTTTGAGCGGCCTTGATTAACTGGGACGTCGACCCCGCCACATCCGCCATGTTGACCACCGCGTCCGGCGATTCAGGATGCACCAGCACCGCCGCATCAGGATAAAGGCGTTTTAAGTCCTCAATACCTTTCGCCTTGAACTCTTCATGCACAATACAGGCGCCGTCCCACATCAGCATATCAGCGCCGGTTTTTTTCTGAATATATCCCCCCAGATGCTTATCCGGTGCCCAAAGGATTTTTTCACCTTTTGCCTGCAAGTGCTCAATCACGTCAACGGCAATGGATGACGTCACCACCCAGTCAGCACGCGCTTTGACAGCTGCTGATGTATTGGCATACACCACCACGGTTCGGTCGGGGTTCGCATCGCAAAAGGCGCTGAACGCATCTACCGGGCAGCCAATATCCAGCGAGCAGGTTGCCTCCAGCGTGGGCATCAATACGCGTTTTTCAGGCGAAAGGATTTTGGCTGTTTCCCCCATAAAACGCACACCTGCCACAATCAGCGTGGTAGCGTCATGTCGAGCGCCAAAGCGCGCCATTTCAAGGGAGTCTGCCACGCAGCCACCGGTTTCTTCCGCTAACTGTTGGATAGCGTCATCGGTGTAGTAGTGCGCGACCAGGACGGCATTGTGCGTGTGCAGCAACTGCTTTATCTCTTCAACACGCGCCTGGTCTTCTGCGGGAATACGAGTAGGGCAATACGGGCTAGGGAGCGGAGCATCAAGCTCAGCTTGAGAAGTCATAATAGTCATCGTGTCTACCACTGTGACGAACAGGGAATCCCCCTGTTAAACACTAGTCGCGACCTGTGTCATCCACACATGCCGCTCGCGATTGCAACAGGCCGCTGCGTCTCTCGCGGTGACCTACTGCGCTACTAACTATTTCTCTAAGCTGTTTTCTCTTAACAGCTTTCTCTAATGAACGTTGCTTAATCACATTGCATGAAGCCATTGTGGTGGCAAATTGTTGTCTTCTGCAAGTGGTATATTGCGCGGCTGTACGCATCAGGCACACAGCAAAACGCCCCTGGCAGCAAGCTACCAAGGGCGTTGAATTTGGTGGGTCGTGTAGGATTCGAACCTACGACCAATTGATTAAAAGTCAACTGCTCTACCAACTGAGCTAACGACCCAAATTTTTGCTTACCGTGCTGACATAGCGGTATGTCTAATTACGTGCTGTTCGATGGTGGGTCGTGTAGGATTCGAACCTACGACCAATTGATTAAAAGTCAACTGCTCTACCAACTGAGCTAACGACCCCTTCGAACGGATGCATATAGTACAGACCATGATTAGCCATGGCAAGAAGTTTTTAACTTTCTCCCGCACTACACCCACAGGATTAGCCAGGCTAGCCGTTTGATCCCGCAGTGTAATTAAAGCGGGTTTTATGGCCCATGCGAGCCTCTTCCGCCACGATCATGCCCGGTACAGCAACGATCGTTTTAAGGTGCCCAGATAGTTAAAAGCCAGCCATCAAGCGATTGATGGCTGGCCAGTGCGAACCGCCCCCCTGATTCGGGCAGGTGTAAAATCAGCGGCGTTTAGGCTTGCGCATTGTTTGTACCGGACGACGCTTATTTTTGTCGCGACTCCAACGGTTCTTCTCGTCCGGCGTCAGCTCAGGCACCTTACGTGTTTCAAGGTTAGCGATCGTGGCGAGATCATCGACTTCGTCTTGCGAAAGCTCGATCCACTCTCCCGCTTTAGCACGCTTATCAATAAATATGTTGCCGTAACGTACACGCTTCAGACGGCTAACCGTAAGCTCTTGAGACTCCCACAGGCGGCGCACCTCGCGGTTACGTCCCTCAAGAATGACGACGTGGAACCAGGTGTTGATACCTTCACCACCAAACTCTTGCACATCGGTAAAGCGCGCAGGGCCATCTTCCAGCATAACGCCATCCACCATCGCTACGATGTGTTCGCGCTTTACTTCGCCCATTACGCGCACGGCGTATTCACGCTCAACCTGGGTTGAGGGGTGCATTAACCGGTTGGCAAGCTCGCCATCGGTCGTGAAAAGCAGCAGACCGCTGGTATTGATATCCAGTCGGCCAATGGCAATCCAGCGCTCGCCTTTTAGCCGTGGCAAACGCTCAAATACGGTACGACGGCCTTCCGGGTCTTTACGGGTGCACAGCTCGCCTTCTGGCTTGTTGTACATGATGACGCGACGCGGCGCTTCGTTCTCGGGTCGCAGTGTAACGGGGCGGTCATCGAAACTTACTTTATCGCGCATTTCAACGCGGTCACCCAGCTTGGCGACCTGGCTGTTGACCTTTACTCGGCCATCAGAAATAGCGGTTTCCATTTCGCGCCGCGAACCCAGTCCCGCTCGGGCAAGCACTTTCTGGAGTTTTTCACTAACGGGAGGGGTGTGGTTACTCTGAGTCATGATCGTCTGACCTCATATCATTGGTCTGCGTGCGTGCGCTGTCATCATGTGGGCGCTGCGCACGTGCCGCAAGTCGAGCTTCTAAATCAGCAAAACTTAGCGGCTGGGTTAACGCCGTCTCGGCGTGGTCGTCGGCTCTCTCAGCCGTCTTGGGTGGCGCATCCTGCACGCTTTCTGGCGCTTCGTCCAGTGTTTCTTTGGGCCTTGATTCCTCACTCTCCTCTTCAAGGAGAGCCTCTTGTGAAACCGGTAACTCAGCCTCTTCTCTTTCCTCCCAATTAACCAATTCATGCATGGGGGGAAGTGCATCCAGTGTTTTCAGGCCAAAATCGTCCAGAAAGCTTCGTGTAGTGGCATAGACGGCGGGCCGTCCGGGCACATCGCGGTGACCAACCACACGAACCCATCCACGCTCCATTAAGGTGCGCATGATCGAACTGCTCACGCTGACCCCGCGTACTTCTTCGATATCACCACGGGTAACGGGCTGCCGATAGGCAATCAACGACAGCGTTTCAAGCAGCGCACGCGAATAGCGCTGGGGGCGTTCGTCCCAGAGGCGTGATACCCAATGCGCAAGGCGTGGCTGAATACGCAGTTGAAACCCTGATGCGGTTTCTACCAACTCTAACGCACCCTCTTTATGGCGCAGAGCAAGGCGCGCTAACGCGTCACGCAACTCTCGTCTCGGCGGGCACTCATCGTCGATAAACAGGGTTTCGAGCCGCTCGACATCCAACGGTTCGCCTGCGGCGAGCAGCGCGGCTTCTATAATGTTGTCTAAGGTCGTGTCCTTCACGGTGCCTCCTCATCAGGCTCAAAGGCAGGCTCTTCAAAGGCGCCGTCTGTTTCCTCTAAAGCAAGCGCTTCAAAAACGGCTTCTTCTTCATCGACTATCGCGCCGCTGCGCGCTCGAACATGGATAGGAGAAAGCGGTGCGTTCTGGACAATTTCGATCATTGCCTCCTTCGCTAGCTCCAAAATAGCCATAAAGGTGACGACCACGCCTGCCCGCCCCTCTTCCAGGATAAACAGGGCTTCAAAAGGCGTGTAGCGTTGGTGCGCGCTGTCTTCGCTGAGCTGCTCCATGATCTTGAGCATACGCTCGCGGGTAGACAGTACCTCACGGCTAATCTGATGGGACTGGGTTAATTCGGCACGTTTAAGGATATCGGAAAGCGCACTCAGCAGTTCGTCCAGTTCTACATCCGGGTGAATCACCCGCGACTCAAGCGGGGGTAAACCCGCCTGCACGCTAAACCAATCCCGCCCTACACGAGGCAACGTATCCAGCGTTTCAGCAGCGGCTTTTAAACGCTCGTACTCTTGCAGGCGACGAATCAGCTCTGCCCGAGGGTCCTCTTCATCTTCGCCCTCCGCTTTGGGCGGCCGAGGCAGTAGCGAGCGCGATTTAATTTCCGCCAACATCGCGGCCATCAGCAAGTACTCACCGGCAAGCTCGATCTCCATCGCCTGCATCAGCTCTACGTACTCAATGTACTGATGAGTAATCGCGGCCACGTTGATCGTCAAGATATCTAAGTTTTGCCGACGAATAAGGTAAAGCAAGAGATCCAGCGGTCCTTCAAAGGTTTCCAGAAAAACGCGCAGCGCCTCGGGAGGAATATACAAATCCTCCGGCAGTTGAGTAATCGGCTCATCGAACAGCCGCCCAAGCGCTTCGACGACGGGCTCTTGTGCCAACGTCGCCATGCGTTCAGGATCAGCGGTGGCGTTGTGTGTGTCGCTCACTCAGTCGGTATCTCTTGGTCAGTGGGCATTAGAAAGCAGTGTAACAAAGTCAGCACCTGACGTTGCGCCTGGCGCACGGTGCGTTAGCCTGCTTCGGCAGCTTTACGATAGCGTCCTTCGTAGTCGAAGAGCTTGTCGCGAATCTGGAAATGTCGGCCCACCTTGCGCCCAACCACAAAATCCGGATGGCGCAAGCGGCGCTGCTCGCTAATAACGTCCTCTGGCTTGAGGGGTTGCCAAGGCGTGCCCGGAGCGCGTAAATGCCGACGCAAAAAGGCGGCATAAAAGGCGCGGCGCTGGGCGGGGGTTTCCAAAGCAAACCACTCAGAGAGTGTTGTGCCATCCTCATCGTAATAGGTCACTTTCAGACGCGGCAGGCCTCGGCCATTAAGGGTTGCGTCCAACTGCATGCCACTTACCCGTAATACACGGGCATCTTTTAATTTGAGTGCATCTTTAAGCTTGTCATCCGCATCCACCAGCAGCTGTTCGCAACCGTGACAGCGACGCGCCGCAATATCATTTTCAGCGCCACAGCTATCGCACACCTTGAAGCGAAAGCGAAAATCACACTGGTGGCGCTTGCCTTTATCATCGTCAAGCAGCCCTTGGCAGCGACGCCCAAAATGCTCAATGACCAGTTCGCCGTCGCGCTTGCCCCAAAACAGATTAGCGTGGCCGCAGGCCGGGCATTCAACCTGCACCGGCTCATTGTCGCCCGGCGGTTTTGGCTCGCCCACTTCTGGTGCGTAAAGGTCCCAGGGGTTGCCCGCGTAATCCAAAATAAGGCAATCCTGCTTACCCGGTGAGAGCCGAAGCCCTCGGCCCGCAATCTGCTGGTAAAGGCTGACTGACTCCGTAGGCCGAAGCATCGCAATCAAATCCACATGGGGCGCATCAAAGCCGGTCGTCAGTACCGAGACATTCACCAGGTATTTAAGCTCACGCGCCTTAAACGCATTAATCAGCTCAGTACGCTCCGCCGACGGGGTCGCTCCGGTAATCAGCGCTGCCTGGTCGGCAGGCAAATACCCCATGATCTCTTCAGCGTGGGCGACAGTTGCTGCAAATATCATCACCCCATGCCGCTCTGTGGCGCGCTCAACAATCTGGTTGATAATCATGGGAGTGGCGCGATTGCCTGCCACGACGCGATTTAGCTCGGCTTCACGGTAATGGCCGTTTTCTGCAGGCGCCAGCATGGAAAAATCATACCCTTCAATCGCCATATCCAGGCGTTTGGGTTCGGCAAGATAGCCTTGCTTTACCATCAAGCGCAGCGGCTGTTCGAACACGCAGTCACGAAAAAAGCTTGCGTCACTGCCGCGCACCATGCCGTGGTAATGGCGATGGTAGATAAACCCTTGGCCTAGCCGGTAAGGCGTCGCGGTCAGCCCTAACACTTTCAACTTCGCGTTTTGTGCCCGCAGGTGATCAATCACTTGGCGGTAGCTTGCGTCTTTATCAAGCGACACCCGGTGGCACTCATCAATGACCAGCAGAGTGAAGCCTTCGTCATTGAACGCCTCCAGATTACGCACTACCGACTGCACCGAGCCAAACACGACTTGGCGCGACGCTTCCTTGCGCTTTAAACCCGCGCTGAAGATATCGGCTTTAAGCCCATAGGCCTGATACTTGGCGTGATTCTGCTCCACCAGCTCGCGTACATGCGCCAATACCAGTACGCGACCTCTCGCCAAGCGGGCCAGTTCGGCAATCACCAACGACTTCCCGCTTCCCGTAGGTAATACCACCACCGCGGGTTCGCTGGACGCACGGAAATGCGTAACAACACGTTTCACCGCGTCCGTTTGGTAAGGGCGTAAAGCAGGTGGTGGCATACAACTCCAACAGCCAGAAAATTACTTTGCTGGCTCAAGCGGGCAAGAGCAGCCAAGAACAGCGTTAGCCATAACGGCGGCCCAAGGGCCGCCGTTATGTGTTACGCATGGCTTAACGGCGTGAGATATTAACCGACCCAAACACGCGCGTTGCGGAACATGCGCAGCCAGGCACCATCTTCTGTCCACTCTGCCGGACGCCAGGAGTTGGTGACCGCGCGGGTAACGCGCTCCGGATGAGGCATCATGATCGTGACGCGGCCATCGGAGGTGGTTAATCCGGTGATACCTGACGGCGAACCGTTAGGGTTAGCCGGATAGCGCGTGGTCACCTGCCCATAGTTATCAATGTAACGAAGCGCAACCTGATTGCTGGATTGCATGCTACGCAGGTGCGCGGCATCGCGGAACTCAGCACGGCCTTCCCCATGGGCCACCGCAATAGGCAGCAGGGAACCTTCCATGCCGGCCAGTAGAACCGAGGGCGTTTTTTCAACGCGCAGCATGGCTACCCGCGCCTCAAACTGCTCGGACTCGTTACGTACAAAGCCTGGCCAGTTTTCAGCCCCCGGGATCAACGACTTCAACTGCGAAAGCATCTGGCATCCGTTACACACGCCCAGCGAGAAGCTGTCTTCGCGGGTAAAGAAGGCGGCAAACTGATCGCGTGCCCGCTCGTTAAACAGCACGGACTTCGCCCAACCACCACCCGCGCCTAGCACATCGCCGTAAGAGAAACCGCCACAGGCAACGAGCCCTTTGAACTCATCAAGCGCAACACGGCCTTCCAGAATGTCACTCATGTGAACATCAATGGCTTCAAAGCCGGCTTTATCAAATGCCCAGCCCATCTCGACCTGGCCATTAACGCCCTGCTCACGCAGTACCGCAACAGCGGGCTTGGCCATATTGATAAACGGCGCGCTGACATCCTCGTCAATATCAAACGTGGGCGTCGCCGAGAGGCCTGGGTCACGCGTATCGAGCAGGTTGTCGAACTCGTTTTTAGCGCACTCGGGGTTATCACGCAGTGCCTGCAGGCGATAGCTGGTTTCAGACCAGGTACGCTGCGTCAATTGGCGCGTGGTTTCCAACAGCGGCTCTTCAAACAGAGTTACCCGCACCTGGTCGTCGTAACGCGGCCGGGCGATAACGCCACAGGTTTCAATACCCGCGACTGCAAACTGCGCCAACACCTCTTCGGTGTGCTCGCGGTTGACCTGAATCACCGCGCCAAGCTCTTCCGAGAACAGCGCATTAAGCGCTTCAACGGGCTCGTCAATCATCCAGTCGAGTTTGATCTCAAGGCCGGCGTGCGCCGCAAAGGCCATTTCCAACAGCGTGACCAACAAGCCGCCATCGCTACGGTCATGGTACGCCAGCAGCTTACCGTCACGATTAAGCCCCTGAATCACCTCAAAGAAGGCTTTGATATCTTCTGGGTCGTCGACATCCGGGCAGGTATCGCCTACCTGACCATATACCTGCGCCAGCGCAGAGCCGCCCAAGCGATTTTGACCGCTCCCCAGGTCGATCAGAATAAGATCCGACTCATCTTGATCCAGGTTGATCTGTGGCGTCAGGGTTGCCATCGCATCAGTCACAGGCGCGAAGCCGGTAATCACTACCGACAGCGGTGATGTAACGCTTTTCTCTTCGCTATCCCCTTGGTCACTCACATCCTGCCAAGACGTACGCATCGACATGGAGTCTTTGCCGACCGGCACCGCAATCCCTAACGCCGGGCAAAGCTCCATCCCCACCGCGTGAACCGCATCATAAAGCGCCTGATTTTCGCCAGGGTGATCAGCGGCGCTCATCCAGTTAGCCGAAAGCTTGATATCGCTTAGCTTGGCAATGGGCGCTGCCGCGAGATTCGTAATCGCCTCGGCGACCGCCAGGCGTGCGCTGGCGGCGGGGTCAATCAAGGCAACCGGCGGACGCTCCCCCATCGCCATCGCTTCACCGGCATGGGTGTCATAACTGGCCGTTGTGACCGCTACATCCGCAACCGGCACTTGCCAAGGGCCGACCATTTGGTCACGCGCCACCTGGCCTGTAATTGAGCGGTCGCCAATGGTAATCAAGAAGCTCTTGGAGGCCACGGCGGGCAGGCGTAGGACGCGATCAAGCGCCTCACGCAGGTCGAGATTATCCAGCATTACACCGGAAAGCTCTGGCGCATGGCGCTCAAAGCTGCGCTGCATTTTCGGCGCTTTACCGAACAGCACGCTCATGGGCAGGTCAATCGGCTTGCTGTTGAAGTGGCCATCGCGCACTTCAAGGTGGTGGTCAGCCTGCGCTTCACCCACCACCGCATAGGGGCAACGCTCGCGCTTACACAGCGCATCAAACGTTGCCAGGTCCTCAGCCGCAACGGCCAGCACGTAGCGCTCCTGCGCTTCGTTACACCAGATTTCAAGCGGGCTCATACCCGGCTCAGCATTAGGCACCGCCCGTAAATCGAACAGCCCACCCCGGTTGCCGTCTTTAACAAGCTCCGGCAGCGCATTGGAAAGCCCCCCCGCCCCCACATCGTGGATAAAGCAGATCGGGTTTTTGTCTCCCATGGCCCAGCAGCGGTCAATCACTTCCTGAGCGCGTCGCTCGATTTCCGGGTTTTCACGCTGTACCGAAGCAAAGTCCAGGTCGGCACTTGAGGTGCCTGAAGACATGCTGGAGGCCGCGCCGCCGCCCAGGCCGATCAACATCGCTGGGCCACCCATCACAATCAGCTTACCGCCGACAGGAATATCGCCCTTTTGAACGTGCTGGGCGCGAATATTACCGTAACCGCCCGCCAGCATGATCGGCTTGTGGAAGCCGCGACGCTCAATGCCGCCCTCGTTGAGGGTGTCCTGCTCATAGGTACGGAAGTAACCGGTAAGGTTCGGGCGACCAAACTCGTTATTAAACGCCGCGCCGCCAATCGGACCTTCCAGCATGATGGCAAGGGCGGACTGCATGCGCTCGGGCTTGCCATAATCAAACGCTTCCCAAGGCTGTACAAACTCGGGGATACGCAGGTTGGAAACGGTAAAACCGGAAAGGCCCGCTTTCGGCTTACCGCCGATACCGGTGGCGCCTTCATCGCGAATCTCACCACCCGAGCCTGTCGCCGCACCAGGGAACGGCGCAATCGCAGTCGGATGGTTATGGGTTTCCACCTTCATCAGAATATGAATCGGCTCCTGATGTGTTCCGTACAGCGCACGCTCTCCCTCAGCGCCGGTCAGCGGCGTGGGATAAAAACGCCCCGCCTGGCTGCCTTTGATAACCGCAGCGTTATCGCTATAGGCCGACAAGACGTTTTCAGGGGAGGTCGCAAAGGTGTTCTTGATCATCTTGAACAGCGAATGGGTCTGCGGCTCGCCGTCAATGATCCAGTCCGCGTTGAAGATTTTATGCCGGCAGTGCTCAGAGTTCGCCTGGGCGAACATCATCAGCTCAATGTCGGAGGGGTTGCGCTGAAGCTCGTTAAAGGCATCGACCAGGTAGTCGACTTCGTCATCGGCAAGCGCCAGGCCCAATTCACGGTTAGCGGTTACCAGCGCCTCGCGCCCGCTGTTTAAAATGTCCACGCTACCCAGCGGTGCCGGGTCGTGGTGAGCAAATAGCGCCGCCGCTTCAGCCGCATCATTAAGCACGGTTTCGGTCATTCGGTCGTGCAACAGCGCCATCAGCGCAGCCAGGCTCTCTTCGCTGGGCGCACGGCTAAACCCTACCCGATAATCAACTCCACGTTCTATCCGGCGAATGCCCGACAGCCCACAGTTATGTGCAATATCCGTCGCTTTGGATGACCAGGGCGACTGGGTGCCTAACCGCGGTACGACCAGAAAACGTTGAGCGTCGGCAGGTATCTCGGCATGGGTGGGGGTGCCGTAATCCAACAGTTGCGCCAAACGCTCGTGAGAGGCATCACTGAGTTCTTCACGGTGGTCAATCAAATGAACATAGTGGGCAGACAGCGCCTCCACCTCGGGAACACGTTCACGCAGCACCGTTAGCAACCGTGTATGACGGAAGGTAGAAAGGGCGGGCGCGCCTCGCAATTCGAGCATATCCTGAAGCCTCTAGAGCAGGGAGAATTCGTGCAGGGAAATAGCAGGCCGCCAAGCGGCCCCTTAAATGACACTCATTGGGCCCTATGATACTGGAAAGCGGCGGCCACACGAAATCAACAAGGTGACAGCATGACGATGGCTGGGTATTGTGGCTGCTTGTTTCATCCCGACAAGACCTTATGCCGACATTGATCCATGCCCATTTTTTAGCGCACACTCGCCTTTATTTAACCTTTATTATCATTATCTTATTGGTACTTGCGCCCACCTTGCCCAAGGTACCACCTGGCGAGCATTTAACGCATATCCAGGCAAAAGATTTTATCACGGCTCAGACGCGCAACACGCCCACGACTTACTACGAGGGTCGCCAGGGACCCACTGGGTTTGAGTATGAGCTGATGCATCAGTTTGCCGAGTATTTGGGAGTAAGCCTCAATCTCAACGCCAAACATCACCCTGAAAGCGTCTTGTCGGCCGTGCGTGAACAAGGCGATTTTGGCGCTGCCGCCCTACCACTACTCCCTGACGCATCCGATGTGCACTACACGCGCCCCATCATTCAAATGCAACCACTACTGGTGTACCGGCGCGGTTTACACGGCATAAAGGCACCCAGCGACCTGGTAGGCCTTGAGATTGGCACGCTAAGCCAGGCAGGTACCAGCGAAGCGCTGCGCGAGTTGCAGCGCGACTACGCTGACTTAAGCTGGAAAGAGTCTCACGCATTGGATGTCGATGAACTGCTTGTCCAGGTCGAGAGCGGCGTACTCGACGCAGCGGTTATTTTTGATCATCAGTTCCGGCTTAACCGACTCTTTTTCCCCGATGTAGAGCGCGGATTTTTAATGGGCGACCCGCTTTCCATGGTATGGGCGCTTCCTCGCGGCCGCGGTTTAGGGCTGCTCGAAGCCGCCAATGACTTCCTGCAAACCCTTCAGGAAAATGGCACGCTCGACCATCTGGTTAACCGCTACTTTGGTCATGATGATTATTTAGAGTATGTGGGTACGCGCACCTTTTTGGCGCACCTGGATGCGCGCCTACCCCAGTTTACCGACCTGTTTAAGCAGGCGGCACGTGACACAGGATTTGACTGGAAACTGCTGGCGGCAGTGGGTTATCAGGAATCCCACTGGGACGCGGAAGCGGTGTCCCCCACCGGCGTGCGAGGCGTTATGATGCTCACCCACCCTACCGCCAGCGAAATGGGTGTGGATAACCGCCGAGACGCGGCGCAAAGCATTGATGGGGGCGCCCGCTACCTGCGCAGCCTTAAAGACCGCCTGCCTGAAAGCATTACCGGAGATGATCGTCTTTATATGGCCATGGCGGCCTACAATGTTGGCCTTGGTCACCTTTACGATGCCCGTAAAATTACCCAAGAGCTCGGTGGGGACCCCAACCGCTGGCAAGATGTTCGCGAGGCGCTTCCCCTGTTACAGCAACAGGAGTGGCATAGCCAAACGCGCCACGGCTATGCGCGTGGCGGTGAGCCGGTCATTTATGTGCGCAATATCCGGCGCTACTACGAGATGCTGGAGTACGTTGAGCACAGCCGTCAGCAATTTTTCCAGTTAGGTCAAACCGCAACCAGCGATTCTCTCCTACTGCCATTTGAGTTAATTCCGCCGTTGAATCAATAGCCTCACTACAGAGCCTTCCAACTCGCCCCCACCTTGCC
Organism: Halomonas sp. 72; assembly: GCF_052379785.1. Classification (NCBI taxonomy): domain Bacteria; kingdom Pseudomonadati; phylum Pseudomonadota; class Gammaproteobacteria; order Oceanospirillales; family Halomonadaceae; genus Halomonas; species Halomonas sp. 72. Next base: position 67,534 of record NZ_JBQSYY010000008.1, on the reverse strand, counting down.
CTTCGTGGTTAAAGAAAATTTCTGGCGTTTGGATTACGCTTTTCAAATAGCAGGTAAAAACGTACTGGCGATTACAAGCGTTTATCCTGCGCCTGCGACCAGGGCATTGTACCTGAGTACTTTATGCCAACCTGGTTGGATAAGCAGTTGGCCATGTCTGGTTAGACCCATAGAAACGGGTTAGATAGATAAGAGTTGGTTACATCGAAAACCATTAATGACTTCGCCGGAAGGCATGCACAGCCATCAGCTAACCGACCACGTACTGTTTCCTACTTGGCAGACGGCTTCCGCCAGGTTCAGGTTGAAGGGAGTGACGATGAAAGACACCGAACTGACGCAGCGTAAGAACGACCATCTGGATATCGTGCTACACCCAAACCAGGCCGCTAGTACCCTTCGCCCAGGCTTTGAACACTGGCGCTTTGAGCATTGTGCGCTGCCGGAATTAAACCTGGATGATATTGATCTGGGGACTTACCTGTTCGGGCAACCTCTAAAAGCACCCATCCTCATCAGTTCGATGACCGGCGGAGCGAGCCGAGCCAAGGATATCAACCGGCACTTGGCAGAGGCCGCTCAAACGCTGGGCCTTGCCATGGGCGTGGGTTCACAACGCGTAGCCATTGAAGGCGAAGCCAACTGGGGCCTCACGAGTGAACTGCGCCGAATTGCCCCGGATATCCCACTGCTGGCCAACCTGGGAGCCGCCCAAATTAAAGGCGAACGCGGGCTTGATTATGGCCGCCGCGCGGTTGATATGATCGAAGCTAACGCACTAATCATTCATCTCAACCCGCTACAGGAAGCGCTGCAAACCGGTGGAGATCGCGACTGGCGTGGCATACTCACCGCCATTGAGCGCACCGTGGCCGCGCTGGACGTGCCTGTGGTGGTCAAGGAAGTGGGGGCTGGGCTGTCTGTTTCTGTGGGTCGTCAACTTGCCGAAGCGGGCGTGGCGATGCTGGACGTTGCGGGCGCGGGTGGCACCAGTTGGGCGGCCGTTGAGGGTGAGCGCGCCAGCACGCCACAAGCGCGTGCCATCGCTATGGCCTTCGCCGACTGGGGAATCCCCACCTCACAAGCATTGCACGATTTGCGCCAGGCACTGCCCGGTATGCCGCTGATCGCTTCAGGCGGGGTGGCCAGCGGTATTGATGCGGCTAAAGCGCTCTGTTTAGGCGCTCATCTGGTAGGTCAGGCAGCGGCGGTGCTGGGCAGCGCCACCACCTCAAGCGATGCCGTTATCGAGCACTTTCAAACGCTCATTGAGCAGCTGCGCGTTGCCTGTTTTTGTACCGGCAGCGCGGACCTGGTGGCGTTAAAGCACACGACGCTTACGCAGGTTGAGGCGGGGGCATAAGCCACTACGCGGTCATATCACCGTTATATAGCCACGTTCACGCACTCCAAGCCTTTGCTCTGCAACTCATTGTGCGTGGCCACCAAGTGATGTTTATCCAGTGACACGCCAGAGAGAGCTATAAAACACGCTAGCGCCTTGCCGCAAAAAACGCTTTTAATAACTTGCTGGCCGATGGCGCCAGCACGCCCGCCGTCACCTCTACATGGTGATTAAACCACGGCTGGGCCAGCAGGTTAGCCTTGGATTCCACCATACCGGTACGAGGCTCAGCAGCGCCATAAACCAAACGCTTTAGGCGTGCATGCACAATGGCGCCCGCGCACATCATGCACGGCTCCAGCGTGACATACAGCGTACACCCTTCCAGCCGGTAGTTGGCACTCTGCTGCCCGGCTTCACGCAGGGCACGAATTTCCGCATGGCCGCTTGGGTCACAGCTCAGCACCGGCGCATTGTGGGCAGCGGCAAGAATCTCTCCTTCGCTATTCACCACCACGGCCCCTACCGGCACTTCGCCCGCCTCAGCCGCCAAATGTGCCTGTTCAAGGGCACGGTGCATGTAAAATTCATCGCTGCGTATCAAGGCAAACTCCGCTAAGGTAGCAAAATGATGGTAGCAACGGCGGCCTCGCCGTATGTGATGTCCGCCACTATGGGCAACAATAGATAGCACCAAGGATACCTGGAATGACCGACGCGCTGAATACGTTAGTAAACCTGCTTGAGCTTGAAGTCCTCGAAGAGACGCTCTTTCGAGGGCAAAGCCAGGACCTGGGCTTTCCTCAGCTTTATGGCGGACAGGTGCTTGGTCAAGCGCTCGCGGCGGCCTCACGTACAGTACCCGCTGAGCGTCACCCACACTCTCAACACGGTTACTTTCTTCGCCCTGGCGACCCGCACCGCCCCGTGGTCTATCAGGTGGATAACGTACGCGATGGCGGGAGCTTTACCACGCGCCGCGTTACGGCGATTCAAAAAGGCCGACCGATCTTCTTCTGTAGCGCCTCGTTTCACAGCCCTGAAGAAGGTTTTCATCACCAGCGCGCCATGCCTCAAGTCGAGTCGCCGGAAGCCTTGATTGAGAGCGGCGCCGCCAAGCACTCACGCTTTCCGGGCCACCCTATCGAGTTTTTGCATATTAAAGGCAACCCAGATGGCGGCGACCCGGCCGGGCAGTGTTTATGGTTCCGCTTTGCAGGCACGCTACCCAATGCCCCCGCCCTGCACCGGCACTTGCTCTCCTACGCCTCTGATTTCAATCTGCTGACCACCAGTTTACTGCCCCATGGCATTCAGTTCACTGACCCGAAGCTGCGTATCGCAAGCCTTGACCACGCGCTATGGCTTCATGAGGACGCACGGCTGGATGAGTGGCTTTTATACGTCATAGATTCCCCCTGGGCAGGCGACTCGCGAGGCCTGGCACGCGGTCATATCTATCGCCGTGATGGCCGCTTGATTGCCTCTACCGCACAGGAAGGGCTGACTCGCATGCATGACGCGCCGATTCGCTAAGCTTCGTACAAAAGCCTTTAGACGTCGCTCCTTAAAAGCACAACGCCCGCAGCAAGTGCGGGCGTTGATAGTAGCGATTAAACCGGCGTGTTAAACAACACCCGAAACATCACTGGCCATAAGCCTCATCGATCGTTTTGAGCGGGTAGTGAGCCGGGTACGGTTTGCGCGCCACGCCTGAATCTACTGCCGCCTGGGCCACCGCGGAAGAAACGCGCTCCAGCAAGCGAATATCGACTGGCGTGGGGATAATGTACTCACGACCAAAGCTCATTTCCGTACGCTCATAGGCATTCAACACTTCCTCGGGAACCGGCTCGCGGGCCAGATCCTTAAGCGCATGCACAGCGGCAAGCTTCATGGCTTCGTTAATCCGTGTAGCGCGCACATCCAACGCCCCACGGAAAATAAACGGAAAGCCCAACACGTTGTTTACCTGGTTTGGGAAGTCTGAACGGCCGGTCGCCATAATCACATCCGGGCGCGCTTCACGGGCAACGTCAGGATGAATTTCCGGGTCCGGGTTGGTGCAGGCGAAAATCACCGGGTCAGCGGCCATCTTTTTAACCTGCTCAGCCGACAGCAAGCCTGGGCCAGAAAGTCCAATAAACACATCGGCGCCGTCGATAGCATCATCCAGCGTGCGCATGTCAGTATCCAGCGCAAACTCTGCCTTGTACTCATTGATACCCTCACGGCCGGTATGGATAACGCCACGGCGATCCAGCATCACCAGGTTCTCTTTTTTGGCGCCACACGAAACCAGCAGGCGCATGCAGGCAATCGCTGCCGCACCGGCCCCCATGCAAACGATCTTCACGCTATCTATCGTTTTACCAGCGATTTCCAACGCGTTCAGCATACCCGCAGCCGTTACAATAGCCGTGCCGTGCTGGTCATCGTGGAAGACGGGGATATTGCAGCGCTCAACCAGCGCTTTTTCAATCTCAAAGCACTCGGGCGCTTTGATATCTTCAAGATTAATGCCGCCCCAGGTATCGGCAATGCGGGCAACGGTGTCGATAAACGCCTGCGGGCTTTCGGCGTCTACTTCAACATCTACCGAGTTGATCCCGGCAAAGCACTTGAACAATACGCCCTTGCCTTCCATCACCGGCTTACTGGCCAGCGGGCCAAGATTCCCCAAGCCTAAAATGGCGCTGCCATCGGTAATAACGGCGACCAAATTTCCCTTGCCCGTATAACGGTAAGCATTTTCAGGATCGCGGGCAATTTCGCGAACCGGCTCAGCAACGCCTGGGCTATATGCCAGTGCCAAGTCCCGGGCTGTTGCGGTGGGTTTGGTTAACTCCACCGATAGCTTGCCAGGAATCGGTTTCGCATGATAGTCCAGTGCTGCCTGCTTATTTGCATCCGTCATAATGAGGGTCCAATTAGCCTAAAATAGATATAAGTGCTTCCAGAATATAGAAAAACCCAAGGCGCCTCAAGCGCGCCGTCAACTCAAAAAGAAAACGCTTTTTTTAGCGATTTTTCCTTCACGTTAATTACTTTTCCCAACCATTTGCTGAATCTTATGCAGAAGCATTTTAGCTATAACGCATTGCTTATTGCTGTATCGCAGCATTTATGAAAAACCCTTCCATCTCGCCATTTGTTCATCCAAACAGGCATTTATAGAAATTCGCCCATAAAAAAACCCACGCCGTAGCGTGGGTTTTTCTTACAAGTACCTGGTATTTTACCCGCACTTGCAGTGTGGCTGATCCGTCAGGATTAGCCGCGCTTAACAGCAGCGCCGAAACGCTTGTTGAAGCGCTCTACACGGCCACCGGTGGTCGCTTGCTTCTGCTTACCTGTGTAGAACGGGTGGCAGTTGGAGCATACGTCTAGCGAGAAATCCTGGCCAGAAGTAGAGCCTACCTGGAAGCTAGCACCGCAAGAGCAGTTAGCGGTGACCGTATTGTAATTCGGGTGAATACCTTGTCTCATCGTGATGATCTCTCAAGCGGTATGCCGCCACCTGATCCGTTGCCAGGCACCGCATACGGGTTTGGAAAAACTACTAACCGGTTAACCGTCTGATCGTTTAGATTCAGAGCGGCCGCATATTTTAGCAAAACTTATCGCCGGAGGCCAATTGCCTGACACTGTTTCTTTGCAGGTGCTAAAAGTCGCCTTGCCGTCCCCACTCCGACGCCTGTTTGATTACCTGCCCGCCAGCCGCACTCCCCCTTGCGGCTGGCAGCCTGGGCTTCGTGTACGCGTACCCTTTGGGCGGCGCGAAGTGGTGGGCGTGGTAGTTGAACTGGCTGCCACCAGCGAACTACCACGCAGCCAGTTACGTGCTGTCAGCGAAGCGCTGGATGATGCACCACTTCCCAATGACTGGCTGTGGCTATGCCGGTTTGCCGCACGCTACTACCAACACAGCCTGGGCGATACGCTCCATCATGCGCTGCCTGCACGGCTGCGCCAGGGCCACCCAATGGCTGGGCGCACGCAAACGCTGTGGTTTGCCGTAACGCATACCCCGCCGGATTTAAGCCGAGCGCCCAAACAAGCCGAGCTGTATGCGCTTTTATGCCAGCATCCGCACGGCCTGCCTTCACGGGCTGTCAGCGCCCACGGCTTTAGCCGCGACCAGCTGCTAGCACTGGGCAAGAAGGGGCTGGTCACCCACCAGGAAATCACCCTGACCGCCCCCGAGACGCCGAGTGGCAGTTTGCTTGCCACACCGGCACTGCCGCTCAATCGTGAGCAGGCCACCGCCCTTGCGGCGCTACACGAAAAGCTTGAAAGCTACCACCCTTGCCTGCTGGAAGGCGTTACCGGCAGCGGCAAGACAGAAGTGTATCTGCAGCTTATTGAAGCAATTGCCGCCAAAGGCAAGCAGTCGCTGGTATTGGTGCCGGAAATCGGCCTGACGCCGCAAACCCTGGCGCGCTTTAGAAACCGTTTTCGGGTGCCCGTGGTGGCACTCCACTCCGGCTTAACCGACCCCGAACGGCTGGACGTTTGGGAAGCCGCGGCAAACGGGCGGGCGCTGATTATCATCGGAACACGCTCGGCGATCTTTACCCCGCTTGCCAACCCAGGCGCGATCATTGTCGATGAAGAGCACGACGGCTCTTACAAGCAGCACGACGGGCTGCGTTACCACGCCCGCGACCTGGCCGTTGCACGCGCTCATTACCACGGCATTCCACTACTGCTGGGCAGCGCCACGCCTTCGCTTGAGAGCCTACAGCAGGCGCTTTCCGGTAGTTATCGCCACCTGCGCCTTACTCAGCGGCCCAGCCGTCATCAGCCCGCCAAGCTGGAGCTTCTTGATTTACGCCACCAGCGCCGCCAGGGGGGCCTGCTACCGGGTGCTATCAAAGCGATCAAAAGCACCTTGAGTGCGGGCAAGCAGGTGCTGATTTTCATCAACCGGCGCGGCTTTGCGCCGTCGCTTGCCTGCCACGCCTGCGGCTGGATGGCGGAATGCGGCCAGTGCGATTCACGCATGACGCTGCACCGCCAGCCGCCGTTACTTGCCTGCCACCACTGCGATAGTCGTCGTGCCCTGCCGGATGCCTGCCCCGAGTGCGGCAGCGGCGACTTACGCGCGCTGGGAAGCGGCACCGAGCGTACCGAAGAGACGCTCCAGGGCCTTTTCCCCAAGGTCACCGTGCACCGTATTGATCGCGACAGCACCCGCAAGAAAGACAGCTTTGAGCAGATCCTAAAGGAGATTCAGCGGGGTGAGCCTTGCCTGCTGGTGGGTACGCAGATGCTTGCCAAAGGGCACCATCTGCCTCATGTCACACTGGTGGTTGTGGTGAATGCTGACGGCGGCCTTTACGCCGCCGACTTCCGTGCCCTGGAGCATAGCGCGCAGCTGCTGGAACAGGTGGCTGGGCGCGCAGGACGCGCAGCCGACCAGGGGCGAGTACTGGTGCAAACACTGCATCCGGATGACCCCCACTTAGGGCTGCTGGCCGAACAGGGCTACGGAGCATTGGCGAGAAACTTGCTGGAAGAGCGCCGCCAGGCACACCTGCCGCCGTTCACGTTTATGGCACTACTACGGATCGAAAGCCCCCAGGAACCGGCGGCCCTTGCCTTAGCGCAACAGGCGGGCCAAGCGCTGCGCGAGTGGCTGAAAACCTCAGGCCTTACCACTTACTGCCTGGGCCCCGTGCCTGCGCCCATGGAGCGACGCCAAAATCGCTACCACATGCACTTGATGCTGACCGCCAATAAGCGCAGTCAATTGCACGTGGCGGCCAGTTGGCTGGTGCAATGGCTTGAGGCCAACCGCGAGGCGCGCAAGGTGCGCTGGTCGATTGATATCGACCCTCAAACGCTTGCCTAGCCTGCGGCGCCGCCGTTGAAAATAGCCAGGATTACCAAGGGCACTTATGCAAGGATCGCATCAACACCTTTGAAACTGCGCGCCAAATGCTGATAATGGCCGCTTTGCTGATGCACTTCGTAAGTGCGCACTTGCACACGCCGCCACCGACGTTACCCGGATACCTAAATGAAAGACACGATTGTTTCCCTGCTCAACGGCGCCATTGATGCGCTTAAGCACCAAGGCGTGCTGCCTGATGACCTTCAGCCCAACATCAAAGTTGACCCCACCAAAGACAAGGCGCACGGCGATTACGCCACGAACCTGGCACTCATGCTGGCCAAGCCTGCTGGTAAGAACCCTCGTGAGCTGGCCGAGGCGCTGATTGCCGCGCTGCCAGAAAGCGATGCACTTCAAAAAACCGAAATTGCTGGGCCCGGGTTTATCAACTTTTTTGCCGCCGCAGATGCCGCCGCCCAAATTGTGGCGCAAGTGCTGGATAGCGGCGACGCCTTTGGCCGCAGCATGATGGGCAAGGCGGAAAAAGTGCAGGTCGAATTTGTATCGGCCAACCCAACAGGCCCGTTACACGTAGGCCACGGCCGCGGCGCCGCGATTGGCGACTGCCTGTGCCGCCTGCTGGAAGCAACCGGTTACGATGTCACGCGTGAGTTTTACTACAACGATGCCGGCGCGCAAATTGCCAACCTGGCCCGTTCGGTACAGGCGCGCGCCAAAAATCTGGGCCCTGATGATGAAAGCTGGCCGGAAGACGGCTATCGCGGCGAATACATTACCGATGTCGCTAACGACTACCTGGCGGGTAAAACGGTCACTGCTGATGATCGCGAAGTAACCGCCAAGGCAGACGCTGATGACCTGGAGGCTATTCAAGAGTTTGCCGTTGCCTGGCTGCGTCGCGAACAGGATCTGGACCTAAAGGCTTTCGGCGTTGAATTTGACGTGTACTTCCTGGAGTCATCGCTTTATCAGGACGGCAAGGTCAACGAAGCGGTTGAAAAACTCGTCGCCAACGGCCACACCTATGAAGAAGATGGCGCCATGTGGCTGCGTACCACTGACTTTGGCGATGACAAAGACCGCGTCATGCGCAAGCGTGAAGGCGGCTATACCTACTTCCTGCCCGACGTTGCTTACCACCTGGATAAATGGCAGCGCGGCTTTACCACCGTGATTAACGAGCAGGGGGCCGACCACCACTCGACCGTTACCCGTGTGCGTGCGGGCCTGCAAGCGCTGGAAGTGGGCATTCCCAAAGGCTGGCCCGACTACGTACTGCACCAGATGGTGATGGTCACGCGCTCAGGCGTCGAAGTAAAACTCTCCAAGCGGGCAGGCAGCTACGTTACGGTGCGTGACCTGATTGATGAAGTGGGCCGTGATGCCACGCGCTTCTTCCTCGCGGCACGCCGCGCCGACTCCCAGCTAACTTTTGATATTGACCTGGCGCGCTCACAGTCCAACGACAACCCGGTGTACTACATTCAGTACGCCCACGCGCGCGTAAGCAGCATGCTGCGTAAAACAGAGGCAGCGGGCCAGCCTTTTGATCACGCCCTGGCGCTTGCCAATCTCGCGCTGCTGGGAAGCGACCAGGAAAAAGCCGTGCTTAACCGCCTGGCGCGCTATCCAGAAGTGGTTCAAAACGCGGCGAAAAACCGCGAACCGCAGCAAGTGGCGCAGTATCTACTGGACCTGGCGGGGGATTTCCATACCTGCTACAACGCGGTCAAAGTCATGGTCGAAGACGATACGCTTCGTAACGTGCGTCTCTCGCTGGGTCTGGCAACCCGTCAGGTACTGCGTAATGGCCTGGACTTGATGGGCGTTAGTGCCCCCGAGGAGATGTAAGCCATGGCCAGCCCGCGCAAAAAGCCTGCTCGCCCTCGCCAGGGCGCTACCTCGCAGCGTAAAGCCCCTCGCTCCTCCAAAGGCAGAGGATTTCGCCTGCCGGGGTGGGTATGGGGTCTTGCCGGTATGGCCGCAGGTTTTTTCCTTGCTCAGCACCAGCACGGCACGGCGCCCTGGCAGGACACGCCAAGTGACCAGCCGCAGGCAACGGTACTCTCCAAACCCGAAAGTGCCGAGCGTGCCGCCGCCAGGGAAAACGAAACTGCAAGCGAACCCTCGATGCCCACGTTCGAGTTCTATACCTTGCTGCCTGAGACCGAGGTCATTGCCCCAGGCGTCACGCTTCCTTCAAGCGTTACCCGCCCGGAAGTTGCCGAGCAAGTTGATGTGCAAGCCGCCGAGCGCGCCTCACCCCAAACATCATCAACTGACGACCCTATCGCTCAGGTGATTGCGGCCAACACGCGGCCGGAAGAGCAGGCAAGTACCGCGCAGCCGACAGCCCCCACCAGCACCAGCGCGCCTAATCGCTACGTATTGCAGGCCGCTTCGTTTCGTGAGCTAAGCGATGCCGAGCAACTACGCAGCCGGTTACGTAATTTGAGCCTACTGGCGCAAATCAGCGAAGTGCAAGCGGGCGGCGATACGTGGCACCGTGTCCAGGTAGGCCCTTACGAAGACACACGCGAGTTGAACCGCGCCCAGGATTTAATGACCACGCAAGGCATTGAACCCTTGTTGATACAGCTGCAAAACTGATTTTAAGAACCGGGCCTCAAACGAATAAAGCGGTAGGCGTTACCCAGCGGGCGGTTGATTTTTTATCAGCCGCCCGCATTTTATTGTTCATCGTCTTTTATAGGCGGTCGCTCTATCATCGTTTAAGCGGCCGTTCAGTTATCGGGAGCACGCCTCCCCCAAGGAGTTATCTCCATGACCACTATCGTATCCGTACGTCGCGGTAATCAGGTTGCCCTGGCAGGCGACGGCCAGGTATCACTTGGCAACACCGTGATGAAAGGCAACGCCAGCAAGGTGCGTCGCCTTTACCGTGGCAAAGTGCTCGCCGGTTTTGCAGGCGGCACCGCTGACGCATTTACGCTGTTTGAGCGCTTTGAAGCCCAGCTTGAAAAGTACCAGGGTCACTTGACCAAGGCGGCCGTTGAGCTAGCCAAAGACTGGCGCACCGACCGCGCCCTGCGCCGGTTGGAAGCGCTGCTTGCCGTCGCTGACCACAGCGCCTCGCTGATCATTACCGGCAACGGCGATGTCGTTGAGCCTGAACGCGGCATTATCGCGATTGGCTCAGGCGGCAACTTTGCCCAGGCAAGTGCCCGAGCGCTGCTTGAGAATACCGAGCTTTCCGCGCGTGAAATCACCGAGAAATCGCTCCAAATTGCCGGTGACATCTGTGTATTCACCAACCATCACGTGACGCTCGAAGAGCTGAATACCAACGAACGTTGAGGCTGACTTAATGACTCAGATGACACCCCGCGAAATCGTCCACGCGCTTGATCAATACATCATCGGCCAGCAAGACGCCAAGCGCGCCGTTGCCATTGCGCTGCGCAATCGCTGGCGCCGCATGCAGCTTGACGACGACCTGCGTCCTGAAGTAACCCCGAAAAATATTTTGATGATCGGGCCAACCGGTGTGGGTAAAACCGAGATTGCGCGTCGTTTAGCAAAACTCGCCCGTGCGCCGTTTATCAAAGTAGAAGCCACTAAATTTACCGAGGTAGGCTACGTTGGCCGCGATGTGGAATCCATCATTCGTGATTTGATGGAATCGGCCATGAAAATGGTGCGCGAGCATGCCAAAGAGGAAGTTGGCCATCGTGCCGATGATGCCGCTGAAGATCGCGTGCTTGATGCGCTTCTGCCGCCGCCCCGCGGCCAGGAAGACAAGCCTCGTGAAGACTCCAGCACGCGTCAGAGCTTCCGCAAAAAACTGCGCGAAGGCCAGCTGGATGATAAAGAGATCGATATAGAGGTCTCTTCCCAGAGCGCGGGTGTCGACATCATGACGCCGCCCGGCATGGAAGAGATGACCAATCAACTGCAGAGCCTGTTTTCCAACATGGGCCAGCAGAAACGCGAGCAGCGCCGCGTAACGGTCAAAGAAGCGCTGGTACTGCTGCGCGATGAAGAAGCCGGCAAGCTGGTGAATGAAGATGAAATCAAAGCGCGTGCCGTTGAGGCCGTAGAGCAGCACGGCATCGTGTTCCTGGATGAGATCGACAAAGTTGCCAAGGGCAGCGGACAGTCCAGCGGTGGTGAAGTGTCTCGTGAAGGCGTTCAGCGTGACCTGCTGCCGTTGATCGAAGGTTCTACGGTTTCCACCAAGTACGGCATGGTGAAAACTGACCATATCCTGTTCATCGCATCCGGCGCTTTCCACTTGGCGCGTCCGTCTGACTTGATCCCCGAGTTACAGGGCCGTCTGCCGATCCGCGTGGAGCTTGATGCGCTAACGCCGGGCGACTTCAAGCGCATTCTGACCGAGCCATCCGCATCATTGACCAAACAGTACCAGGCGCTGCTGGCAACCGAAGGGCTGGGTATTGAGTTCACCCCTGACGGGATTGAGCGTATCGCCGAGATCTCCTGGCAGGTTAACGAAGGCACCGAGAATATCGGCGCTCGCCGCTTGCACACCGTGATGGAGCGCTTGCTGGAAGAAGCCTCGTTCAAGGGCGGCGATATGGACAGCCCGCTGGTCATTGATGCCAATTATGTGAATGCCCAACTAGGTGAACTGGCTGTCGACGAAGACCTGTCGCGCTATATCCTGTAATGATCGCTTAAATCGCTTGCCCACTGATGCCTGTTTCAATGGGGCGCAGAAGGTGGGCAAGCTATCTCGGCAATGAGCCAAGAGGTTTGTGCATGAACGCTCCCGCCCCCAACCGGGTTCACTATCATAAAAAGGCCCGCGAACTTGAGCTTGGCTATGCCAGCGGTGAGAGCTTCCGGCTGCCGATAGAGTTTTTGCGGGTTTACTCGCCCTCTGCAGAGGTACGTGGTCATGGCGGTGATACCGCTGTGCTTCAAGTCGGTAAAAAGGATGTTGGGCTACAAAACATCGTCCAGACAGGCAACTATGCGCTACAGCTTTACTTTGATGACGGGCATAACAGCGGCATTTATAGCTGGGAATACCTGTTTGAACTCGCCACGCATCAAAAAGCCTATTGGGAGAACTACCTGCAGCGGCTAAAAGAAGCCGGTGCATCGCGCGAGCCGGCAGGTATCCAATTCAAGCAGCTGTGATTCGAGAAGCATGCTTCAAGAACCATAAGCCAAGAACCAAACTCAAAAACCATGACCCAGCGCATCCGACCAGGCGCAGACAAATTGGGGCAGACAAGGCTACAATATCGCCAAACTTTTTATACGACGACCATCTGGTCGATTGTTACCGCCTCGAACTCGGGAGCTAAAGCCCCATGAGCCCCACGGAAAAGCGCACCACCGATTTTGGTTATCAAGAAGTCCCGGTCGACGAGAAAGCATCACGTGTAGCGGATGTATTCCACTCTGTCGCCGCCCGTTACGACGTTATGAACGACTTAATGTCGATGGGCATCCACCGTGTATGGAAACGCTTCACCATTGAGCGTGCGGGCGTTCGCCCCGGCCACCACGTTTTAGATATCGCGGGGGGGACCGGTGATTTAACCCTTAAGTTCTCACGTATTGTTGGCCCGCGCGGCAAAGTCGTGCTTGCCGACATCAACGCCTCCATGCTGAAGGTTGGCCGCGACAAGCTGATGGATAATGGCGTCGGTGGCAATGTTGAATACGTTCAGGCCAACGCTGAGTGCTTGCCCTTCCCTGACAATAGCTTTGACTGTATTACGATTGCGTTTGGCTTGCGTAATGTGACCAACAAAGACGCCGCGCTACGCTCCATGGCCCGCGTGCTAAAACCGGGTGGCCGCTTGCTGGTGCTGGAGTTCTCCAAGCCCAATAACCCGCTGCTTTCTAAAGCCTACGATGAGTACTCTTTCCGCCTGCTGCCTAAAATGGGCGAGCTTGTCGCTGGAGACGGCGAAAGCTACCGCTATTTAGCGGAGTCCATTCGCATGCACCCGAACCAGGAAACGCTTAAAGCGATGATGGAAGCAGCAGGCCTTGAGCGGGTGGAGTACACCAACCTGACGGGCGGCATTGTGGCCCTGCACCGTGGCATCAAGTTATGACGTTATCGTCGATAGTGGTATCAACGATCACGAGGTCAGCATGCTGTTAACCCCGACACTTGTGTTGGCCGGTTGTGAACGTACGCTTAATGCCCTGCTCGCTCGCGACCCTGCCGCACCGGCTCGCTTAGCAGCCCTGGCGGGCAGTCGGCTTTTGGTGCGTTTGGAAAAGCCACATCTGCAGCTGGTACTGCATTACCATTTGGCGGGTATTGACCTACTCCGTGGCGATGACGTAGACGAAGCCGATGTCGACGCAGTGGTAGAACTCACACCTGAAACCTTCTCTGAATGGATCAGCGGCGCCTCCATTGAGCGGCTCATGTTTGACGGCAAGCTCGCGGTGCGCGGACGCCTTCATCTGCTGGAAGCTACCCGCGACCTGCTGTTTGACCTGGATATCGACTGGGAAGCCGAGCTTGCCAATTGGTTGGGCGATATCCCCGCTCACTCGTTGGCGGAAGGCGTGCGCCGCCTGACGCGCTGGGGGCTGCGTACCAAGAATGAGCTTCTTCAGGATGTCTCAGAGTATGTATTTGAAGAAGCGCGTTTACTGCCAGGCCGCCAGCAGCGTGATGTGCTGCGTGACCACTTAACCGAACTTGAAGTGGCAACTGACCGTTTGGAAGCCCGCTTTAACCGACTCCATCGCCGTCTGGTGCGTGACTCATCGCTTGCCTCACAGGAGCCGTCGGCATGAGCCTGCGTCTGTTCAAAATTCTTTGGATTATTGCGCGCCACCGGCTAGACACTCTGATCCCCATGGAGCGGCTGCCGTTTTGGCTGCGAGCGCTTTTATGGTTTTCACCGCTGCGACTTTTTTCGGTTGGTCATCGCAGTCGTGGCGAGCGATTGCGCCTGGCGCTGGAAGCGCTGGGGCCTATTTTTATCAAATTTGGCCAGATGCTCTCCACGCGTCGAGACCTCTTGCCGGATGATGTCGCCAACGAGCTTAGGCGCCTACAGGATCAGGTGCCGCCCTTTCCGGGCGAACTTGCCGCCGCCCGGGTCGAAAAAGAGCTGGAGATGTCACTTGATGTAGCGTTCGCTGAATTCGAGCAGGCGCCACTTGCCTCGGCATCCATCGCTCAGGTACATGCGGCCAAGCTACATACCGGCGAAGAGGTGGTGGTTAAAATTATCCGCCCCGGTATCGACCGCATCATGCGCCAGGACATGGCGCTGATGTATCAAGTTGCCAAACTGTTTGCCAAGGTGCCTGAAGCCCGCCGACTGCGCCCGGTCGAAGTGATTCGCGACTATGAGGCCACGCTATTCGACGAACTGGACCTTTATAAAGAAGCGGCTAACACCTCACAGCTCAAGCGTAACTTCAAGGATTCGCCGCTGCTGTTTGTACCGACTATTTATTGGCCTTTCACACGTCGACACGTGATGGTTCAGGAGCGTATTCGCGGTGTACCCGTCGCGGATATGGAGACGCTGACCGCCCGTGGGGTCAACTTAAAGAAACTCGCTGAGCGCGGCGTAGAACTCTTTTTTACCCAGGTATTTCGCGACAACTTCTTCCACGCGGATATGCACCCGGGTAATATTTTTGTTAATTGCGATAATCCCGAAGATCCTCAATACATTGCGATCGACTGTGGGATTGTGGGCAGTTTAACCCGCGAGGATCAGGACTATCTCGCGCGTAACCTTTTGGCATTTTTCCATCAAGACTATTATGAAGTCGCCGCGCTGCACATCGAATCTGGCTGGGTGGGCGAGAATACTCGCGCGAATGAGTTTGCCGCGGCCATCCGCACCGTTTGCGAGCCGATCCTTGAAAAGCCTTTAAAAGACATTTCCTTTGGCCAAGTACTGTTAGGGCTTTTTCAAACGGCTCGGCGCTTTAATATGGAAGTCCAGCCTCAGTTGGTACTGCTGCAAAAGACCCTGCTCAATATTGAAGGCCTTGGCCGCCAGCTCTATCCGGAACTGGATCTATGGAGCACTGCCAAGCCCTATCTTGAGCAGTGGATGAAAGACCGCGCGGGCATTAGCGGGCTGTGGGAGTCGTTAAAGCGCCAAGCGCCTGAGCTTTCTCATCAGTTGCCTGAACTGCCCGTTCTTGCCCACCAGGCGCTGACCCGGATGGAAGTTGAACATCGCCAGCGTCACCAACAGGTCGACTCGATTCATCACATGCAGCGCCAAATGGCGGATCAAGGAAAACGCCATCACCGCTTACGGATTGGCCTGCTCCTGGTAGCGATTGCACTGGCCTGGCAGCCGCTTGTCAGTTGGGCCGCTACTCAAGATTGGCCGATTTTAGGCGCAGCCGCCATTGGCTTGCTGCTACTGTTATGGCAATAGCGTTGTTATAAACGTGGTTGGACGTTCGCACGTGGTGGGACTTTCACTTACGAATGATGATGCTCACTGTTGTAAAGGAGACTCATGAATACCTCTTTAACGTCTAATCACGCCCCCGTACTGGACACCCTCGCCGAGGTACTAAAGCAGCGGCGCAGCGCTTCTTCTGAAGATTCTTACGTTGCCTCCTTGCATCATAAGGGTTTGAACAAGATACTCGAAAAAGTGGGTGAAGAAGCCACCGAGACGCTGCTTGCCGCAAAGGATGCAGAACACGGCAGCCACGAGCAGCGCCAGGCTCTGGTCTCGGAAACCGCCGACCTCTGGTTCCATACGCTGGTTATGCTCTCTCACCTGGAGCTGGATCATCAGGATGTGTTAAACGAGTTGGCGCGGCGCTTTGGCATTTCCGGCCATGTCGAAAAAGCCGCACGTACGCCATAATAAATAACACGCATTTGAATTAACGAGGATACGCATATGTTAGGTGGCATCAGTATTTGGCAGCTGCTAATTGTCTTAGGCATCATTATTTTAATCTTCGGCACCAAAAAGCTACGCAATGTGGGCACCGACCTGGGCGGCGCGGTTAAAGGCTTTAAAAAAGCGGTGCATGAAGACGAGAAAGACGACGAAAAGAAAGACGCCGAGCCTCCACATGCCAAGGTTAGCCACGAAGAACCTGGCAACACTTATGACGTTCAGGCCGAAGAAAATCGCAAGGCCCGTAACGAAGAGCCCAAATAATTTATGTTGGATATCGGCTTTCTTGAACTGATGCTTGTCGGTGTCGTGGGACTACTGGTACTTGGCCCTGAGCGCCTCCCTCGGGCGGCGCGTACGGCAGGCCTTTGGGTTGGTAAAATCAAGCGCACGATATCCGGCATGCAGCGCGAAATTAGCGCGCAGCTTGAAGCAGAAGAGCTGCGCCAAACGCTGAACGAACAGCAAAAGACCATTAAAGATAGTCTGAAGAGTGCTAAAAAAGACGTTGAGAGTATTCTCGACACTCCCTCCTCGCGCAGCACTTCTTCATCGACAAGCCAGAGTGAAACGGAGCAACGTGTAGCCCAGGCAAGTGCCCAGTTGGATGAAGCGCAGCGGGAAGTGAACGAAGCGGCGCCCCATACCTCCAACGAGCCCTTAAAGGCGACCTCTAAAAAGGATAGTCAGAACCCATGAGTACCCCTGGCGACGCTCGGGAATCCCAGAACGATCAGCAGCAGGCCCCATTGATTGAGCATTTGATTGAGCTTCGCATGCGCCTTGTCCGTGCGGTGGTGGTCATTTTAGTGGTTTTTCTGGGCCTTTATGCTTTTGCCAATGATATCTATGGCTTTGTGGCCGAGCCGCTGATGGCTCTGCTACCGCCGGGTTCGCAGATGATTGCGACCGAAGTAGCCTCGCCCTTTCTGGCGCCTTTTAAGCTAACCCTGGTGGTCGCCGTTTTTATCGCTATACCCTTTGTACTGCATCAGGCATGGGCGTTTATCGCGCCAGGGCTATACGATAATGAAAAAGCCCTGGCCATCCCTATTCTGGTCTCAAGTATTGGGCTTTTTTATGCGGGTGCGGCTTTTGCCTACTATGTGGTATTTCCGCTACTGTTTGCCTTTTTCACCCAGGCCGGGCCTGAAAACGTCACGGTCATGACCGATATTAACCAGTACCTGAACTTTGTACTGAAGCTCTTTTTCGCCTTTGGCGTGGCGTTTGAAATCCCCATTGCGACCTTTTTGCTAATCCTGTCGGGCGCCACCAGCGTAGAGAGCCTTTCCAAAAAGCGGCCCTATGTTTTTCTGGGCTGCTTTGTCATAGGGATGCTGCTAACGCCGCCAGATGTGGTATCACAAAGCCTGTTGGCACTGCCCATGTACCTGCTTTACGAGGTAGGCCTGCTATTTGGTCGCCTGGTGCGCAAGCGGCGTGATGAGCAAGCCACCGAAGAACAGGAGCCGTAAACAGCGCTTCTATCACCTGAAAGCCGCATCGTTATTGACGTTATCACCACGTTAAAAAGCCTCTGTCATTATTCATGACAGAGGCTTTTTTATAGCGCAGCGTCTACCGCTTATTAGCCCATCATTTCGTCAATGCGGTCTACCAGCTTAAAAATACCGGTGGCGGCTTCACTGATACGCGTTGCCAGCATATAGGCGGGCGTGGTGACCACTCGGTGCTCCAGGTCGACCACAATGTCACCCACTGCGCAGCTGCGATGCAGGCCACCCATGGCGCTGATAGCCCCCGACACACTTGGGTCATGGCCCACGGTAACCGCAACACCCTCACCCAAAAGCCGTGGCACCAATACCGGCGCAATACACATTAACCCAATCGGTTTTTCCTCTTCCCGAAAGCCGGAAAGCGCGTCTTTTAGTGCCTCCAACACCTGCATGCCGTCCCCTGCGCTTGCAAAGTCAGACAAATTCTTCGCCACGCCAAACCCACCCGGCACAATGACCGCGTCAAACTCATCAGCCTTTAGCTCAGCCATCGGCTGGATGTCGCCACGCGCAAGGCGCGCTGACTCCTGAAGCACGTTGCGTGACTCACCTTCTACAGCTTCCTGAGTGAGGTGGTTAACAACATGATGTTGCTCAATATCGGGCGCAAAGCAGCGATAACCGATGCCCAACTGGTCCAAACGCAACAGCGTTAACGTGGTTTCATAAATTTCAGAACCATCAAAAACGCCACAACCCGCTAATACCACTGCCACCTGTTTGGTCATGCCTATCTCCCTTATCGCAGTGTCTGCCGAATGCAATACAGCAAAGCAATCGCTCACTTTAGTCAGTGTGGCGGTTTGCCACAAGACGGCTTTCGCCGTAAGACATGCCTGATATACTCAATCCAAGCCTATGGGCATCTTTATTTATGACCCTTTATTACGGAGAGACCTCTTGAGCACACTCACTCCCCGCCAGTTTCCTAACACTCGGCTGCGCCGCATGCGCCGCGATGATTTTTCCCGTAGGTTGATGCAGGAAGTGACCCTGACACCGTCTGATTTAATCTTGCCGGTGTTTGTTTTAGAGGGTGAAAATCAGCGTGAAGCCATTGCTTCCATGCCCGGCGTTGAGCGCCTGTCGATTGATTTATTGATTGAACAAGCCAGGGAAGCGTTTGCGTTAGGTATTCCCGCGCTGGCGCTCTTCCCAGTGGTAGGTACCGAGCAGAAAAGCGAGCTTGCCGAAGAGGCTTATAATGCCAACGGATTGGTTCAGCGCAGCGTGCGCGCGCTTAAAGAGGCGTTGCCTGAGCTGGGCATTATTACCGATGTCGCCTTGGACCCTTACACCAGCCACGGCCAGGACGGTATTTTAGATGAGCAAGGCTACGTTCAGAACGACCGCACGGTAGAAACGCTGCTTAAGCAGGCACTTTCCCATGCTGAAGCCGGGGCGGATGTTGTCGCGCCTTCAGACATGATGGATGGTCGCATTGGCGCTATCCGCCAAGTACTGGAGCAAGAGCTTCTGCACAATGTGCGGATCATGGCCTACAGCGCCAAGTACGCTTCCAAATACTACGGCCCATTTCGTGACGCGGTCGGCTCGGCGACCAATCTAGGCAAGGCCGACAAGCGTACCTACCAGATGGACCCGGCCAATAGCGATGAAGCGCTGCACGAAGTGGCCATGGATATCAGTGAAGGCGCTGACATGGTCATGGTGAAACCCGGCATGCCCTATCTGGACGTGGTGCATCGGGTTAAAACCGAGCTTAAAGTGCCCACCTTTGCCTATCAGGTAAGTGGTGAGTACGCCATGCACCGCGCCGCGTTCGATAACGGCTGGCTGGAAGCCGAGCCGGTGATCCTGGAATCACTGATGTGCTTTAAACGTGCCGGGGCCGACGGTATCTTGACGTATTTTGCACTGGAAGCCGCTCGACTATTGCAGAACCAACGCTAGAAGCCCGCCCTCAAGATGACAGATATATGACATTTTTCTGTCATCTTTCTCCCGCATACTGCTTTGCACGGCAGGTATCACGCTATGCTAGTTTGAAGCCATTAATGCGGGGGAGCCTTATATGGACGATCACGTTACACCATCTACAGCGCTATCACTGAGCGAACTACCCAACGTTGAAATGGATGGTTTACCGTTACGCATTAATCGTACGCCCAACGGTGTGCACGCCAAGGATACCCTTAGTGAAACCGATCTGGATGATCCCCAACTCTATTTAAACCGCGAGCTTTCCCACCTTCAATTTAATATTCGCGTTCTGGAACAGGCACTGGACGATGCGCATCCACTGCTTAATCGACTGATGTTCCTGCTTATTTTCTCATCCAACATGGATGAATTTTTTGAAATTCGCGTGGCGGGTTTAAAACACCAGATGGCCATGGGCGATGATACAACAGCGGCCGATGGCCGTTTGCCCAAGGCGGTGCTTGCTGAAATTTCCGATATTGCCCACCAGCAGATCGCTCGTCAGTACAAAATTCTTAACGACACGCTGCTACCCGCCCTGGAGCAACAGGGCCTGCGTTTTCGGCGCCGCGCACAGTGGACCGAAGCGCAAAAGCAGTGGGTACATGAGATGTTTAATAACGAGATCATGCCCGTCATCAGCCCGATAGGCCTTGATCCTTCGCACCCCTTCCCACGGCTGGTCAATAAGAGCCTTAATTTTATTGTTGAGCTGGAAGGTAAAGATGCCTTTGGGCGTGCAGGCGGCATGGCCATTCTTCCTGCCCCTCGCTCGCTCCCGCGTTTAATGGCGCTTCCCAAAGCGCTTTGCGCCGAAGGCTACTCTGAATATATCTTCCTCTCCTCCATGATTCACGCCCATGCTGAGGAGCTATTTCCCGGTATGCGCGTGCGCGGCTGCTATCAATTCCGATTGACGCGCAACGCCGACATGACCGTCGACCCGGAAGAGGTTTCTGACCTGGCCTCGGCGCTGCGAGGCGAGCTACTGGCCCGCCGTTATGGAAGAGGCGTACGCCTGGAAGTCGCCGATAATTGCCCCGACGACTTGACCAACTTTTTAATGCGCCAGTTTGAGCTTGATGCCGAGGATCTCTATCGCGTTGAAGGGCCCGTTAACCTGACCCGCATGATGTCGGTGCTGGGAGATGTTGATCGCCCCGAACTGGTGTATCGCCCGTATACGCCGAGTGTGCCCAAGACGCTTAAAATCAGCTCCATGTTTGACTCGATTGCCAGGAACGATGTTTTGCTTCACCACCCCTTCCAGTCGTTCTCACCTATTGAGGAACTACTGCGTGAGGCGGCTCGCGACCCAAACGTTCTAGCCATTAAACAGACGCTTTACCGCACCGGCGCCGAATCGTCTATTGTGAGCGCGCTTGTGGATGCCGCGAGTCAAGGTAAGGAAGTCACCGTCGTTATCGAGCTACGCGCACGCTTTGACGAAGCAGATAACCTTCAGCTTGCCTCACGCCTACAGGAAGCCGGGGCCATCGATATTTACGGCATTATGGCGTATAAAACCCACGCCAAGATGCTGCATATTGTCCGGCGTGAAAAGGGCGAGCTGCGCCACTACGCGCACATGGGCACGGGCAACTATCACTCTAAAACCGCCAAGCTTTACACCGACTACAGCCTGTTAACCGCCAACAAAGCGCTATGTGCCGATGTGCACAAGGTCTTCCAGCAGCTTTCAGGGATGGGCCGGGCGCGCAAAATTGATACGCTGCTGCACGCACCGTTTACGCTGCATGAGCGTTTGGTGGAGATGATTGACCGTGAAGCACAGCTGGCACAAAAGGGTAAGCGCGGGCATATCATTATCAAGTGTAATTCACTCACCGAGCCCAAGCTGATTAAAGCGCTTTACCGTGCCTCCCAGGCGGGCGTTGAGTGCGATTTGATTATCCGTGGCATGTGCTGCCTAAAACCCAACCTTCCGGGCATTTCTGAAAACATTCGTGTGCGCTCGATTATTGGCCGTTTTCTGGAGCACACCCGGGTGTTTCACTTCCATAACGACGGTAAATCGGAAACCTGGTGTTCAAGCGCTGACTTTATGTCGCGCAACATGTTCCATCGGGTAGAAACCTGCTTTCCGCTATTGGATAAAAAGCTCGCCACCCGAGTGCGTAAAGACCTGGAAACCTACCTGGTCGATAATTGCCAGAGCTGGCTGCTGCAAAACGATGGCTCCTATCGCTTGCAGGACCCCGGTGATAGCGATGCGATCAGCGCTCAGGAGACCCTGCTTTACGCGTTCGCATCCAAAAGCTAGCACAATGTGCATGACCGGAAAAATCCAGTAAGCGCAGTAATGCCGTTAATAAGCGGCTTTACTGCTGGCAAGCACGCTTCTCACACTTTTAAACTCATGCAAAGACGCCTACGCCAATAGCCAAGTACATGAGAGACTGTCATGATAAATCCTTTCAAATTGAAAGATATTATCCATGATTGAGTTACGCCACCTACGCACACTGCTTGCCCTACGTGAAACGGGTTCACTGGTGGAGGCCGCCGAACGCGTTCACCTTACCCAGTCGGCCCTTTCGCACCAGCTCAAAGACCTGGAAGGTCGGGTTAACAGCCCGCTTTTTGTGCGTAAAACACGACCCGTCGAGTTTACTCGGGCAGGTTTACGGCTATTAGCCCTGGCCGACCAGATACTTCCGGAAGTGCGTAAAGCCGAACGCGACGTGGCCCGGCTGGCGGGGAGCGAGCAGGGGCGGCTGCACATGGCCATTGAGTGCCACAGCTGCTTTCAATGGCTAATGCCTACCGTCGATTACTTTCGCGACCACTGGCCGGAAGTGGAAATTGATATTCCCAGCGGCCATCACTTTGACCCGCTACCAGCGCTGGCACGCGAGCAGTTGGATCTGGTCATTACTGCCGACCCTCAGGCACTGGAGGGTGTTCACTATGCGCCGCTGTTTCGCTATGAAGGGCTTTTGGCCGTAGCGCGCCAGCACGCTTATGCAGGGAAGCTCTTTATCAAGCCTCAAGCCCTGGCAGACCAAACGCTGATCACCTACCCCGTAGAGCAGGCACGCTTGGATGTGTTTACGCAGTTTTTAGACCCAGCAAACGTACGTCCTCAGGAGATTCGCACCGCCGAACTTACCATCATGATGATGCAGTTGGTCGCCAGCGGCCGAGGCGTATGTGCCCTGCCCAACTGGGCGCTAACGGAGTATCTGGAGCGCGATTACGTCAGTGCCGTTAAGCTGGGTGAAAACGGCATTTGGAGCACGCTGTATGCGGCCGTTCGAGAAGAGACGCTGGAAGCGCCCTGGATGAAGGATTTTCTACGTACCGCACGTGAAACCTCGTTTGCGGTACTCACAGGCATTAAACCAGCGACTCACGACGAGGAATCAGCAACGTAAAGCGTGCGCCACCCAGCGCAGGGCTGGTATCCACGGTGACGCTGCCGCCGTGGCCCGCCATAATCTTTTGCACGATGGAGAGGCCCAAGCCGTAGCCTCCCAGGCTGCGGGCCCGACTATCGTCCAGCCGAGTAAACGGCTTAAAAATATCCACACGGGCATCTGCCGGAATGCCTGGGCCGTCATCCTCAACATCAATACGCACCAGCTGATCTTCGCTCCAAAGCCGGATAATAAGGTGTTTTTTGCCATAGCGGCAGGCGTTACCCACCAGGTTTTGCAGCGCCCGCTGTAAATAGCGAGGCTCGGCTAAAAGCTCAATATCCGGCCCATCCGCCAGTTCAATAGTAAGCCCTTCATTGAGTGGCGCCAGCGTATCAATCACACGCTCGGCCATTGCCCGGCAGTCCACCAGCGCCATTTCAAGCTCGGCCCCGTTCACCGTTTCACCGCCCAAGCGAGCATAGGTAAGGATTTCATCCACCAGCTCGTCAAGCTCCGAAATATCGGCATCAATTCCCTGCAACTGGCGCCGAATAGCGGGCTGATCAGTCATGTCCTCGACCATCTGTACGGCAAAGCGAATACGCGCCACCGGCGTGCGAAGCTCATGGGAGACCGCACGAATCATCTCTTGCTGGCCACGCAGCAGCGTTTGCACTTGGCTTGCCATGCCGTTAAACGCCATGCCTAATCGGCCCAGAAAGTCGTCACTTTCTATTTTTACGCGCGTTTCAAGACGGCCGCTGGCAATCCGGGTAGCCGCCAGTTCAAGGCGCGCCATACGTGCTTCGATGCTGCGCATAATCAGATAGATAATTAAACCCAGCACAGCCATGACACCAATCAACAGCGGCAATTGTAAATTCATGGGCAGCGTATCACCGCGCGAGACAGGACCGGCCATTAACCAGACGTCTTCATCGGGCAGTTGATAAAGCAGGCTAACGGCCAGTTTTTCGGATACGAGCAGCGTTAATACGTTGCCTAACGCCAGTTGGCTTTTCTGTTGAGACGTTATGTTATCGGGCAGCGTATTAAGCAGAGTGAGCGGCCAGTTGCCGGAACGCAGCGACGTCAGATTGGCTTCTCGCTCGTCACGTGGCAAGGCTTTTAGCCACTCGCCCAGCAGCAGCAGGCTGCCCTCCCATTGGCGCTCGCTCCAGGCAGGCAGGGTCGCTTCCAAAAACCATTGGCTTTCAGGCACTCGCTGACGAAGACGCCAAGGATCTTCAGTCACCAATACGCTACCACGCTCAATGCGTTTATCAGCGAAGTAGCCAAGCTCTACCTCACTCATACGCCGCAAAGTAAGCTGCATACCCAGCCGCTCGGCAAAGTAATTAACCAGCGAATTTCTTTCTTCTTCGGAGACACCGGCCAGTTGCTGGGTCATTAATGACATGGGCAGTGCTGCCAGCTGCTCGTGGTAATCCTCACGCCGTACTTGTTCAATAAAAGAGCGGCCGCCGAGCGCGATGAGCAGTACGACACAAAGCGCCAAGCCTAGCAGTAGATAGAATTTTAAAAACGCGCTATGGCTAAGCAGCCGCTGCATAAATCCTTTTCCTTACCTGTGTTGATCAGCTGTCTTTCACGAAAAGGTAGCCTTTGCTGCGCACTGTCTTGATTCGATGAGGCTGGTTGGGGTCATCGCCCACCTTGGGGCGAATACGCGATACGCGTACATCGATAGAACTATCCTGGCCATCGTACTTAATGCCACGTAACTCATTGAAGATCTCTTCACGGGTCAATACCCGGCCCGCATTGCGGGCAAGTAACCACAACAGGTCGAACTCGGCGCTGGTTAAATCAATACGTTCACCGGCAAGCCACGCTTCTCGGGTCGCATTATCAATTTCCAGATTTTCAAACCGTAGGCGCATTTCGCCATTGGGCGCAGGGCCATCTGCACGCCGTAGCAAGGCACGCATACGGGCGAGCAACACACGAGGCTGCACCGGTTTGGGCACATAGTCATCTGCCCCCATTTCCAACCCAAGGATTTGGTCCACGTCGTCAGTGCGTGCCGTCAACATCATGATGGGGCCCGCAAAATTGGGCCGCACTCGGCGACAAATCGACAAACCATCCTCGCCGGGCAACATCAAATCCAAAATGACCAAGTCAGGCTGTAGCGTAAGAATGCGGTCCATCCCTTTCACCCCATCTGCCTCTAGCGTGACCTGGAAACCGTTGGCTTCCAGATAGTCGCGAGTCAGCTCAGCCAAGCGCTGATCATCCTCTATGATCAGAATATGATCCTGAACGGGATAGTCAGGCATAACGGTTTCTTGTGACCCAAGCGCCTGAAATTTCTGTTCCAAGTGATTATCCATCTTATCCTTCACTCCGCTTAGGCAGTTAGTCATTCATGTCGTCAGTCGTTCTCAAAAGGTAGCCGGTTACCTGTTCACAGGATACCTCAAAACCCAGCAAACACTTCTCCTGAGCAGCAGCCGCTTTTCTCTACTCGCCGTCGCGCACCGCTTGATTCTTCCAAAACAGAGGACTAATGTAGACAGCGGACTGTCGACAATCTGGCTGGAGGAGTAAGCCATGAAAGATGGTAAAGCTAAAAGTGTTATCAAGCGTGTTTATGTTCCTACTCAAGTGCGCGATTTACCCAATGGGGAAAGAGTAACCATCCCTGGCCACTATAAAGCGCCGCCCAGTAATGGAAACAGTGCGTAATGGTACATACTTATAGAAAAGGCAGGCGCGATGCCTGCCTTTTTTAAAGCCGATATTTGCAGCGCCACCGCTAACCGGCAGCGCAGCCTTTAGCCCGCCTGGCTATCCTTTGGGCCCTAATAGTAGCCATGCAATCAGGCCTACCAGTGGGAAGATCAGCAGCGCTAATATCCACAGCACTTTAGCCAGACCGCCTGCTGAACTTTTAGCAACTTTGACAATGGCCCAAATAATGATAATGAGCCAAATCAGACCGAGTAATCCACCGACTTCAATACCCATAGCCACTCCTTGCCTATTTGTTTCCGTGGGCTTTTAGCTAAGCACACCAATACACTATTCACAAGTATCGCTTATGCATCGGGTAGGCTCAGAACCATTTCGCCGCTGCGTATTTCAATATTCAGCAGATGCAAAAAACTCATCCCCAGCAGCACGACATGGTTCTCCATGCCGGGGCTGATGGAGCCTTGTACATTGCGGATATTGATCCCCCCCAGCGTTACTTCATCAAGCTGAGTAAGGTTTCCTTGTACACGACCGTTGGCCGTATTAAACCAAGCGCTGCGCCCACGTTCGAGCCCCAGCCGATTGGCCAGCTCATCTGAAACGGCCACATAGGTAGCGCCGGTATCCAGTAAAAACGTCACCGGCTCACCGTTAATTTCGCCCGGTGCTTCAAAGTGCCCCGAACGGTTACGCTGTAAAGTAACGGGGCCGCCGTCAGTCGCAGTCTGCACGATATGGGCATTAGGGTTCAGTATTTTTTCCATCCCCCCATCCAGCCACCAGGTACCCAAGCCGATTAACAGTACCCAGAAAAGCAGCATCATCACGATGCTGCCACGCTGTGCTGTCTGCATTATGTGCTCCCCGTTTGCGGTATATTAAGCGCTCTGCCACGCGATGGCGGCATCACGCCCTCGTCGCTCATTAACGTTTGCACAAATCAGCATTGCGATAACAAACAGGCCTGCACATAAAAGGATAGACGCTTGTAGGCCAACCATCGTTTGCAGTACACCCAGCATCACGATGCCCATCACGCCTGCCAATTTATTCGCCAGACCCCAAAAGCCAAAAAATTCAGCCGATTTTTCAAGCGGTGAAAACACACCCACCAAGGCGCGGCTTGCCGACTGACTAGACCCTAAACTGAGCCCCGCCAGGCAACCAACCGCTAGAAAGACATGCTGTGCCTGCCACTGCCAACCAAAATGCACATTGGCCCAAGCGGTTATTTCGGGCGTTGCCCAAATGGCAATAATCGCAACCACCCACAGGCCAAGCGTTATTTGATAGGTGTGTTTCGCGCCTAACCGATCCTGAAGCCAGCCAAACCCGAGCGCTCCGGCCGCCGCGGTTATCTGAACGATAATAAACATGATATTACGTACGCTTTCATCCCAGCCAATCACCTGGGCACCATAGATAAACGCAAACGCAATAATGATGTAGACCCCCGCCATGGAAAACAGCAGCGAGACCAGGAACACACTCAAGTCTTTGAAATAGCGCAACTCATGCAGGGTTGACCGTACGCGCTGTTGAGCAATATCCCAGTACGCCACCCCAGAAGGTTTGGGCGTGCCGCGCTCTTTAAGCCACAGGAAGGTGGGAATAGCGGTAATCAAGAAAAAACCGGCCGCGAAGGGCCCTACCCAGCGGATACGCTCATAGTTTTCAACGGTTGCCTCCCCCAGTACGACGAGGGTAAAGCCCGCCGCAAACAGCCCGCCAATATATCCTAGTGACCAGCCAAACCCGGAAATCTTGCCAAGCTTTTCAGGCGGCCCAAGCTCCGGTAGAAAGGCCGCAATAAAGGACTCCCCCATGGAGTAGGCGTAATTGGACAGCACAATCAGGACAAGCCCCAGCACGACATAGCCGGGAGATACAAAGTAAAGCATCGCGGTGGTGACGACCGTGGCCAGATAGCTAAAAAACAGAAAGCGTTTTTTCTCGGCCCGATAATCCATAATCGCACCGCAAAGTGGGGCCGTTACGACCACCATTAAATAGCTGACCGCTAGCGCCAAGCTCCATAGAAAGTTGGCCAACCGAAAACCATCGCCTCGATCCCCTACAATCACGGTGGTAAACAACTCACCAAACACCACCGTAATGATCAGCAAGGTGTACGCCTGATTAGCGAAATCAAACATGGCCCAGCCGAATATTTCGCGGCGTGAAGCGTAGGAAGAAGCAGCCTTGGCAGCATCATTTAGCAACATCGGGAGTCTCTCTTTAGGGGCAGTGGCAAGCCTGCACATTAGCGCCTGTAAAGTATGACAAAACGCTTAAAGCTTACTGTATAAGAAAACGCCCGGCTTATCGCCGGGCGCTTTGACTGCATTTCAATCAGGACTGCGTTACACCAGGTTGGCCTACAAAAGCCAATGTGCCAGGACAGCCGACAGGCCAATCACCAGTGCCGTTACAACGGCGACCGTAACGACGCGGTCCAGCCAGCGATCCAACCAACGCTCAAGCGCCTGCCCCTTGGGCTGGCGTCGTGTTGCACCGTGGCGTCCTCGCCGAGCCATCAGCATCCTCGCTCCATGTGTTTGCTCCTGAAGACCTGATTAAGTTCAGCTAGCTATTAATACGCCGATTGATAACATTCGGTGCACGGCGTAAGCGCTCCTCTTCGCCCATCTGCTCAGCTTCAAAGGCATCGGCGCCAACAGGCGTTTCACCGTGGCGACGATAAAGCTGGGTCAACATAGCCTTACGGTCTGCGCGTAGCTCACGTACCAGCACAATGACCATCATATACAGAATAAAGGTAAACGGTAGTGCCGACAGCACCGCTGCTGACTGAAGCCCGGAAAGGCCTCCCGCCACAATCAACGTTAAACAAATTGCCGCAATCAGCACACCCCAGATAATACGTTTATAAAGCGGGGGATTAATAGAGCCGTTGTCGGTCATCTGCGCCACGATATAAGAAGCAGAGTCGGCCGATGTTACCAAAAAGATAAAGATGAGCATCATGGCAACAACAGAAAGTACGTTAGAGAACGGCATCAGTTCGAACATTTTAAACAGCGCCACGGTGATATTTTCCTGAGTGGCGGCCGCTAGCCCTACATCGGTGCCGTTAAGCTCCATGTTTAGCGCTGCTCCCCCAAATACGCCAATCCAGAGACAAGCCAACAGCGGCGGAACCAGCAATACACCAAACACATACTCTTTAATCGTACGGCCACGGGACACGCGCGCAATAAACGTACCTACAAACGGTGACCATGCAATGACCCAGGCCCAATAGAAAATCGTCCAGCTACTGGCCCACTCATTATCACTATACGGGGAGATACGTAGACTCATCCCAATAAAGTTCTGAAGGTAGTCACCAATGCCTAGCGTAATCGTTTCAAGGATCGCAATGGTCGGGCCGGTCACCAATACGTACACCATTAGCCCGATGCACAGCACCATGTTCAGGTTTGAAAGGCGCTTAATACCTTTATCAAGCCCGGACCAAGTCGACGCCATATAGGCGCAGAACATTACCAGCAGAATAATAAACTGCCAAACCCCATTTTCAGGCAGGCCAAAAACAGCGTTCAAGCCGCCGTTCATCTGTAATACCCCTAGCCCTAGCGAGGTAGCCACCCCCATCACGGTCGCGACAACCGCAAACACATCCAGCCACGAGGCATACGGGCGAAGCCGTGGCCTTTTAGCGGTAACGGATGAGAGCACCGATGACACAAGCCCTGCCTGACCTTTACGGAACTGAAAATAGGCAATGATCAGGCCCACCACCGAAAAGGCCGCCCATTGATGAATACCCCAGTTGAAGTAGCTGTATTGAATGGCATAGCGGGCGGCTGCTTCTGTTTCGGCGGGCACATCACCGTAGGGCGGCTCAATATAGTGCGACATGGGTTCGGCCATGCCATAAAACACAAGCCCTACGCCAAACCCGGCCGCCAGCAGCATGCTGATCCATGAGAAAAAAGTGTAGTTGGGCGTACTGTCCTGAGGCCCTAAACGTACCTTGCCATACTTGCTAAAGGCGAGTGAAAACAGGAACACAACAAACCCAAATACAGAGAACAGATAAAACCAACCAAAAAGCCGTGTTACCGATGCGAGAGCCGACTCGGCTGCACCTCCGAACCCTTCGGGAAAGGCTGCGCCCACTACTACCAGGCTGAAAATGATGACAGCCGATGCAATAAACACCGACTTTCCTCCATGATTTGCCATACAACCACCTTGTTAGATAAGTAATTGAATGAAAGAAACTATACATAGACGTTGTAACCCTAGCGGGTTAACGATGTTTATGTACAGTCTTCGTTTATTCATGAAGGGCATGCGTATTTAACGCCGTTATCTAAATGGGCAAACAATTGTTTTCCGTCACCTTCTTTAGCGCGCTCACTGCACCAAAATAAAACATTAAATGCTCTTTTTTAGCCAAGCCGCATCATTTTGGTGCTAGCGATCCTATCCAGTCGGATTATCTATTACCTGATATTCAACAACACCCAACCAGCCTAATCCTCGATACGTTTCATAGCCGGGCGTTTCAGCAAAACTTATCAAGCTCCCCTTCTCCTGATAATACCCGCGTTGTTCGCTGTCGCGTGCTAACGGATACCGGTTGCCAACGGTATTTTGCTGAGTATCTGCAATGATGTGATTCTTGGAGTCGAGTAATAAAACGCGGCTACAAGCCTGCTCCTCTTCGGTTAACCCGACCCCTTCAATAACCGCCTTTGCCTGAGGGGCCCAGTCAAAAAATATGCCTAAAACGCCAATGGCAACACCATCACTCTCTCCGCCTTTGCGAATAGCCGTGGCATACGTTGCCACCGCTGCGTCGTCCAACAGGGCATTGTGCTCAATATCGTTAACCACGAACGCGTCTCCATCAGGTGTTTTCATGGCACGCTTGAACCATTCATTGTCGGCTACGTTTACACCTTTTACGCCAGGATAGTGGTCAGGACGACCGCTGGCAATCACATTGCCTTCTGCATCTGCCACCCATAAATCCAGATAAACGGTATACGAGCGCAGAATAGTGGCCAGCCGATGGCTCGCATAATCACAGCGCTGCTGATTGGGATGCTGTATGGCCTCGACCACAGCGCTATCCGTCGCCCACCAGCGCACATCGCAGGAGCGCTCAAACAAATTACGGTCAATGATTTCAACTGCATTCAAAGCAATATCGGTAAAGCGCTGCCCGCGAAACTCATTGGCCATTGACGTACCGGCCGTTTCAATACTTTCAGTGTGCGCCTCCACCTGGTGTCGAAAATCACGGGCGATTTCATTGATCGCACCGGATACACGTCCCATCTCCTGAGCAACGACGGAGAAGGCCGCACCGCTGGGACCTGCTCTTGCCGCTTCTATACGTGCATTCAAAGCCAAAATTTCAGTTTGCTGCATGATTTTTTCAATCATGCCGATTTTTTCTCGCGTAATCGTTGTAATGCCGTAAGCAAGTTCAAGAATACTATTATCTTGCATGAGCGTTCCTTATAGGAGGTATTTCAAGGCAAACCGTTTCCCTAACGCTAGTAAAGCAAGATATAGGCCAGCCTTCAGTGAACTTGGCTAACAAACTATGTTCCAATAAGGCACACGACGATGGAGGCTTTTATGCCACAGATGAATCGCGATCAACGTAACGCCGCTTGGCAAGCTGCTCAACAATGGCGTACACGCGCAGCGCAGTCGCAGCCCGGCGGGCTAATGGGCAGCTTAAAATTGCTGCTAACGTGGCTGGCGTTTGGCGTGCTAATGGTGGTTGGCGTCATATTAGGCCTGTTCTTTCTTTTAATTGGCTGGGCCATGATGCCTTTTGTGCGCCATAAAATGAAAAAGCGAATGGAGCAGATGCGCGCTGAGCAAGCTCAGGATATTGGCGGCGGCTACGCAGAGCCTCATACGCGGTCACATCAGCAGGATGTTCTGGAAGGAAGTTACGAGGTAAAAACACACGAAGATAACAAGGCAACGCCGCGTGATTAACGGCGCTAATCATCGGCATGAGGCTTCCCAAAGCAATAAGGAAGCCTTTATGACGGCTCCTCTGTTCTGAATAGCGGCGTTTGACTGAAAGACGCAAAGCTAATTCTCCAGAACAAACTACTCGAGCCCAACTTTCAAGCCCTGGTTTAGGGCTCTAAAAAGCGTTGCCAAAGGGCTTCGACGGCAGCGCGATGCTCCTTAAAGTCATCGACCTCACCAATGAGTTTCTCGCCAGTCAGTGCTGCGCGGTGTGTTCTACTGCGGTAGGCCAGATAAGCTTCTTTTAACTGCTCAGCCTCCTCTGAAGGTAAGTGCCCACTCTCGGCAAGCATCTCTAAAATACGCATATTATCGCTGTAGGTAGCCAGCGAGGGTGTTTGGTTAGCCAGCGCTAACACTGCGTACTGGCAGAGAAATTCAATGTCCACCATGCCACCAGCATCGTGCTTTAAATTAAAGCGCGGTTCCTGGGTTTTACTGCCCAAGTGGTCTCGCATTTTGTGGCGCATGTTGACTACATCATCACGCAGGGCGTGTTTATCACGTTGCCTGCCCAGGATGTCTCCACGAATCTGGTTAAACCGTTCGGCAAGCGCACTGCTTCCGGCGACGACCCGTGCGCGCACTAGCGCCTGATGCTCCCAGGTCCAGGCATTTTGCTGTTGATAGTCGGCAAAGGCATCAAGCGAGGTCACCAATAGCCCCGCATTGCCTGAGGGGCGCAAGCGCATATCGACGTCGTACAAGCTGCCTGCGGGCGTCACCGCGGTTAGCAGGTGGATAATGCGTTGACCCAAACGGGTAAAAAACAGCGGCGTATCAATGGGTCGATGACCGTCGGTAGCCCCTTTACCGTCGCTATCATGCAGAAAAACCAGATCAAGATCAGAGCCATAACCCAGCTCGATACCGCCCAACTTTCCATAGCCAATAATCAGAAAAGCCGGTTCATGGTCGTTAAGCCCCTTGGGCACTCCGTGCTTACGGGTCACATGTTTCCAGGCCATCGCCAAAACGGCGTCCAGAATCACTTCAGCGATATAGGTTAAGTAATCACTTACTTTCATTAAATGCCGTGTACCAGCGACATCAGAGGCGGCAACATGAAGCATTTTGGCATGTTTAAATACCCGCAATGCTTCAAGTTGGGCTTCTTCATCATCTTCAGGCAGCCGGTTTAACGTTTGACGCAACTCATCGGCCAAGCGTGCTTTATCCGCTGGGGTGTAAAGAGTTTCTGGCGTTAACAGCTCATCCAGCAGAATCGGATAGCGAGAAAGGCGCTCGGCAATCCATGGGCTGGCAACGCATAAGCGCATAAGATGCTCAAGCGCCTGAGGATTTTCACGCAGCAGCGCTAAATAGGCGGTTCGCCTTAGTACCGCCTCAATCAAAGGCTGCACGCGGGCAAGCGCGATATCCGGTGTCTCATTTTCAGCCACGGCGGCCAGCAGTAGCGGCATTAGCGCATCAAGACGCTCAAAACCGATTCGCTGCATACTTTGCACCTGGCGCGATTGATAGAAACTCTGCAGATGCTTCAATACCTTATCGGGCTCGGCAAACCCTGCGCTGTGTAAGTAAGCGGTTGCTTCGTCCGCTTCCAGCTCGTTGCGCCAGATCAAACGCCACTGCGCAGGCGCCAAGCAGCTTGCGTCGTTGGTTTCTTCCGCACCCTCCTCGGGGTCAGCAATCACGGCATCAAAATGGCGCCGAACACGCTCTCGAACATCATCAAGCGCCGCCATCAGTAGTGCCCAGTCTTGATAGCCCATGGCAAAAGCAATCCGGGCCTGGTCGGTCTCATCTGTTGGCAGCATTTGCGTCTGGCGATCTTCAAGCGCTTGGATGACGTGCTCCAGGTCGCGCAGAAATGCATAATCAGGCATTAGTTCATCGACCACCGCTTGGGGCAGTAGCCCCAGCTCGGGCAAGCGATTCAAGGCCGTGTTCAACGACGTTACCTGCAGCTCCGTATCCCGCCCGCCACGAATCAGTTGGAACGCCTGCACCACAAATTCCACTTCGCGAATGCCGCCAGGGCCGAGCTTGATATTGCTCTGCATCCCTTTGCGCTTTACTTCACGGTTAATCATGGCTTTTAGCTCGCGCAGCGACTCAATGGCGCCAAAATCCAGGTAACGGCGATATACAAACGGGCGCAGGCCAGCCAATAACTCAACCCCCGCCTCTATATCTCCCGCCACCGGGCGCGCCTTGAGCAGGGCGTAACGCTCCCACTCGCGTCCCTGGTCCTGATAGTAGCTTGAGAGCATGGCAAAACTGCCTACCAGCGGTCCGCCATCGCCTAACGGCCGCAAGCGCATATCCACCCGAAAGACAAAGCCATCTGCGGTCATGGCATCCAGCGCGGCAATCAGCTTTTGGCCCAGCTTGGTAAAGTATTCCTGATGCTCCAGCGGCTTGCGCCCGCCCTGCGTCTCGCCTTTTTCAGGGAAGGCAAAAATCAGGTCGATATCAGAGGAGAGATTCAGTTCGCCTGCGCCCAGCTTCCCCATTCCAAGAACGACCAAGCGCTGGGCAGCGCCATCGGCACGGGGCGCTGGCATACCCCAACGAGGCGCATAAAAACCTTCAAGCCAACGTAAAGCGGCTTCAAGACACAACTCAGCCAGTTGAGAAACCGCGTGAGTGGTATCCCACATGGTATAACCATCAGGCCGATTTAGATCCCGCCAGATGATGCCCACCATTCGTGCACGCCGAAAACGCCGCAACACACGCTGCATGGCCGCTTCATCTTCTGCGCGTTCCAGTGCGTCGTGCAGCCACTGTTGTTGATCATGGCGGGCCGGTGCCGTATCCAATTCGCCGTTGGCTTCAAGCGTTGCAAGCCAGCCCGGGTAGCGGGTGAACGTATCCAGCACAAAGGTAGATACGCTTAGCACCTTGGCCAGCGCCTCGCGGCGTGGTTGAGTAAGCGCTTGCCAACCTTCCGAGGGCAGCGGCTGCTGGGTCAATGAGGCAGTATTATCCGCTTGACCAAGCGCATCGTTCAGCCGCTGGCCCACCTTTTGGCCCTCTTGCTGAAGCACCTCAGGCAGCGCGTTTAAAGATATAAACGAATTATCCTGTTGCATAGCTACCTCACCGCCAAGCGCTTACACGCTAGCCAAAGATTTTTTGCCAACCCAAGAGCCCCCAGGTAAGCCCAGCCATTATTAACGACAGCATGACGGCGGCGGACCCAATATCCTTGGCCCGCCCGGAAAGTTCGTGATGCTCTGTACCAATGCGGTCGACCACATTTTCAATCGCACTGTTTAACAGCTCAACAATGAGCACGAGAAACAAGCTGCCCACCAGCAGTAACCAGCTTAGCGAGTCATTACTGATCCACCAGGCAAAAGGCAACAACACGGCGGTAATACACACTTCCTGGCGAAAGGCCGTTTCGTTACGAAAGGCAGCCTTTAATCCTTTCCAAGAGTAGCGTGTTGAGTACACCAAATGGGTTAGACCGGTATGCTCTGGTTTCATGCAAGTCGTCTCACTTTAAGCGTCGAGGAAATTAATTAGCCAGAATCATTGCGTCCAAATCGAGCGACAACGGATCAAGCACCTCAGACCAGCTTATATAAGGAGTGTTACCACTTCCGTTCACCAATACACTAAAAACACCCCAACGCCCGGAGGCCGTACGAAAGTAACCTGCTACAGCGCGTACGGCAAAAGGCTGATTCAGCGTACCTGTTTTGAGCATGACGTTATCTTGAAACGTGGATGAGCCGCGTCGAATAAATCGCATGACGCCGTTGGCAGGCGACTGAAAGGCGGCCACGAAGCTTGGAAACAGCGAACTCTTCAGATACATGTCCTCCAGCATTACATTAACGCCATGAGCCGAGGTACGGTTTTCTGTCGTCAGTCCACTACCGCTATATAAGGTGACAGGACCGTGGCCTGATAAGCTCTCGGCATAAACTTCCAGCGCTGAACCCGCCTGACGCAGCTGGGCTTGCGGCGTTTCCACCAGGTTTAAGGCCAGCACATCAGCCATATAGTTATTGGAGTAGTTCATGGTGCGCAGCAGGAGCTCTTGTAGCGGCTGGCTATCCACCGCCGCCAAGCGCTTCGCACTGGCAAGAGGCTGAGTGGAAGTGACACGCCATGGGTCCCTGACAGCAATGCCCGCCTGGTTTAGCATGCCAAGCAGTATCTGCGCGGTCTCTTCAGCGGCGTCGCCGGCTCCTCGATAAATATCCCGAGCCATGGCGTTGGTCGAAATTTGCCCACTCAGGCGCATTACATCGCCACGCTCATCGGTTACGCGCTCGGCGCTAATTTCGGTTCCGCTATTGGCCGGACGTGTGATGACCTGGTTATCGATATCAATTAATGGTAACTGGCTATCGCAAAGCGTGGTACGAGCGGGCTCACCCGCCACTTGAGAAGGGGCTACGTTGACACACCAGCTGCCGAAATTAACCCCCGCGGAGGTAAGCGGCGCGCTATAAGCATTGGTCACACGGGTGCGGGCGTTGCAGCGGTCGCTGGTAATACAGTCGACAGGGCCAAAACGCCACTGGCTTACGACGAGCGCACCATCCACTTCATTAACACCGGCCATTTGTAAGCGCTGCACCAGGCGCCATAGATTTTCTGTCGTAAGCCCAGGGTCGCCGCCGCCTTCAAACACCAGGTCCCCACGCAAAATGCCGTTATCGATCACGCCACTGC
Organism: Halomonas sp. 72; assembly: GCF_052379785.1. NCBI lineage: Bacteria > Pseudomonadati > Pseudomonadota > Gammaproteobacteria > Oceanospirillales > Halomonadaceae > Halomonas > Halomonas sp. 72. Next base: position 31,202 of record NZ_JBQSYY010000008.1, on the reverse strand, counting down.
TTACCAGCTGGCTGGTAAAGCGATGCTGAGGGCCAAAGCGATTTAACAGGGCGGCCGCCATATAGGCCTTGGTAACAGAGGCGGGCGCCATCTGGCTCGCCGGGTTAATGCTTCCTAGCAACTCAGACGCATCAGTATCAAGCAGGCGCGCCTCCGCGCTTATCGAAAACCCCTTATCCTGCAACCGCCCCAAACGGCTAAAATCGGCAAATAGCGCAGGGCTCGCCAGTAGTGAAGCGGCGGCTACCCCGGCGATCATCGTCACACGCCACTTGCGCACCGTTGCTTTAAAGAAGTACGTCACTGTTATCGGCCTCAATGTCTATTCATTTTGAAAACACGTGCATCACCACCACACCTACCACTATCAGGGCGATATCCACCCGCGCGGACAGGCCAGGTTTTTCACCTAACACAAACGTTATAAGCGCTCGAGTTGAACCTGTAAGCGCCAAAGCGTTTGGCCACTTTTATCGTATTTAGCTTCAAAGGGGGTTAAGTACTCACTATCGGGCGTCCATACGCCGATGTCTGCTTGCCTTCCCGTCACTTGCGCGACTGCCAAGGCAAACTCCTCAATATAAAGCGGCCAGTTGGAACGCACCTCAAGCTGGCCACCAAGTGCCAACAGTGTGGGTAAAACCGGGTGCCCATGCCAGCGCATCTTTAAATGAGCGGCCTTGGGGTACGGATTGGGGTACAACAAATAGTGGCGTTCAGGTTGCCACCGCGCCTGATCCGCTAGGCGCCAAAAGTCAACCAGGTCCGCCCGGACCAGCAACGCATTATCCGGTAGCGCGCCATGATCACGCCCTAGCCTATCTTCACTGCGGTCGACCCCGATCACGGCATGGTCAGGGAACTGTGCAGCCAGTTGGCGGGTCGAAATTCCAACACCGCACCCGGCATCGATGATCAGCGGAGCATGACGCGCTTGATACCAGCGGTTAGCCTGCTCAAATGCTTCCTGAGTATGAGCCGCAATAGGTTTACGTAGTGGCGTCGCCAACGCTCGATCGACCCGGCGCGCTAGATCATGGTGAGGGCCTGGCTGATTGGATATAACGGGGCGAGAAGTGTTCTGCATGCCATCCCTCAGACTTAAAAAGAGGTGATTCTATCAGTCTCCTGCGCTTGCAGCATGACGTCATAAGGTGCCCGGTGCTATGATCACGCCCGAGATATTTATTAAGCTCAATGGCCGCGTACTTTTTACCCTGCCATTGACGATAACTGTTATTAAAAACCACCGCACCACGAGGAACCCGGCTTGTCACACTTACCGGTGATTGTCGGCATGGGCGGCATCAATCCCGCCGGCAGGACCTCAGGCCATCAGGCCTTCCGTCGTACCGTGCTTGATGCCCTTCCCGCTGACCAGCAGCGCCAGACCCTGGAGGGCCTGGCGGCCCTTATGCAGCTTGTCGAGCACTCCGAAAAAGGGTGGCACGATCGCGCAGGCCAGCCCGTAAACTCGCCTGCTCAGTCGTTACGTGATCAGGTGCTTAACCACACATTGGTTCGCCGCAACGAGGACCCCAGGTTCCTGGAGCCGGGGCTGCCTGCCAATCGTCAGGCCAGCCTTCAGTTGAGCGAGCCGCTGCGCTTTACGCTGCGCCGCCGCCAGCTTCCAGAGAATTTACCGGAAAACTGGCAGGTCCGCGAACTGGGCGCCCGTGAGGTAGAGGTCACCGTACCGGCAGGCGTTTTTGAGACGCTGCTGCCCGATGCTCAGCGCCCCAAAGTATGTGCAGCAGCGCAGCTTCCTCACGGTTTTGAACCGGCAAGCCTGTACCGCAGCGTGCATCACCCTCGCGGACTCTCGATGGCGATTTTTGGCGCCAGCGACTGCTTGGGTGCCAGCGGTTTATCCTGGGAGACGCTGCGCCAAACGCTTAATCCTGACCACATCGCTGTTTATGCAGGCAACTCCATTGGTCAGTTGGATGATGCTGGCTGGGGCGGTTTGATGAAGAGTTTGGTGAGCGGTCAACGCGCCACCTCAAAACAGATGCCGTTAGGGTACGGGCAAATGCCCGCCGACTTTTTAAATGCCTATGTGCTGGGTAGCGTTGGCAGTACCGGGGCGGTATTAGGCGCCTGCGCCAGTTTTCTCTATAACCTGCGCTTGGGTACTGAAGATATTCGTTCGGGGCGACGCAGAGTGGTCATGGTAGGCACCGCTGACGCGCCGATCACCCCGGAAATTATTGAAGGTTTTCGCGCGATGGGCGCCCTGGCAGACGACGCTAGCTTAAAAGCGCTGGATGCCCTGGAGCTATTAACAGATGCGGATTACCAGCGCGCCAGCCGACCGTTTGCGCTTAACTGTGGTTTTACCATGGCCGAAGCCAGCCAGTTTATCCTGTTGATGGATGACGCGTTGGCGCTTGAACTGGGCGCAGACATTCTGGGCTCGGTACCGGATGTCTTTGTTAACGCTGACGGCTTTAAACGCTCGATTTCCGCGCCGGGTATTGGCAATTACATTACCCTGGGCAAGGCCGCATCGCTGGTGCGTGACCTGTTAGGCGAAAAAGCACTAAGAGAGCGCAGTTTTCTGCATGCTCACGGCACCAGTACGCCGAAAAATCGCACGACTGAGTCCCATGTGCTGGATGAAATTGCCCGTGCGAATGGGATTACCGACTGGCCAGTCGTCGCCATCAAGTCATTTATTGGCCACTCCCAAGGCTCGGCAGCGGGCGACCAGCTGGTAAGCGCGCTCGGCAGTTTTGCCCATGACATATTGCCCGGCATCCCCACGCTTAATGAAGTGGCTGACGATGTCTACGCCGACCGGCTGCGTTTTTTCCAACCCCCTATCGCCTTTAAGGCAGATGCTGCCTTTATTAATGCCAAGGGCTTTGGCGGCAATAACGCCACCGGCGTGGTGCTTTCACCCGATGTTACTGAGCGCCTGTTGCTCCAGCGCCATGGCGCCGATGCCATCAATGCTTGGAAAACGCGTCGTGAAACCGTACGCGCCCAGGCAGATGCCTATCTGGCTCAAGCGGATAGAGGCCACTATGCGCCGCGCTATCAGTTTGGCGAAGAGGTGCTGGAAGGGCCGGAGCTGGATATTCACGCTGACCGCATTCATATTCCAGGCTATGCCCAGGCGGTATCACTTACCAGTGATAACCCCTTTGGTAGCATCAACGAGGAGCCCTCGGAATGAACACGCCACGCGTCAATATTGCCGTGTACCCTGGCACTTTTGATCCGATTACCAACGGTCACATGGACCTTATAGCGCGTGGCGCGAGGATGTTCGAGAAGGTCATCATTGCCGTAGCAGCCAGCCCCGGCAAGCGGCCAAGCCTTGATTTAGAAGCCCGCATGTCCTTGGCTAAAGACGTCTGTGCGTCGCTTTCCAACGTTGAAGTAGTGGGTTTTTCCAATCTGCTGACGACCTTTATGCACGAGCAAGGCGCCACCATCATTTTACGTGGTCTGCGTGGCGCATCCGATTTTGAGTACGAACTTCAGCTTGCCAACATGAATCGCGCTCAAAACCCGGAGCTGGAAAGCGTTTTTCTAACGCCTGGCGTAGAAAACTCGTATATTTCCTCCACGATTGTGCGTGAAATTGCCAAATTGGGCGGCGATATTTCACCACTGGTACCTTCCCAGGTCGCAGAAGCCTTGCGTAAGCACTACACTACGTAACCACTAACATTGTTGAGTAAAACACTCGGGTATTTCTTGCCGCTATTCCCGGGTGTGCCAGCCATTTGCGAGGTATGCCCATGGCACTGATGATCACCGATGAATGCATTAATTGTGACGTCTGCGAGCCCGAATGTCCGAACGATGCTATCTCGCCCGGCGAAGAGATTTACATCATCAATCCAAACCTGTGCACCGAGTGCGTTGGCCATTTCGATGAGCCACAGTGCCAGCAGGTTTGCCCGGTAGACTGTATTCCGCTTGACCCGGCACGCAAGGAAACGCAGCAGCAGCTGTTAGAGAAGTACCGCATTATTACCGCTGCCTAAGCGACGATCGCGTGCGTATATGGGCCATCGCATGGCCAATTATCCTTTCCAATATTACCGTCCCGCTGCTGGGTCTGGTCGATACTGCGGTGGTTGGGCATCTGCCCGATTCACGTTATCTGGCGGCGGTGACGCTGGGCGCCACTCTTTTCAGCTTTCTTTACTGGGGCTTTGGTTTCTTGCGCATGGGCACCACCGGGCTGGTCGCTCAGGCTATCGGCCGTGAAAGTGATAGCGATGTGCGCCTGTTACTGGGCCAATCGCTGATCATTGCTGGGGCGATTGGTGCACTGCTGATTCTTTTCTCGTCACCGCTTATTTCCCTGGGGCTTTGGTTGCTGGACGGTAGCGAGGTAGCTACGCCGCTGGCCCGTGAATATGCCGAAATACGCCTATGGTCGGCGCCAGCCGTGTTGGCCAACTATGCAATATTGGGATGGTTTTTAGGCCAACAAAACTCTCGCGTTACGCTGATGATTTTGTTGCTGACCAACAGCGTCAATATCGTGCTCGACCTGTGGTTTGTGGTGGGCCTGGGCATGACCAGCAATGGCGTTGCCTGGGCAAGCGTTATTGCCGACTACAGTGCACTAGCGTTTGGCGGCTATTTGGTGACGCGCCAACTTAAAACGCTTTCTGGGCATTTATCGCGTGTACACCTGCTGGCACTGTCGGCCTATACGGCCCTTTTCAATATCAACGCCAACCTGTTTGTACGCACGCTTGGCTTGCTGTTCGTCATGGCCTTCTTTACGGCTCAAGGGGCGCGCCAAGGCGATACGGTGCTGGCCGCCAATGCGGTGCTACTGCAATTTATTATGCTCACCAGCTACGCCCTGGATGGCTTTGCCCACGCGGCAGAATCGCTGGTGGGTCGCGCCTTTGGTCGCCGTGACTGGCAGGAGCTTTCACTCATTGTTCGCAGGGCAGCCCAATTCTCCTTTTGGACAGCGGCCGGTGCCTCACTGGGGTTTGCCCTTGGCGGCAATCAGTTGGTGGCACTTTTAACCGGGCTTGACGAAGTACGCACTGCCGCCGCGTTATACCTTCCGTGGATGGTGGTGATGCCGCTGATTGCCGTTTGGAGCTATCTTCTGGATGGCGTATTTATTGGTGCTACCGCCGTGCGTGAAATGCGTAATAGTATCTTTATCGCCATGCTGGTTTACCTGCCGGCCTGGTGGCTGACCCAAGGGCTAGGCAATCATGGCTTATGGTTCGCTTTTACCCTGTTTATTACGGTGCGCTCGGGTGTATTGATTGGTTACTATCGACGCTACCGGCACTCGCGTTGGCAATAAGCGTTTAAACCCGTCCTCCCGTTATTGGCTAGCTGCGCTATCGTTCTAAAGTACGTCTTTAAATGTGAAAGCCATGGCGCATCACCGTATATTAGCCATGTACTTCCTATAACAAACAAGAGAGCCCGCCATGCTAAAAATGATATCGAAACCAGCGGTTAAGCTGGTTGAGCGTTATCTACCCGACCCGTATATTTTTGTTTTGCTACTGACGATCGTGGCGGCCGCTGCCGCCATTGCCGTGGAGCGCCAAACGCCCCTTGCGGTGATGCGCATGTGGGGAGACGGCTTTTGGGGCTTGTTAACCTTCTCGATGCAAATGCTGCTGGTCCTGGTAACCGGCTTTATGCTGGCAAGCTCACCACCCGTGAAGCGTATCCTGCAAAAGCTTGCCGGAACGGCAAAAAGTGCCGGTGGCGCGATTATCCTGGTGACGCTGGTCTCGCTTGTGGCCAGCTGGATTAACTGGGGATTTGGCCTGGTGGTGGGGGCACTGTTTGCCAAGGAGTTAGCTCGGTTGGTACGCGTGGATTACCGCTTGCTCGTGGCGAGTGCCTACTCGGGCTTCATCGTGTGGCACGGTGGCCTTGCGGGTTCCGTGCCGCTGACTATCGCCACCGAAGGACACTTCACTGCCGATGCGATTGGCGTGATTGGCACCGGCTCAACGATCTTCGCCTTTTTTAACCTGGCGATTGTTGTGTGTCTGTTTATTGCGGTACCACTGGTTAATCGGTTAATGCTGCCCGACGAAAAAGACAGTGTGTATGTCGATAACAAGCTGCTTGAAGATGCCCCCGCGTCGAAGGAGCGTATTACCCGCCCGGCGGAAAAACTCGAAAATAGCCTGGTACTTTCGCTACTGGTGGGCGTGCCAGGGCTTTTGTATCTGCTTGATCACTTTATTCTTCGGGGCGGCGGCTTAAACCTGAATATCGTGAACTTTCTGTTTCTGTTTTTAGCTATCGTACTTCATCGCACGCCACGCAGTTTACTGATTAGCCTTAACGAAGCCATTAAGGGTGGCGCTGGCATCGTTATTCAGTTTCCGTTTTATGCCGGCATTATGGCCATTATGGTGCAGTCAGGCTTGGCCCAAAGCATGTCGGAGTGGCTAATCTCGTTTGCGACAGCAACCTCGCTGCCCTTTTGGTCGTTTATTAGCGCGGGCATTGTTAACCTGTTTGTGCCTTCCGGCGGCGGCCAGTGGGCAGTGCAAGCGCCCGTGATGCTGCCAGCGGCCCAGGCGCTGGGTGCCGATATCTCACGGGTGGCTATGGCCGTTGCCTGGGGCGATGCCTGGACGAACTTGCTGCAACCTTTCTGGGCGCTGCCGGTGCTTGCCATCGCAGGCCTAAAAGCCAAAGATATTATGGGCTTCTGCCTGATTCAGCTGTTTGTCACCGGGGTGATTATTTCCATAGGCTTGGTCTGGTTCTAAGCTTTTATCTGCCCGCCCCACAGGGCGGGCAGCGTTAACCAAGGACACGTTATGTCAGATGCCGCACACACGGCCTTACCAGGGCAGCATGAGCTGTCAATGACCGTACTAATGACGCCCGATATGGCGAACTTCAGCGGTAAAGTACACGGGGGCGCTATTCTTAAAAAACTGGATGAAGTCGCTTACGCTTGTGCCAGCCGCTATTCGGGGCACTATGTCGTCACCCTTTCCGTCGACCAGGTGCTATTTAAACAGCCCATTCACGTGGGCGAACTCGTCACTTTTTTGGCCTGCGTTAACCATGTTGGTCGCTCCTCAATGGAGATCGGCATTAAGGTGGTCGCCGAAGATATCCGTAATAAGCTCATCCGCCATACCAATAGTTGCTACCTCACCATGGTCGCGGTGGACCCTGACGGAAAACCTGCCAGCGTTCCCCCTTTGACGCTTACCACCCCTATTCAACAGCTCCGTTTTGAAAAAGCAGCACTGCGAAAAAAGCATCGTAAACAGACAGAGCAGGAAGAAAAACTTACCCAGCAGCACTATCAGGCGCAGGCTTAACTGCCAGGCGCAGGCTTAATAGGCTAGCCCGGATATTACGAGGTGTCGCAGGCAGCGGCCGAATCAGGTGGGCTAAGCGCTTGATGCTGCTTTAATACCCATTCACAAGGAGGTTACATGCCCACCAGACGGCGCTACCCACAATTGCCCAAGCCCGTTGAGTACGCTCATATTGGCTGGGATTTACTGATTCTCATCGCGGTGGTGCTTAATTTAGGGCTTTTGCTGTTTGATTCACTGTTTTTAATCGAGCCTGTTAACCAGGCCATTGCAGGCCTGGCACCCACCTTTTATACATTTTACGACACCCAAGTCCATAGCCGCTTTTTTACGATTGATCTGTTCTTTGTCGCTTTTTTTGTTGCCGATGTTCTGCTGGGCTGGACCGTCGCCGTGGCCGAAAGGCGCTATCATCGCTGGTTTTTCTACCCCTTTGTGCACTGGTATGACGTTCTGGGCTGTATTCCATTAAGCGGTTTTCGCCTACTCAGAATACTGCGTGTGGTGTCATTACTTCATCGCTTACATCGTCTGCGGCTTATTAATATTACTCACTGGTCGATATATCAATTTTTCTTTAAATATTACGATATCCTGCTTGAAGAACTTTCTGATCGTATCGCGCTACGGCTTTTGGGCAATGTACAGCAGCAAATTCTGTCCAGCGACTCGCTAACTGAGCGGGTGGTCGACCGAGTCATCATGCCGCGCAAAAAGCAGTTGATTAGTGAAATTGTGCAGCGTCTGGAAAGTACCGTGGGCGAGGCGTACCAACAAAATCGCACGCACGCGATGCAAGCCATTGATGAACTTGTAAGCCGCACGCTACGTGAAAGCCCCGAGATTCAGCGCTTGCACCGCCTGCCGATGGGCCAAACCGCCACGAATGCCATGCAGGCATCTATTAGCGGCGTTGCCCAACGGTTAGTGGATGAGCTTGCGCTGGGTATCCATTCTCCCGAGTTTAGGCAAGTGGTTGAACGCACCGCAGAGAGCGGCTTTAACAGCTGGCTGACCGTCGATGAAGGCAGCCAACGAATCACAGAATTGGTGCTTTACGATATGCTTGAAATGCTTAAAGAGCAGGTGAATCGCCAGCGTTGGAAGGATCGTTATGAATAGTCAGTGGGTTATTCTTGGGCCAGCCGCCCTTTACATGATGTCGATGACCCTAACGCCCGGCCCTAATAACATTATGTTGACCGCGTCAGGCGCCAACTTTGGCTTTAAACGCACGCTGCCACATATGGTGGGTATTGTCGGCGGCTGCTTTTTGCTGTTTTTCAGTATTGCTTTGGGGTTAGGCGTGCTGTTTGAGCGCTATCCTTCCCTACAGTTCGCCCTGCGCTGGTTAGGCAGTGCTTACTTGCTCTACCTCGCATGGAAAATTGCCAGCGCGCCACCGCCTGATTTAAAGAGCAAGGCACACAGCGTACCCCTTACCTTCTGGCAGGCCGCCGCGTTTCAATTCGCCAATCCCAAGGCGTGGGTCATGGGGCTTGCGTTAATCGCGGGGTTTATTCCTGATCAGGGTTCAACCGTTGCAAACGCGTTAATCCTGGTGGGTTTTGTAGAGCTGGTTGCCTTCCCCTGTTTGGCGCTATGGGCGGGGTTTGGCATGGCGATCGGTCATTGGATTAAAAGCGACGGTGCCTGGCGAATATTTAACGTCACCATGGGAGTGCTCACCGCCGCTTGTGTAGTGCTGATATTGCGCTAACCGCAGCGTAAAGCTTCGACCGTTTCATTACTATCAACATGGATATTCAAGCGGTCCGGCCGGTGGTCCATAGTGGCCACATCGCCTGGACGTAGCACGCGCACCTGGCGCGACTGACTTTCGCTTTGCAACTGCGAAACGTTCGCTTCATCGAAGGCCTCGCCTATGGCGTAGCGAATTGAGGCGGTATCGCAGCTGTCCATGGATACCGGTTGGCCATTTTGATCGCCCGAACCCGACGTTCTAGCCGTGTCAGAACCGGCAGCGCATGCAGAAAGCAGAATAATGCCGCCGCTGGCGGCTAATAATTTCATGTACTGAAACCCATAAGTGGATCGCCACGTATTCATAAACCTACCCCGAATGATTATTAACCTGCAGGCCAAACACACAGTGGGCCAGGCAATTGCCTGGCCCACTCAACATCGTCAAGGGTTCATGGACCTTAGCTTGCGGCGTCCTGAACGGCCTGGCCGCCTCTTTCCACATCCTGGCCTGCGCCAGCCACCGTGTTACAACCGGCCAACGCGCCTGCTGTCATAAGTAGAATAAAACCAGTCGCTAAAAGCTTTTTCATTTGAGTTCTCCTTAACGTGTCTAGCAACAGCGCCTCTGGTAGCGCCTACCCTTTCCAAGGGGTACTTTTAGCGTAACAGTGTTTGGGTAATTTCGCCTGTTTTCCCGAAGGTTGCTCCCTACACCGCGTCATCTACCCAAAGCATCGGCTATCATATACACCATTGAAGACTACCTGGAGCGCGCTCTTTGAACGATTTCACTCTCGACCAACGTCTGGACGCTGACACCTTCCCCATCGCCGACCTGCCACTTTGCCGTGTGCTGTTAATGAATGATGCGCGCTATCCTTGGGTGATTCTGGTGCCTCGGCTGAATAATATCAGCGAAGTATTTGAGCTTTCCGAGCCTGACCAGGCCCAGCTATGGCGGGAAGCCACCCAACTGGGCAGCGTGATGAAAACCCTCTTCGAGGGCGATAAACTGAATATCGCCACCTTGGGCAACGTCGTCAAACAGCTGCATATCCACGTGGTCGTGCGCCACCAGGCTGATGCCACTTGGCCTGCGCCGGTATGGGGCAATGGCAGCGCCGAACCGTATGAGTTGGAGTCACTTGCCGACCTGCGCGATCAACTTATTGCGCATATTGACCGCTTAAACGCTTAGCTGCTGTCAGGGCCTTAAAAGCGGGCTGCTTTGCCTTGCGGGCGGCTCGCCAAGCAAGGGCGCCCCGGCAGGTTGAGAAACACTCGTCGTGACAAGCATAACGCCCAATAGAACAATCAATATGCCGCCGGCAAGCGCCGCCCAGCCCACCACTTTATGCGCCGACTGAGAAGCGTGCTGCTGCCTGGCTAAACGCCGCGTTGCCCAGCGGCGTGCAAACACGCTGGCAAGCGCCAACGCCGACACCGTCATTCCTGTACCCAACGACATGGCCAGTACCGATAAAACGCCAATATAAAACTGCCCCAATAGGCTGGCGGCGCCGAGTAAAAGTACCGCGCCACTGCAAGGACGCATACCAATCGCACCGACCGTCATGATGGCGGTACGCCAATCCAACGCTTGCTCGGGTTCAATATGATGCGCGCCGCCACAGCAGTGGTGGTGGCCATGGCTGTGATCGTGATTGAGATGATGGCCATTGCCGTGGTCGTGCTGAACCGGATAAAACGCAATAGGCTGATAAGCGCGGCGCAGCTGCTTGTAAGCCCGAACGCATAGCCAAACACCCAATAGCGTTATGAGTAAAAAACTGGCCTGCTCAACCCAAACAACACTGCCCATGGCCTGACGCGTTAGCCACCCCAGGCCGTGCACCAGAATGGCTACCATGACGATGGCAGTCACGCCTTGCAACAGCGACGCGGCAAACGAAAGCCCTAATGCTCGCCGCACGGCGCCCCCATGAGAGGCCAGATACGTTGCCAGCACCGCCTTCCCGTGCCCAGGCCCTGCCGCGTGAAAAACGCCGTAACCAAAACTGACGCTCAATAATACCCACCAGGTGGCTTGAGAAGGTTCGCGGGCAAGCTCGGTAATCGCCAGCGTGAGCGAGCGGTTAAAGCTCCGCTGCCAAGCCAGCATCTGGTAGCTTGTGCCCTGTAATCCCCCTTCCCATAAAAATATCACTGCCCCAGCAGCAAGTGCTAATAGCGCAATCAGCATAATGGGCCTGCGCATAACGAGTGATCGCATAAAGCACTACCTTATTTCATACATTCATAGAATTCGTCGGGTCTGCAGCTTGTGATTAGCGGCAATCAACACGCCCTGTTTCGGCAAAAAACCGTCCAAGCCCTGGTTCGGCTTCCTCATCCTGGTCCAGCAGAGCAGCTTGCAGGACCAGCTCAGGGTCAGGTTCGGCGATTAAGATGCTTAGCTCGCAGGCAGGTTCCCCGTGCAGCACCAAGGCGTCGTCTTTAGGCTGGTTATTTTCTGACTCATGAACCATCTCGATATAATACGTTGGATCGTATATTTGATAATCAAGCACGTGGCCCGCCAAGGGTTGGGGCGTTTGTAGCGGGAGGATAAACGTAAAGCTAAGCCGCCCGTCATGCTCCCTGGCCGTGTATTCGGTTACCTCGCCCAATGCCAACGGCTCGCCATCCAGACGAACGTCTGTAAAGTAGTGCTGACCCGCAAGATTATCGCGTATTTCAGTGCCTAACCGGTCAAGCCCAACCTCCAGGCTAACGCCATCCACATGCTGGAGCTCTTCAAACACCACCAGGCTATAAAAAGGGTCCATCCGCCATGCGTGATGCAACCCGCGCACAACGCCCTCCTCGTCGGTCATGACTCGGATACTGAAATCAATCCAGCCATGCGGATGTGCGGTTGCAAGCGGGCTCATCAGCAAGCCGATCAATCCAGCGCCCAGCGCCCAACATTTGCCGCTATAAAAAGTACTTACTCTTTGATCACCACACTGCTTCACGGTGCTAATCCCAACGTTGCTTGTAAATCCACTAGCCACGGATCCAATAAATAAGGCGCCAATGGTTGATTGCCACGCCAAGCCATGACACTCACCTGGCTACCACTCCCGGCTTCACTCACCTGCAGTTGCAAACGGTATTCAGGCCAGCGGGCTAGCGAGGCTTCTGCACGCCCCAGGGTCAAATCGGCATGGCGTATCACGTACCCTTGCTTCATCATCAGCTCAACAGCACTTCGAAACGTCGTATCGACCGAGGCTGGATAGACAAGCTCACGCGGGACAGACGGCGACGTCGTTGCGCAGCCGGTAAGCCATGTACTCAAAAGCATCACGCCTACCCACCTGATATCCCAACGGCCTCGCCTCATAACCCTCTCCCGGTTGGCCTCCTGTATTGCTCAAGCGCCGTTTGAAAGCGCTGACAAAAATCATCGTTGCTCGCACTGTACGACTCCCGCATATCGCCCAGATGGTCGAAGCGGCGGATATCGCGCGAGATACGAATATGGTCGTCGTGGATCAGGAGTGAGACCCGTTCGACCTCGACTGGCTGCTGTTGCAGCCCGCCCCCAAAGCCCATTCCGATGCCGATACCGCCGCCGCCTCCCAATCCAAACCCGCCGAAGGCACGTATGCCGCGACCATAACCGTAGGCGTTATCATAAGGATCGTAATAGCCACGCAGCGCTTGGGTGCGGCTAGCAGTGACCAGGCCTAACGTCGCATCCGTCGAATTCAGTTCAAATCCCGATTCGGTGAGCAGCGCAACGCTTTGGCGAAGCACTTCCTGGGAGTCTCTTTCAGCACTGTTAGAAAAATAGCAGGCCGCTGAGGGGGCAGGCTCGGCCTGGGGCAGACGGTCTGGCGTCACCTGGCAGCCAGCCAGCGCCAGCAGGCAGGTTAAGCTAATCGGTATCGACTTCATGTTAGATCCTCGAGCGATGATCACAACGGGTCTATCAGCAACTGGTCTATCAGCAAGCAGCGCGTTAAGCTCCTCTCATCATTACAATAGATTAGAGACCGTCATTTGCGGAGATTGTGCGATGAATATCCTGCTTTGCCCCGATAGTTTTAAAGACGCCCTAAGCGCTGAATTAGCAGCCAAGGCGATGGCTAAAGGCGTACGTAGTGCGGTCCCCGGCGCGCAAACACACTGCTGCCCGTTGGCTGATGGTGGCGAAGGAAGTCTGGATGCATTAATTGCCGCAACCGGTGCCAAGCGGTGCTATCAAACGGTTCACGATGCACTTGGACGACCCCGCGATGCCGCCTGGGGTTGGCTTAGCGAACAGCGTACCGCGTTTATCGAACTGGCAGAAGCCAGCGGATTACAACACTTAAGCCCTCAAGAGCGCAACGCGCTACAAACCTCCACCTTTGGGGTAGGCGAGTTATTTCTCGCAGCGCTTAACCAGGGCGCCGAAAACGTACTGCTACTGCTAGGAGGAAGCGCCACCAACGATGGCGGTGCTGGCATGCTACAAGCCCTGGGCGCCAGGTTTCAGGATGCACATGGCAAGCCACTTGCGCCAGGCGGTGCTGCGCTTGCAGGCCTTGAATCGCTGGATATTTCTGGGCTGGACCCACGCTTGGCCTCACTCAACGTGGAAGCAGCGGTGGATGTGGATAACCCACTGCTGGGTGAACGGGGCGCCAGTGCGGTATTTGGCCCTCAAAAAGGCGCCTCCCCTGAAGAGGTAGCTCAGCTTGACTTGGCGCTTGCCCGCTTTGCCGACATTTGCGCCAGCGCGTTGGCGCATGACTACCGAGACCTGCCCGGCGCAGGTGCCGCAGGCGGAATGGGGTTTGCAGCCAGCGCGTTTCTTAACGCGACGCTGAAACCGGGCATCGAATTGATTATGCAGCACGCGAATATGCCCACTCTGCTCAATAACGCTGACCTGATCATTACCGGTGAGGGACGCCTGGATGGACAAAGCATGTCGGGCAAAACCCCCATTGGCGTTTCCCGTGCGGCCAAGCGCTTGGGTAAACCTGTGGTTATTTTAGCGGGCAGCCTGGGCGATGGCTGGCAAGCCTGTCTTGATGAAGGTGTAACCGCGGCCTTTGCCTTGGCCGATGGCCCCATGACGCTGGAACAGGCTTTGCCCAGAACAGCCGAGTTGCTGGCGGCACGCTGTGAAACAATTATTCGTTTATGGTTAACCCCGGCGGCCCCTTGAAAAACATCTCGAACGGCAGCATTACTGTTGTTAGGCAGCGTTCGTGAAAGCCACGTCGATACATGGTCCGTTTTAAGATCCAGTTATTAAAACCGGGCGGTGTTGCCGTCACGGTAATGTCATAACGCTATGAGTACGATGCAAAAAACCTGTTTTGCAATGTTCCAGCAGCGTTTTATGCTAATCAAACGATTTGATAGCCGTGCTACACGGCTCCAACAAGGAGAGACAGCATGACCGATACCAATAGCATCGGCCTTCATGAAGGCAGTGCCAGCCAGCTTGCCGAGAAACTCAACCACCTGCTGGCGAACTATCAGATTTTTTACATGAACGTGCGCGGCTACCACTGGAACGTGAAGGGTAGCGACTTTTTTGAACTGCACGCCAAGTTTGAAGAGTTTTACACGGACCTGCTGACCAAGGTAGATGAAGTCGCCGAGCGTATCCTCACCCTGAGTCACAAGCCGGTACATGCCTACAGTGACTACGCCACGCTTTCGCATATTCAGGAAGATAAAGACGTACACGACGGCAAAGCCTGCGTTAACGGCATTATCAAAGGATACCAGGTCCTAATTGAGCTTCAGCGCGAAGTGCTCTCACTCGCCTCTGACGCTGATGATGAAGGGACAGCCTCACTAGCCAGCGACTACATTCGCGAGCAGGAAAAAACCATCTGGATGCTGAACGCTTATCTCGGTAAGTGATAAGCGCTCTTCTTAGCGATAGATGCAAAAACGGCACCCTCGCGGTGCCGTTTTGTTTAGCCCGAGGTTGGCTAGCCTTTCTGGGCCAAATCTTCCATCAACGCGCGCAGCATACGCCAGAACTCATCGACCGATGCAAGCTCCACCCGCTCATCCGGGGAGTGAGCCCCACGAATCAGCGGGCCAAACGAGACCATATCCAGGTGGGGATATTTACTGCCCAGAATGCCGCACTCAAGCCCCGCGTGAATGACCTTAACAGCGGGTTCTTTCTCAAACAGCGCGGCATGGCGTTTGTTAAAAATCGCTAACAGCGCACTGCCAGGATTCGGCGCCCAACCGGGGTAGCTATTCTCGACACGGACACGTGCGCCAATCAACCCAAACAGTGCCTCAAAGCGGTCGGCCAAAGCGATCATTGCGGTATCGTGCAAGGAGCGTACCAGCGCACATAGATGCAAACGCCCCTCTTCCAGGCTGAGTACGCCCAGATTATTGGACGTTTCAACAACACCGGGCACATCAGCGCTCATGCGCTCGACGCCGCAGGGCGCTGCGTGAAGCGCGGCCACCAACATGGCACTGGCGTCCAGGGTTAGCGGGTCTACTGACACATTATTCACCGCACGCGTTGCCGTCAGCACCAGACCGCTATCGCCACTGCCAAGCTCGGCACGCAGGGTACTTTCCAGCGCTTTTAGCGCGTCGAAGGCGGCATCCACTTCGTCAGCGGGCAAGGCCAGCTGAGCAAACGCTTCACGAGGAATCGCATTACGCAGCGTACCGCCGTGGTAGCTAACCAGCCGCCCATCAAACCCTTCAAGGGTACGCAGCGCACGCACCAGCAGGCGATTGGCATTGCCCAGCGGCTTGTGGATATCCATGCCTGAATGGCCGCCTTTAAGGCCTGTCAGTGCAATCTCGACCAGTTGCTCATCGTCGCGTAGCTTGGCAACGGGTAGCTGGGCATCCACCACCACATCGCCACCGCCCGCGCAGCCGATATACACTTCACCGCGGTCTTCACTGTCCAGGTTAAGCAGCAATGAGCCTTTCAGCCAGTTCTCTGCCAAGTTCAGCGCGCCTCCCATTGAGGTCTCTTCTTCCAGAGTAAACAGCGCTTCAAGCGGACCATGGGTAAGCGCTGCATCCTCAAGCACGGCAAGAATAGCCGCCACGCCCATTCCGTTGTCAGCCCCAAGCGTCGTACCCTCAGCATGCAGCCAACCATCGGCGACGTAGGTGCTTATTGGATCACGCGAAAAATCATGGGCGCTGCCAGCATTGGCCTGGGCCACCATATCCAGATGGCCCTGCAAAATAACCCCTGGGGCGTATTCGCAGCCAGGTGATGCCGGCTTACAAATGCGCAAATTGCCAAAACTATCGCGGTCGTGAGCAAGCCCTTGAGCATCGGCCCAGGCTTCTAGTATCGCGACCAATGCAGCTTCCTGACCCGAGGGACGCGGCGTATTACACAGCGTACGAAAATGGCGCCAAACGATAGGCGGCGTTAACGCGTCTAAATGTGCGTTCATAAAAGCTCTTCATTATCGGTAATCGACCCACTTTACTCCTCAAGGCGACGAGGGAAAAGCATGCATTGATGCCACCTGCCCCACCGCTTGGCGTAGTGCACGAACGGACGCATTATGCGCGGCGGCTAAAGGCTGGTTTTGAAAGGCCCACGCCGCCAGTTGGTGATGCGCGGTTGCCATGCCTGATGAGGGCACGTGGCTGGCTTCTCGTGCCAGCGCTTGTAGCGCAGGCCGCGCCAGCGCCGGGTCACGGTGCGCATAGGCGACATCGTTGATGGCTTGGCGCTCTTCTGGGGTTAGCGGTGTAGAAGGCAGCCCGCGTAGTAACAGTGTGACTACCTCGGCGGGCAGCGTGGTTAATTCAAACGCCAGCAAGCTGGGCAGCGCTGCGCTGAACCCTGCCGTTAACGAATGCAGTACCGCGTGCCCCTCAACGTTCAGCGCTTTGGCAACCATCACCGCAAATTCCCCGGTAGCCGCTTCACGGGTGATGCCCAGCCGCACGGGCTGAAACCCTTGGGCAAGCCAGAAGCGCAGTAGCGACGCTTCGGCACCGAAGGTGGCGCCATAAAGCGCAATGCCTCGCTCCGTGGCCTCCTGAACATCCTCGGCAATAAGCTGTTGCCCCAGGCCTTCCCGGCGGCGGTCTGGATGAGTGGCGATACGCACGACACGTCGCCAGCGGGCGGTCAGTGCTGTACGGCTGCCCATGTGGGCGGCCAGCGACTGCGCCATCAAATGCCCTTGCGGGCGGCGCTCGCCCCGTGCGACTTGCTCGGCAAGCGTGGCATCAAAACCGCCCTCTTCTCGTGCCACCAGAACCGCTTGAGGGGCATGTTTCTGCCCCAGTAGACGCAGCGTGGTTCCGGGCCCGTCTAACAGCTGACGCACGTCACCTGGAGAGGTCCGGTAGTGAGACTGCACCAACAGGCCAAACAGCGCTTCAAGAGCAGCTTCCTCCTGGGCAAGGCCGGCACGTTCGAGTGTATATGAGCTATCCGCGTAATTGTCACGTTGCCCCAAGGCTGGCAAAGGCGCCTTGAGTAGCAGCAACCGGTTGATCGCGGCTTCAAGAGGATCACCGGCACTCCAGCGGATGGGGGTGTCCAGCGTCAAGGCTTTCCATTGCGGCGTCAGCCGGGTCAATACGTCTTTAAAGCGCAAGGCAAACCCTCGCCCCGAACCTTCGTAGCCATCAACGGTGGTCGCAAACGCAATACGTGGAAACGCCGCCAGCCACTGACCCAACAAGGCAGCAGGAATCGCCGCGGCTTCATCCACCATTAAATAGCTGCCATCGCCTCCCAACTGTTTGGCCGCAACGTGCTCGGTAAGTACATCCGGGGGCAAAAAGCTCAGCTCGCGGTTATCTGCGAGTTGAAAGCGCCCTGGGGCGATGCGCGCTCCGTCAGGGCACAGGGCTTCAAGCCGAGCGAACAGGCTCTCCACGGCACTTAACCTAGGGGCCGTCACAATGATATTCGAGGTTCCGTTTTCTAAAAGGCGTGCGCAGGCGATCCCAAGCGCGGCACTTTTACCCCGCCCACGATCAGCGGTAATCACCACTGGGCGGCGGCGCTTCAAACGTACAAGCTGGGCAACGATAGCCGATTGATCCCCCGTGAGACACGCGCTATCGCTAACGCTCTGTGGACAATTCGTGCTGGCGGGTAAACGGGGCAGCTTTGGCACTCCAGGGGCATGCCAAGGGACAACATCTGTGCGCTCATGAAGCAGGCGAGCCAATCGCGCCAGATAGTGCGACGTTAACTGCTCCCAGTGCCAAGGGTGGTCAGCAAAACGCGCGTAATCCGGGTCCGGATGACGACCCCAAGGCTTGGGAGTCATAAGCACCAGCAAGCCGCCCGCTGTCAACGTGCCTGCCAGCGCGCCTAGCGCGTCAGGATCAAAGCCCGCCTCACCACTGGCATCCAGCACGATGAGCTGATGCTCTGCACCTAAACGCGTGCGCGCCTTACGGGGCGTTATCCAGGGCGCAACGGGCACATCATCGGCCTGATGAGCAACCCATAAAGGTGCTGTCCAGTTAGCAGCCTGCCACAGCCGATGCGCGTGGGCACGACATTCGCAAGGCCTACCGGTTAGCCATACCAGTTGACGCCAACGCCTCCTCTCCAGCCGCTTGGAATGGGCAACTAGTGTTTGAACTGGCCGCTCACTAATCATGCTTAACGTTCTCGTCAATCCGCTTGGTGGTGATAACCTTGGCATCAAGACTCCTGACACGCGTTATTGCGTAAAAACAGCTCGAAAAGTAGGTCTATTTTCGCCGTTTTTCCCCATTGCACAACACTCGTTGGCTAAACGGAGTGCTGATTACCTTAACGAGCAGTTGAGCGCAGGGATAGCTGCAGCAACACTACCCAAGTGATACCATTTACAGCTGTTATTTTTTCGCATTGACGAGTCAGCCTGCCAGCCTCGTCTTAGGAGACAACGACGTGCCCATTCCCGCTCGCCGTTCACGATTGGCGCTACTCGCTGACGGTATATCCCGCTTTAGGCTATCACTCACACCCTGGTCATGTGCGTTGTTCTTGATTGCGCTGACGGTGGCACTGCCGATTCTGGTTGTCTTGAGCTATATCTTTGTGCCGACGGAAGGCGTCTGGCAGCACTTGGCGAGCACCGTGTTGAGCCGCTATCTGTCGAATACCTTTTGGCTTGTGCTCTGGGTGGGGCTGGGCACGTTAATCCTGGGCGCCGGTAGCGCCTGGCTGGTGGTGATGTGCCGCTTCCCGGGCAAACGAATCTTCGAGTGGGCACTTTTATTACCGCTGGCGGTGCCCACCTATGTCATCGCCTACGCTTACACGGATTTTTTGCAGGTGGCAGGGCCGCTACAGAGTGCGCTGCGCGGGTGGTTTGACTGGCAGTACGGCGACTACTACTTCCCCAACGTGCGCTCGTTAGGCGGCGCCGCGACGCTGATCACGTTTGTGCTGTATCCCTACGTTTATTTGCTCGCCCGCGCCTCCTTTCTTGAGCAATCGGTGTGCGTACTCGATGTAGGGCGCACGCTGGGTCGCGGCCCCTGGCATCTGTTTGCAAGCGTTGCCCTGCCGCTGGCGCGCCCCGCCCTGGTGGGTGGCGTTTCGCTGGTGCTGATGGAAACCCTCAACGAGTTTGGCGCGGTGCAGTTTTTTGGCGTGGATACCTTTACCACCGGCATTTACCGCACCTGGTTTGGGCTGGGCGAGCCCGTGGCAGCCGCTCAGCTAGCCGCCTGCCTGCTAACGTTTGTGATTGTGCTGGTGCTGCTGGAGCGCTTCTCGCGCGGGAAGCGGCGCTATTTTCATACCACCAACCGCTACCAACAGTTGCCCGAGTACCGCCTGCATGGCTGGCGCGCCCTCGGCGCAACGCTCGCCTGCTTGCTGCCTATCGTCATCGGCTTTTTATTGCCCAGCGGCATTCTGCTGAACCTTGCCATTCAGCAGGGCGACGCCCTGCTGGGCACGCGCTTTATCCGCTTCGCTACCAACAGCCTCAGCCTTGCCATGGTCGCGGCGCTGATTGCCGTGGGCCTGGCGGTGCTGTTGAGCTATGGCGTCCGGCTACATAACTCGCCCGGGGCCCGGCTATTTACCCGAATCGCCGCGATGGGCTATGCCATTCCCGGCTCGGTGGTTGCAGTAGGTATCTTGATTCCCTTTGCCTGGCTGGATAACACGCTGAATACGTGGCTACACGCCCACTACGGAAAAATTATCGGCTTGGTGTTTAGCGGCTCGGCGTTTATTTTAATTTATGCCTATGTCGTGCGCTTTTTGGCCGTGTCATTTAATGCGGTTGAGGCAAGCCTGGGCAAAGTGACTCCCAATATGGACGCCGCCTCACGCACTTTGGGCCAAACCGCAGGTGGCACGCTGCGCCGTATTCATACGCCGCTGATGCGTAGCAGCCTGCTGGCCGCCGGAATTCTCGTGTTTGTGGATGTAATGAAAGAACTGCCCGCGACGATTATCCTGCGGCCGTTCAACTTCGATACTCTGGCGGTGCGTGCTTATAGCCTGGCGTCTGATGAGCGCTTGGCTGAGGCCTCCACCGCGTCGCTGGCTATTGTGGTGGTCGGCATCTTGCCGGTGATTCTGCTTAGCCTGGCCATGCGCCGGGCGCGGCCCGGCAGCCATACTCAGTAAATCTACGGGGAAGTCTACCTAGGCTTCATCCTGAAACACAAACACCTGAGAGTGGTCCAGGTCGATATCAATCGGCTGGCCCTCCTGGGGCAGAAAGACGCCAAGCACGCGGGCATGTAGATGCGCCTCCTGGCCATCAGCCCCGTGGGCGCACAAATGAATGAGGCTGGAACGCCCGAGTAGCTTTGCCATGACCACGTGGCTATGGCGGTGGGCGGCTGCGGGCAAGTCGCGTTCCTGAAGCCGCAGCGCCTCAGGGCGAATCATAATCCGCGCCTTACTGCCTTCGGGCAGCCAGCTGGCATCTATTTCACCTACCGGAGTCTGCACACGGCCCTGCTTAACCGTGCCGCTGAGCTCATTTACTTCACCAAAAAAGGTCACCACAAACGGGTCGACCGGCGTGCAATAAAGCTCGCGCGGCGTGCCCGTTTGAATAATTCGGCCATCGCGCATGAGGGCAATTCGGTCGGCCATAAACATGGCTTCTTCCGGGTCGTGGGTCACCAGTAACGTGGCTGACCCAAGCTTCTTCAACACGTGCAGCGTATCGTCACGAATGCGGTCACGCAGCCGTGCATCCAGGCTCGAAAAGGGTTCGTCGAGCAGCATCAACTTGGGTGTTGGCGCAAGCGCCCGGGCCAAAGCGACGCGCTGTTGTTGCCCGCCAGACAGCATGTGCGGGTAGGTATCGATGTAATCCGCCATCCCCAACTGAGTCAACAGCTCGACCGCGCGTTCGCGGCGCTGACGCGCGGGCATCTGTTTGAGCCCAAATGTGACGTTTTCCAGCACACTTAAGTGAGGGAAAAGCGCCGAGTCCTGAAATGCCAGGCCGACATTACGCTTTTCCGGCGGAAGGTGGCGTTGGTCGGGTGATGCGACGGCCTGCCCTTCCAGGCTAACGCTACCTTGTTGAAGGGCTTCCAGCCCTGCAGCAATACGTAATAGCGTGGTTTTACCGCACCCCGATGGCCCCAGCAGACACACGACTTCTCCAGGGGAAATCTCTAACGAGACACCTTTCACCACCTGGTTTGCTGCATACGTATGGTGGACATCGTGTAGCGAAAGCGCCTGTAACGTGGCGTTATCGGGAGCTGATACGGTTACTGCCATAATGTCACCATTACCTCATTTAATCAGCGTCTCACTTAGCCAGCACTTTTGGCGTGCTGCTAGGCAGGCTGCGTTGAATATCAACACCATTGTATTTTTCATTCGCTTGATATGCACGCAGGGTTGCACAACCACGAACACCTTGTTCTTTTTTCCCTTGACGCGGGTACTGCGAAAGTATTCAATACTAAAACTTAATGCAACTTATTCTCATAATCATTTAGGACGCTAACTATATGAAAACAACACGTCTTTCAGTCTCTATCGCCGCCATTCTTGCGGGCGCTGCTGTATCAAGTACAGCACTTGCCGATGCGGTTAACATTTACTCTGCCCGCCACTACGATTCGGATGAAATCCTCTATAAAGCGTTCACCGACGAGACGGGCATCGAAGTGAACGTTCTGGAAGGCGACTCCGACCAACTGATGGAGCGCATGCAGCGTGAGGGCATTGCCAGCCCCGCCGACGTCATGCTGACGGTCGATGCGGGCCGTTTATGGCGCGCCGAGCAGGACGGCCTGTTCCAAAGCGTGGATTCTGAGGTACTGAGCGAGCGTCTGCCGGAGTCAATGCGCCAGCCTGACAATTTATGGTTTGGCTTTAGCCAGCGTGCACGGGTAATTTTCTATAACCGCGATAACTTCGACCCCAGCCAGATCGAAAGCTACGAAGATTTAGCCGATCCTCGGTTTGAAGGCCAGTTGTGCATTCGCTCCTCCAACAACATCTATAACCAGTCGCTGCTTGCCTCCATGATTGAGCATCACGGTGAAGAGGGTGCAGAAGAGTGGGCCCAGGGCGTGGTTAACAACCTGGCACGTAACCCGGAAGGTGGTGATACTGACCAGATTCTTGGGGTCGCTAGTGGCGAGTGTGACTTGGCCGTTGCCAACCACTACTACTATGTTCGTATGCTCCATTCCGACAACGAGTCTGACCGTGAAGCAGCGCGCAAGGTGGGGGTAATTTTCCCCAACCAGAACGACCGTGGCACCCACGTTAACGTTGGCGGTGCAGGCCTGGTAGCCAATGCGCAAAACCCGGAAAACGGCATTAAATTCCTGGAGTTCTTATCATCTGATGGCGCCCAGGAAATCTTCGCCGAGCGTAACTATGAGTTCCCGGTCGTCGACGGTGTCAAGAAAGACCCGGTATTAGAGTCATGGGGTGACTTCAAAAAGGATGAGCTGAATATTAATGTGCTGGGTGAGAATAACCCCGAAGCCATTCGTATTTTTGACCGCGTCGGCTGGCGCTAAGCCCTCCCCACGCATACAAAACGGCCCGCCACTTGGCGGGCCGTTTTCATGTGCGCACTATTTACTTTTTAATGCGCTTCATCCCAATTAACCCCGCTTTCGGCTTCGACAATCAGCGGCACTTTAAGCTCGGCGGCGGCTTGCATACGCGTTTGCACTTCACCAATAAACGCTTCCACCTGCTCTTCTTTCACCTCAAACACCAGTTCATCATGTACTTGCATGACCATCAGCGCATCGAACTCGCCCTCTGCAAGCCAAGCGTCCACGTCGATCATGGCTTGTTTGATGATATCCGCGGCGGTGCCCTGCATGGGCGCGTTGATCGCGGTACGCTCGGCGCCCTGACGGCGGTTGCGGTTTTGCGAGTGGATTTCCGGCAGGTACAGGCGGCGCCCCAGCACGGTTTCCACAAACCCATCTTCCGCGGCCTGGGTGCGAATCCGGTCCATATAGCGAGCCACGCCTGGGTAGCGGTCAAAGTAGCGGTCGATATAGGTTTGCGCCTGATTGCGCTCGATATGCAGCTGGCGCGCAAGGCCCCACGCGCTCATACCGTAAATCAGCCCGAAGTTAATCGCTTTAGCACTACGCCGCTGATCACTGGACACTTTGTCCAGCGCGGTGCCGAAGACTTCCGCGGCAGTGGCCGTGTGGATATCGCGATTCTCGGCAAACGCTTCCAGCAGGCCCTTGTCTTCTGAAAGGTGCGCCATGATGCGCAGCTCGATCTGCGAGTAGTCAGCGGCAACAATGCGATAGCCGGGCCGGGCAATGAACGCCTGACGAATCTTGCGCCCCTCTTCGGTGCGAATGGGGATGTTCTGCAGGTTCGGGTCCGATGAAGAGAGACGACCGGTGGCGGTGACCGCCTGGTGATAACTGGTGTGTACCCGGTTATTTGCCTTGTTGATCAAGCGCGGCAGCTTATCGGTGTAGGTGGACTTCAACTTGGAAAGCCCGCGATGCTCCATGATGACCTTGGGCAGCGGGTAATCCAGCGCCAGCTCCTCAAGCACCGCTTCGGCCGTTGATGGCGCGCCTTTGGGTGTTTTCTTGAGAACAGGGATCTTCAGCTCATTAAACAGAATTTCGCCTAACTGCTTGGGCGAGCCCAGATTAAACTCACGCCCGGCCAGGTCAAACGCTTCAATTTCCAGTTCACGAATGCGCTTATCCAGCTGTTGGCTCTGCGCGTGTAGGCGCTCAGCATCTATCGCCACGCCGTTACGCTCAATGCGGGAAATCACCTTGATCAGCGGCAGCTCCAGGTGATCCAGCACCTGGGCCAGGCGCCCCTCTTTATCTACCTGCGGGCGCAACACATCGTACAAGCGCAGGGTAATATCCACATCTTCACAGGCATAAGGTGCTGCCTGCTCTAACGCTATCTGGTTGAAGGTCAACTGCTTGGCGCCTTTACCAGCGATCTCTTCAAACGAGGTGGTTTTCTCGCCCAGGTACTTAAGCGCCAGCGAATCCATGTCGTGGCGCGTTGCCGTGGAATTCAGTACATAAGAGGCCAGCATCGTATCGGCCAGCGTTCCAGCAACGATAATGTCGTAGTTGGCCAATACGGAAATATCGTACTTGAGGTTCTGGCCAATCTTGATGGTCTTTTGATCTTCGAACAGCGGCTTGAGCGCAGCTAAAACCTTGGCTCTATCCAACTGAGCGGGAGCATCCAAATAGTCGTGGGCCAGCGGAATATAGGCCGCTTCACCGGCGTCGAGCGCCAGTCCAATTCCCACAATTTCGGCTTCCATGTAATTCAGGCTGGTCGTTTCCAGGTCAAAACAGAACCGCTTGGCGCTTTTTAAGCGCTTGAGCCAAGCGTCCAGTTCGCTTTGCTCAACGATGACATGGTCCTGGCGCTCTTGAGGGCTGGCTGACTGCGCATCACTGGTTTCCTCAGCATCGTCAGATACCGGTTCGCCGCCTTTTACGTCATCCACGCCTTCATCTTTTCCCTCCAGCAGTTCAGCCAGCCACTGCCTGAATTCAAGCTCTTTATAAAGCGCAACCAGCTGTTCGCGATCCGGGTGCGCAATATCTAAATTATCCAGCCCAACCGGCAGATCGCAGTCGACTTTGATGGTGGCGAGCTGATAGGAGAGATAGGCCTGCTCACGGTGCTCTTCAAGCTTTTTGGATAACGTTTTGGCCCCACGAAACGAGAGCGTTTTAACCCGCTCTAAATCCCCGTAAATGGTATCCAGCCCGCCGCCCATTCCCTGCAGCAGCCCCAAGGCGGTTTTCTCGCCCACACCCGGCACGCCCGGGATGTTATCGACCTTATCGCCCATCAAGGCGAGGTAATCGATAATCAGAGCAGGCGGCAAACCAAACTTGCCTTCCACACCGGCCTCATCCAAGGTTTCATCTTTCATGGTATTGACCAGCGTGATATGCGCATTCACCAGCTGCGCCATATCTTTATCGCCGGTGGAGATCACTGCATCCCGACCCGCCTGCGTGGCACGGTGCGCTAACGTACCTATCACGTCATCCGCCTCCACGCCGTCAATGCATAAAAGTGGCAAGCCAAGCGCCTTTACGCAGGCATGCAGTAGGGCGACCTGGCTGCGTAAATCATCCGGCATCGGTGGGCGATGCGCCTTGTAGTCTTCAAAGAGCTCATCACGGAAGGTTTTGCCCGGCGCATCAAACACCACCGCCATTGGGCTTTGCGGATAATCCTTTATGAGCCGTTTGAGCATGTTCAGCACGCCCTTAACGGCTCCCGTCGGTTGGCCATTAGAGGTTGTTAACGGCGGCAGCGCGTGGAAGGCACGATACAAGTACGAGGAACCATCGACGAGCACGATCGGGGCACGGGCCATAACCAATATCCATTGCAAAAAAAGTATAGGGTCATGATACGCGCTAAGCGCCAGCGGCTGAAATAAACTGGCGGATACAAATACGCTTAAGCGCTTAACAACGCTGCCAACTCAGCCAGCAAGCCGCTACAATAATCAGCTTAGCAACCTGGGCGAGACTTTCATGGCTGTATTCACCCCGCTTAGCGACGCACAGGTCGCTACGTTTTTAGACAACTTTGATGTTGGTGGCTTTGTATCTCTGCAAGGAGTCGCGGGCGGCACCGAAAATTCAACGTTTTTTGTTACCACGCAGCGCCGAGAACTGGTGCTCACCCTGTTTGAACAAGGTGAACATGAAGAGCTGCCGTTCTTCGTCGACCTGCTGGACTACCTGGATGAACACCGTTTGCCAGTGCCAGGCCCGGTTCATGACCGCGATGGCATTGCACTGCACAGCCTAGCGGATAAACCGGCCCTGCTATTTCCGCGTATGCCGGGCCGTCATCCCGTCGCCCCTAACCTGGCGCAGTGCCGGGCGCTTGGGGACACGCTGGGGCGTTTGCATGTGATCTCACAGCACTTCTCCGGCCATCGTCCGAACCCCCGCGACTTGCACTGGCTACAGGCCATGCACCATAAAGTATTGGCGTACTTAAGCCCTGATGATCAGGCATTAATGAAAAACGAAGTCGAGGATTTTGAAAGCGCCTTCAGTCAGTACGCCAAGCTGCCCCAAGGGGCTATCCATGGTGACCTGTTTCGCGACAACACGCTGTTCGATGGCGATCAGCTTGGCGGCATCATTGATTTTTATAATGGCTGTACTGGTGACCTACTGTTTGATCTCGCCATCGTGATTAACGACTGGGCATCAAATGAAGACGGCACGCTCAATGCAGAGCGCTATAATGCCTTGCTGGGGGCTTACCTGGCACGCCGACCACTCACCCACGATGAGCGTGACGTATGGCCGATAATGCTGCGCATGACGGCGCTACGCTATTGGTTATCGCGCCTGTTGGTCGTCTACGTTGACCCACCGGCTCACGATTTAACACCTCACGACCCCGAGCGTTTTCATACCATCTTAAACGCGCGCATTGCGTATGGCGCCTTACCTCTTCCTGAGGCTGACTTATGAGTGCAACGCAAAGTGGGTCAGCACTAAGTGCTCGCCGCACATGGAATATCGACCAATGGGGCAGCGGCTACTTTGATGTAGACGACCACGGCCAAGCTCTGGTACGCCCCCTAGGCAGCGACGCCGAAGGCCCTACCCTGCCCCTGCGTGAGCTGGTGATTCAGTTGCAGGAGGCGGGCCTACGCCTGCCTATTCTGGTGCGCTTTAGCGATATTCTGCACGACCGGGTTGAACAGCTGTGCGGCGCCTTTGATGCTGCCATGAGTGATATTGACTACCAGGGCGGCTACACGGCGGTTTACCCCATCAAGGTTAACCAACAGCGCCGCGTGGTCGAGGAAATTCTGGCGACTTCCGAGCGCGGTAATGGCCGAGTGGGCCTGGAAGCGGGCAGCAAGCCCGAGCTTCTTGCCGTGCTTGCTCTCTCGGGCGGCGGGTCATCGCTAATCGTGTGTAACGGCTACAAGGACCGTGAGTACGTGCGCCTTGCCCTGCTGGGCGAGAAGCTTGGCCACCGTGTTTACCTGGTCGTGGAAAAGCTCTCCGAGCTTGCGATGATCATGGAAGAGGCCCGGGAGCTGGATGTTACCCCGCGTATTGGCCTGCGTGCGCGCCTGGCCTCAGTAGGGAAAGGCAAGTGGCAAAATACCGGCGGTGAAAAATCCAAGTTCGGCCTGACTGCCAGCCAAATTCTGGAAGTGGTGGAAACGCTGCGCGCCCAGGACGCCTTGGCAAGCCTGCAGCTGGTGCACTTCCACTTGGGCTCGCAGATCGCCAATATTCGCGACATTCAGCGTGGCCTGCGTGAGTGTGCCCGCTTTTATCAGAACCTGATTACCCTTGGCGCACCGATTGATACGGTCGATGTGGGCGGCGGCCTAGGCATTGACTATGAAGGCACTCGCTCGCGCAGTTACTGCTCTGCCAACTACTCGATGCGTGAATATGCCCGTAACGTGGTGAGCGCCTTTGCTCAGCTGTGCGAAGAGTCCCATTTACCTCAGCCCCATTTAATCAGCGAATCGGGCCGGGCATTGACGGCCCACCACGCAGTGCTTATTACCAATGTGATTGGCGAAGAGCGCATTGATGATACGCCGCCCGAGAAGGCGCCTCGGGACGATATACAGGTTGATGCCCTGTGGCGCGTGTTCGACCAGCTTGCCACGCCTCAGGAGCCGCGCATGCTGGTCGAGGCCTGGCATGACCTCTTGCAGGCAGTAAGCGAGTTACAGGACAGGTTTGTGCTGGGCCTGAGCGATATCAATGCCCGTGCCGAAGGCGAGCGCCTGTATTTGGCCGCCTGTGCGCGTTTGCGCAGTCAATTGGATACTCGTAATCGGGCACACCGCGAAATTATGGACGAGCTCGCCGAGAAGCTGGCTGACAAGCTGTTTGTTAACTTTTCGCTGTTCCAGTCGGTGCCTGATGTGTGGGGCATTGAGCAGATCTTCCCGGTACTGCCATTAAGCGGGCTGAATCAACCCCCAACACGCCGTGCTGTCATTCAGGATATTACCTGCGATTCAGACGGACGTATCGACAGCTACGTTGATGGACAAGGTGTAGAAAGCACCCTACCCCTTCCCGAATGGCCCTCGGAAGATGAGCGCTGGCTAGGCTTTTTCCTGGTGGGGGCGTATCAAGAAATTCTGGGTGACTTGCATAACCTGTTCGGCGATACCGACTCGGTTGACGCCGCATTAAACGAGCACGGCGAGTGGGTGCTTTCCAATCCGCTGGCGGGTGATACCGTTGCCGATGTACTGGCCTACGTCAACTTTGACGCCAAGGAACTTATGCAAAAGCTGACTGAGCAGATCGTCAATAGCGATTTCTCAGAGCAAGAGCAGGAAAGCTTTGCGGCAAGCCTGCACGAAGGACTGGAAGGCTATACGTATTTAGAGTAACGCTATCGCCTTACTTTTTTGCCTTACTTTTCAGCACCAATAGAAAGCGTCCCCCCTGGATGACCAAGGGGCGCTTTCACTATGCAACGCTGGCTTATTCAGTAACAGTGGTTGTCACTTCCAGACCGCCGGTCAGCGTTAAGCGCAGTGATGTGCCTCGAGTTAATTCACCGACACCGGCGGGGGTGCCGGTTAAAATGACATCACCCGGCTCAAGCGTGAAATGACGGCTCATTTCCGCGACCAGCGAGGGAATCGCAAAGATCATATCCGAACCTTCCCCATGCTGGCGCGCTTCACCATCAACCTCCAGCGTAAAGGCCAGCGCATTCCAGTTGGGTACTCGGCTTAGCGGCAGGAACCTGGATAGCGGGCAAGACCCATCAAAACCCTTGGCGATCTCCCACGGGTGGCCCTTCTCTTTCAGCTTCGTTTGTACATCGCGTAGCGTTAAATCAAGCGCTAAACCAATACCCACAATCGCACGTTCCGCTTCATCCGGCGTCGCGTGGGTGAGGGTTTCCCCAACTAATAGGGCCAGTTCGGTTTCGTAGTGTACATCGCCTTGAGAAAAAGGCGGGCTCAGCGGCTGCTCTATATCCACGACACTCGTCGCAGGCTTAATAAATAACAGCGGCTCGCTGGGAACGGGATTATCCAGTTCTTTCGCGTGATCAGCATAGTTGCGGCCAACACATACGACTTTACCCAATGCATGGGGAAATGCCTGACCGTCAGTAAATTGTGGAACAAGACGCATGGCGGGTACTCTCCTTCTCATTATACGTGCCGCGTTCTTAACAACAGACGCAACAGTTTACCCTACCTATGTGCATGTTCCACAACCTAATACGAGGTTATCGTTCATCCTCCCAATCACTTATCGACTCGCCACTCATGGCCTGGGTCATGGGCTAGAAAGTCCGGACGCTGCTGCGGGGCCGCATATGGCTCGCGGCAGCGATTATCGGGGCGGTTAAAGACGAAGAATACGTTACTGCGCGGGTCCGGCGACAAGTTAGCGTTTGAGGCATGCAGTGTATTGCAATCAAACAGCAATAGCCCACCGGCCTTACCTTTCGGCGCTTCAATACCGTGCTCGGCGACCAGTTCAGTGAGAGCCTCTGGGCTTGGCACGCCCACTTCCTGCGCTTTCAACGAACGCTTATGGTTATCCACTGGCGTCTCCCCCATGCAGGGCACAAACTTCTTGTGCGAGCCAGGAATCAGCATCAGCGGGCCATTAAATTCGTGATTATCGGTCAGGATCAAGGACGCACTCACTGCATGCATGCCGGGCATACCATCCTCAGCGTGCCAAGTCTCAAAATCCGAGTGCCAGTTAAAGCCCTTACCGGCGAACCCCGGCTTGTAGTTAATGCGTGACTGATGCACATAAGGATCATCACCAATCACCTGCCGAGCGGCGCCCGCCACGCGCTCATCTCTGGCCAGTGCGCCCAAGCGTTCTGAAAGGTGGTGTACCGCAAACAGTGAACGAATTTCGTTACTTTCAGGCTCAGTAATACTGAAGTCTTTATCGCGGTAAGTATCCGTACTCATAAGTGCCTGCATCTCAGCACGTAGCTCATCAAGCTCACTACCGCTAATCAGATTCGGGATAAACAAAAAGCCTTTACGTTCAAATTCATCCAGTTGAGGTTCGCTTAAAGGCCCTGACAGGTGACGCCCTTTTACAACGGCGTCCTGACGCGCCTGCCAAAGTGCTTGAGGAGGCTGTGCCAAGCGCGATGGATAGGGATCATAAAATTTCGCATGTTGCGAAGAGGGCGAATCCGCTAACTCGCTGTAATGCTTATGGGCGGTCACATTATGAAAAGATAGATTGCTGACTGTCATCTAATCCACTCCTTGTATGATTAAATTTCAGACCAATGTCATTGCCATAACAAGGTAGCTAACTTATACGTCTCTGCAAGGCATAACACAGCCTTTATAACGTGGATTAAACCAACATCGCTTAAGCGATTTTTAACGGTTTAATAAAGTAAAACTTAACCAAACCCGTCAATCACTTACAACACCCAATCAACATTGACTGAAAACGCCAACCCTAAAGATAACAAACATTGAGTTTTCACGAATTATAAAAAAGATTTCTTACTGCTCTATCAAAGCCACCTTTCGTTATTTAAATGTCTGACCAGTTTTCATACTTGGACCGTAGCGATGGAAAACATCCTTGCCACCACATTGACGCTTTAAGGGATTATCAGCACTAACTTTAACACACTTTACCAACTCAAATCAGCCATGCGGTTTCATGCTATCCAAGCCATGCCAACAGCCCTCTCCAATGGAGAGGGCTTTAGAAAGTGGCAATTTCATT